>NZ_PJJQ01000019.1:0-41023 GCF_002929575.1 Cryobacterium sp. N21 | reverse complement strand
GCAGCACACCCGCTGAAGCCATGCAACGACTATTATCAGAGCCAGAAAAGCCCATCGTTGCGACGACCGGTTGAATCCGCCGTTCGTCTTACGGGACCCGGTTTTATTGGCGCAATTTCAGCCGATGGTGTGCCGCAACGATTCAGAGGCTGTTGTGTGCAGCAGGACGTGGTGAGGGTGTATTTATTGACCTGTTGGATCGTCGTCTCATTGCTTGGTAGGCGAGCCATCCGGCTGTGATGAGTGCCAGTAATGCGGCCGCCAGGAACGCAATATCGTGGCCGGGGGATGCGGTTCCGAGGTCGATGGAGACTATGGCAGCGAGTCCGATGGTGTTCCCAATCTGCTGGGCAGTCGTGAGGGTTCCGGAGGCGATGCCTCCGAGGCTGCTGGGACAGGATGCCGTGATGAGGTTGGCAAGGGTACTGATCGCCACTCCCATTCCGGCGCCAAAGCCAGCACTGATCAGAATGATCGCACCTGTCCAACCATCCTGAGCTAGGGCCGCGATGGTGACCAGACACAGACCCATCAGTAAGACGGCGAGGACAGCCGAACCTATGGATCCGAGCTTTCTCACGATGCCCGGGGAGGCAGCGGCCGCGATAAAGGCGGCCACGGATAGAGGCAGAAATGACAACCCTGTTTGCAGAGCATTCAGCTCTCTGTGCACTTGGAAATTCAGGGTCAGAAAATAGAACGTACTGGTCATCGCCCCACCCACGAGAAGCATCGCCACGGGGAGCTGCCACACTCGTTCCCCGGCCAAGCGTCGAAGGGGTAGCAGGGGATTCGGCGATGATCGGATTTCGATGAATACGAACAGTAGGAGGCTCACCGCTGCTGTGATCAACCAGACAGCCGCGGGGACGTCGAGCCACTCTGATTGGAGCGACGCGAACCCCAGCGTCAGGGTCGTGACGCAGACGGTTCCGGTCGCCGCCCCGGGCAGATCGAGGTCGTCTTTCTGTACTGGCTGAATGCGGCCGATAGCGATGGTTAAAAGGCCAAGGAGAACCACGCACAGCGGGATGTTCACGAGAAGAGTCCACCGCCAACCCGCCCACTCGACCAGGAGGCCGCCGGCGAGAACGCCAATCGCGCCGCCGCTGCCGGCCGCGGCACCCCACAGTCCAAACGCACGAGCGCGATCTGGGCCTGCAGAAAAGGAATATGACAGCAGCGATAGCGTCGCGGGCGAGATAAGCGCCGCAGCGATTCCTTGGGCCACGCGCGCCGCGATCAGGACGCCGGCCGTTGGGGCCATCCCTCCGACCAAACTGGCCACTGCAAAAAGAGCAAATCCGACAAGCAGGATCCGACGCGCGCCAAAAGTATCGGCTAAGCGTCCCGACACGAGGAGCAGCCCAGCGATCGGAATAGCGAACGCGTTCACGACCCAGGGCAGGTTTTCGCGTGAGATGCCGAGGTCGGCTGCCAACTGCGGCAGTGCGACGGTCAAGATTGAACTATCGAGAACGACCAGGAGCTGCGCAATACTGCAGACGGCGAGGATAGCGCGGTGTTGTTTCACTCGCGGTCGAGGCGAACGATGACGTTGCCGCGAAACTTCCCCTGGAGGAGTCCGTCAAGGACCGCCGGCGCAGCTGAGAGGCCGCCGTTGACGATGGTGTGCGGAAAGATGATTTTGCCTTCACTGAGCCAGAGCCCGTAGTGCTGGTTCCAGGCTCGGATCTGGTCGGGGGTGTGGAAGGTCGAGAAGGGACGAATCTGAAGTTGTTTGACGATGGCCGTCATGATGTCAAGACGCGGACTGCCGGCGTCGCCGCCATCGATCTGGCCCGCCAGCGCCCCGCAGAGCGCGGAGCGTCCGCCGGGAGCCGCGGCCTGAACTGCCGCCTCAAATTGGTCACCGCCAACCGTGTCGAAAAAGACGTCGATGCCTTCTGGCGCCAGTGCTTGCAAGCGGGAGGCGATCGACTCTGTGCGGTAGTTGATCGCAGCGTCGAAGCCGAGCTCGTCGACCAGGTAGGCGACTTTGGCAGCACTGCCGGCGCTCCCAATGACGGTCTTCGCGCCTAGGGCTTTAGCGATTTGTCCGGCGAGTGAACCCACGCCGCCCGCGGCCCCGCTGACGAAAACCACGTCGCCCTCCCGGACCTGGGCGATATCGACGATCCCGTGATAGGCAGTGACACCTTGATTCAGCACGTATTCCGCTCCCGGCAGTACCTCGATCGGTACCGGCCAAAACGTTTCCGCGGCGGCAACGGTCTCTTCCCGCCATCCGCTCATGTGAGTCACGACCGATCCGACCAGCAGGTCGGCTGCTGACTCTGTAACTGTTCCAACGGCTCCGCCCCAGAGCGGCGTCCCCAGCGCATAGGGCGGCATCGGAAGGCCGGGATGTTCTGTCATGAGATCGGCCATGACGGCGGTGATCTGCATGAAATCGTTTCGCACCCGAACCTGACCGGGCTCCAGACGGACGGCTTCGATCGTCTGCAGAGTGAGGCAGTGCGATGGAGAGACGGTGTGATCGGTGCGGTACTGGTTCAGGACGATTTCGGTGGTGGCGGCAAGCGCGGTGACGTTGGGCATGTGAAATTCTCCAGGTGAATTCGGCGCGGTGGTTGCGGGGCAGTTGCCACCGTAGAAGCAGTACCGGACAGGTCTTGTCCGCAACAGGGTGGAAGATGAATGTCATGTGGGATACCTCCGGACGACTGCTGAGATTGTTAGCGCTGCTCCAACGCACCCGGGAGTGGAATGCCGCCGAGTTAGCAGTCGAACTGGAGGTCACGGCCCGCACTGTTCGACGCGACGTCGCCCGGCTCCGTGATCTGGGCTACCCGGTGGCCAGCATCCATGGAATCGGTGGTGGCTACCAGCTCGAAGCCGGTACAACATTGCCTCCGCTGATGTTCGACGCCGAGGAAGCAATTGCCACCCTCCTCGCGCTGCAGGATGCCTCCGCGACAGGCAATCGGGGCGCAGCGCCGGGGGCACTCAGCGCCCTCGACAAGCTCAATCGGGTCATGCCGCCCCGACTGCGTTCCACGATCGACGCCCTGGCAGAGAACTCCAGCCGCATCGACCTTGGCAGCCAGATCGGCTCAGACCCGGTGCCCGTAAACACGAACACTCTTGTGCTGCTTGCTCGAGCCTGCCGGGACCGTCGACAAATCGAGGTCACGTACAAGGGCCACGCGGGATCGAGTAATCGCCGATACCTCGAGCCGCTCCATCTGGTTCGCACGATGAACCGGTGGCACCTCGTCGCGTTCTCCCTCGATGCGAACGACTGGCGCATCTTTCGTGTCGACCGCCTAGAGGATGCCACCATCACGACAGCCTCAAGTCGCCCTCGAAAACCGCCGGCGGAAGACCTTGATCTTTATGTCGCGGGCCGAGTCGGTGCGGCGGTCCGGCAGGTCACCGCGACCGTGCGCGTGCACGCTCCCCGCGCTGAGGTCGCCCACTGGATCTCAGCCGCCTGGGGAACCATTACCGAGGAAACAGCCGAAACGTCAATCCTCCAGGCCGGCGCGGACAGCTACAACGCGATCGCACGCTGGCTGCTTCTAATTAATAGACCCCTAACCGTCGTAGACCCACCGGCGCTGCGAGCGGCATTTGCGACCATCGCCACCGAGGCAAAACGCACAGCTTCGAAAGAGGCCACAGGGGGGTCTGCGGCGAAATAGCAGAAGTGTTAGCTCCTAACTGTGGCGTGCACGTGATTTAGGCGCAGGCCCACGATCCGTTTTCTGGGACGCGCCACTTCTACTCAGCGAGGTTTTCGACGATGAATGGCCGGCTCAATGGCGTCAGCAAAGTCAGCGACAGATTCAAAATTTGATAGTCCCGTGGCGGGTTCGGCTTGCGGACGCCGACTTGAAATTTGATTTTGCCTTGTTCGTTGGTCAAGGCGTCGTGTACTCGATGGTTCGTTCTCGGTCCGTCCCATCTTCAGCGGCACGGGAGGGAGCTGGCGTATGATACGAGCCTGCTCAGAGCTTCCACTCATGCAAGGCGTTAGCACTCTGGAAGATCTCTAGCGCGAATCAGGGAACGGCTGACGATAATTAATTCTCTGCATCGTTTCGTGTAAGGATGATGTCCAAGAAACCGCGAAAGGATCTTCCATGACTGCAGGCGGCCTAATGATTGTGCTCATCGCAGGAGGGGGACTCGTTCTGGCCCTAGCCATCCTCGCGGCGTTCTATTTCCTTTCGTCACGACGAAGGTTCAATAGATCCGCGCGGGACTTGGCGGGTTCCAACCCGGAGGTCGCGAAGGCGATGACGAAGATGCAAGAAGACATTGAACGAGGTCAGCGGTCCTTTTAAACGATGTTAGCGGCGCCGGTCCGGTTGCTTCAGGCGGCCTTCTCATTCCGACCGTTTTGGTCGCCAGGAGGCGCCGACGCGTCCTGCAAACGCCCCCGAGTCAGCGGTCGCGGTTTCGGCCGCGCCTGCAAGAGCACGACACGAAATGAATTAGACAAAATCAGTTTTGGTCCGGCGTCCGTCAGCGAAAGGCTCGAAGTTCGAGTGTCCCGTTTGACGTTCCCCTCTCGAAGACGGGCGATTGCTCTTAGCCCCCGATTTGAACGAAAGTACGCAATGGAGTCGGGCTGAAGTCACTTCCTTCGACGAAGCCCAGGGATTCGTAGAATGCGCGCTGGCCAGGTTCGTCATCGGTTAGAAGTACCTTCTGTCGAACGTGGACGTAGCGCTCCAGGACCTTTTCTACCAGGGCCTTGCCGAGGCCGGCGCGTTGTTGACTGGGGCTCACAAGGATGTCTTGGAGATAACAAATAGTGCTGTCGTCGGAGACGACGCGGGCCAATCCCACAAGTTCGCCGTCCGCGTTCCTCGCCGTCAGGACGTACGACGACTGCTCCAGCGCACGGACAAGGGCATCTGGGTCGCTCGCGTACGCCGTCCACCCGACGCTTGAATAGAGACCAACGAGATCATGTCGCAGGAGGTGCTTCGACTCGGAAAAGGTAAAGGTGGGCATGGGACATGCTGTCACACGTCTATGCGGGCCCAAGCAATGTCCCGCTGACGGTTCGTGATGGGGCGTGCAGACTCCCCGTATCCCCACTGTGCGCGGTCTTCTGTCGCGCGTCGTCGGCACATGCCCCGGCCGGGTAGGCCGGACCGTAGACTCACACTGTACGAGCTGGCGATTGGCAGAGTCGCCAAGCACAGCCGTGACCGAAGGAGGGGGTGCTCTTGCGTCGATCTGGTCGCTTTCCTTGGGCGTGGACATTAGCCGTGGCTGCATCTGTGGCGTCCGTCTGCGTATCTCTCACTGGATGCGCGTCGACGACGGGCGCGGATGCGGCGAGCCTGGATTCGATCGCCGAGCTCGCGAGAGCTGTTGGTATCGCTCCTGAACTCGTGTACACGACTGAGGTGGACGGCTACGATCTCGCACCGCAGTCGGTCGGGCCGGGTGATGCAGACGGGATGTCGGCTACCTGGTTCAACAGCAGCACGGGTGCGATGCTGACCATCCGTAGCGATTTCGGTGAACTCACGGAAGCGTCGTGTGCTGCGACACCCCTTTGGGATGCGCCCGGCGGAGCGGTGACGTGTGCCAATGAGGATGGCGTCTGGCATCGGTCGGCTGGTGGCATCCACGAGTACGTCGCTGTGCGAGACGGTGCGCTGATCTGGGTATCCGGAATGAACGACGCGTCGCCAGCGGATCTTCTGACAGCCGCGAAGAAAGTGCACGTGCCATCGGATGCGGAACTCGAACTGCTCTTCTCCGACGTTCCCAAGACTCCGGGCGAACCGGTGGAGCGCGGAGACCTACCTGAGGATGGCGACGGTGCGCCGATCGATCCGACCGGGCCAGGTAGTTAGTTCCACTCCGCCGAATGCGGCCGCTTGCCGGGCCGCTCCTCATCTCTCTAGCCCTAATCCTCGTGGCCGGCGAGGCGCCGTCTGAGCTCTAAGTTCTCACCCTGCGCCTTGGCCAGCGCGAGTTGGAGCTGGCTCAGTTTCCTCCGGTAGGCCTCGCGTTCGGATTTCAACCGGGCCGAAAGACCGCAAGGCAGCGGACGTACTGGGGCGCTCGTTCGCTCCCGGCGCGGTTACGCGGAGGAGGTGTCTGCTTCGAAGCTGTTCGATACCGGCGTCACCCCTGATGACACCCGACCAAACCATCGCCGCCCTCGGCAATAAGCGGGACGTTCACCGGACGGTGAACCGCGACAGTCGGCATCGCTTGTCGACGCTCTTTGAAAAAGACACCGTGGGCGTTATTGTCCTGCTTCTCGAATACCAAATGACCACATGGGCGCGGAGTGTCAGATGGGAACGGCTTTGGGCCGACATGACGTGCGCGTTCGGTTTCACGTCAGATCGTCCCAGTGGGGGTTCCCCCGTGACACAACGTCGGCGCACTCGGCCGCTAGGTGTGTTGGCCTCAGATCTGTCGCGCTGGTCGTCCGGCTTACGGGCGGCTCCTTTCCTTACTTGGTCGGTTTGCTCGTAGGTGGCAGCAGCGGTCGCGGCTGTAGGGGGCTGGAGTAGACCACGCTGGTGGTCACGCTGCCGAGGGTTCCGATGCGGCCGCTGACTTGTTCGAGGTGCTGCATGGATGTGGCGACAACCTTCATGATGAAACAGTCCTCGCCGGTCACATGATGGGCCTCGATGACCTCTGGGATTTCGGCCAGCAAGGTGTGGAGCGGTTCGTAGATACTGCTCGGGTAGCGCAAACGAAGGTAGGCCATGATCGTAAACCCGAGCCTGGACGCATCCACCACGGCGCTGTAGCCGCTGATCACGCCGCTTTCTTCCAAGCGTCGCACCCGCTCGGCAACCGCACTGTTGGACATGTTGAGAACACGGCTGAGCTGGGCGATGGTCTGTCGTCCGTCCGCCTGGAGAGCGGAAAGGATATCGGTATCGACCTTGTCGAGCCCGAAAGAAGATATTGCGGTCATCTTGCAATACTGCCTGCACAATTACCGATGCGAGGCCACAATGCCGTGATTGATCTCTTTAGATAGTGGTTATTACCCCGTATCTTCATCTTTCATGACAACAACTCCCGTTTTGATGGACCCGGCCATCGTTCACTTCGCCGGCAAACTCTCCTTCGAAACCGACCCCTCCGATGTGCATGCTGATTTCGTCAACGGAACCTCGTTCGTGCTGATCGATTCCCGTGGGGATGCAAGCTGGCGGCAAGGCCGCATCACTGGTGCGCTCCACCTACCCACTGGCAGCATCGCCACCCAAGCGTTAGCCAGCATCCCCATCAGCACCCCAGTCGTTGTGTATTGCTGGGGCCCCGGATGTAACGGCTCGACCCGGGCAGCTCTCGCCTTCGCCACCCTCGGCTACCAAGTCAAAGAGATGATCGGCGGATACGAGTACTGGGCACGAGAGGGGTACCTCACCGAAAACGATCACGGTCCGATAGTTCGGGCGAAAGACGCCCTTACGGCACCGCTGAACGAGATCAGCTGTGAGTGCTGAAACCCGCAGCGCCATTCGTCTGACATCGTCCCGCAGAGCCGGAGGATCTGGACGAAATCGTGCCGATGATCTACGAAAACGCAGCATACGAAACCGGAGGGTCGCTTCCCTCCGACCTTGCAATTCGACTTGCGCCCCTTCTCTTTGGCACCCCGCCATCACGTCTGCGACGCTTCGTTGGCGCCTCGCACGCCGGAGCTCTCGTGGGGTATTCGACCGTCACCGCGGAGCTCTCGACCTGGCAGGCAAGCGAGTTTCTGAACATGGATTGCCTGTTCATACGAGACCATGCGCGTGGGCACGGGCTCGGCAAACTCTCCATGGCCGTGATCAAAGGTGAGGCAGCACCTCATGGCTTCACCGCGACTGACGACAACCAGCGAGTCAACCACCGGGACGTAGCAGGTCCCGTAGAGGGTTCGGCTTACGGGCGGTTGGTGCTCGGCATCGCCTCGACTGTTTCTGGTCCAACTTCACGGTCCTCGGCGGAGGGTGAGCCTGACGCGATAGAGGTGTTTCGCACGGTGATGACGGCGCAGAGAATGACGGCGATGCCGCCAATGATGGTCCGCCAGTTGAGCTCTTCGCGGAGGAGTAGCGCTGTCCAGAGGATGTGCAGGGTAGGTCGGGTGCGTTGCACCTGGCTGACCTGGGCCATAGCCCCGATGGCCACTCGCGGTACGAAAAGCGGCAGCCCGGGTGAAGATGCTCACCACTCCGAGGTAGGCGAACGCCGCCCAATGAGCCAATGCGTTATCGAGGGCTGGTCGATGACGGTAATTATTTAAGTGAGAATAACTCAGCTGAGACGAGTGATCACGACTGAGGACACGCCTGATTCAGGTCCTCCCAAGTATCACGTCCGACTTCTGACGGAGAAACGAAGCTGTACGCATACCAGCCATCCCCGGACGGGTACTCCTCGATGAAAACAGTCTTCGACGGCGCACCCGGGATCTCAACCCCTTCCGCTCGCAAGCAAGCAGCCCGGGCAACCTCGCCCTTGTACAACTGATCCCAATCAGCTTGAGAATACTCTTCAAACGAGCTCGGGCCGGTCACGGGAAACCGCTCTCCACATTCGACGGCCGACGCGTCATACTGATCTGCCTGATCCGTCGACGTCTCGCCACCGTACGAGTCATCTGACGGGTAGTACGTGACGTCCCACCCTTCCGCCTGCATACATCGAGCTATCTTGGCCGATCGAGTCTCGGTCCTATCGGTCCCCTCGTTCGCGGACGCGCCTGTGTCAGATTCTGGAGACACGCGGTCGGCCGTGCACCCGAGTAAACAAGCGGCGACCACCGTACCCAGGAGATCAGGTCGACCGCGCAACAAGAAAATGTTGGCCCCATTGCTGATCGCAACACCGCCCTTGGCGCTTAGGAGTTGGAGTTGGAGTTAGGGTTACGGTTAGGGTTGTCCAACGTGAGCCCCAATCCCGCACCAACCCCACCGCCGGTGTGGCGCGCTGCAGGAATGCCGGCGCTCCTTGTTTTCGCGGCCGCTGGATTCGCCGGTTTCTCTGCCCTCCTACCCGTCGTACCCCTTTGGGCGGTAACCGGCGGTGCGAATGAGGCCGGTGCCGGTCTCGTCAATGGAGTGTTGCTGCTGGCAACGGTTGTGACGCAGCCGTTCGTTCCCCGACTTCTCAGTCGTCTAGGAACCGGTCGCGTGTTGGCCGCTGGCCTGGTGCTTCTGGGGGTTCCGTCGTTGCTGTTTCTTTTCTCTGACCATCTGAATTGGATTTTGCTCCTCTCAATAGTGCGTGGCATAGGGTTTGGTGTGCTCACCGTGGCCGGATCGACCGTGGTGGCCAATCTCGTACCGCGTGCCCAACACGGTGCAGCCATCGGGGCCTGCGGTGCGGCAATCGCGGTGCCGCAAGTAGTTCTTTTCCCCCTCGGGCCATGGATGTCCGAGTCAGTGGGATTCTGGGCAGTTTTTGCAATCGGCACCCTGCCGATTCTGGGCATCAGTTCTGCGCCACAACTGGCCCGTGTTCTGCGGGAACAGACAGCCGAACGCGCTCTTCAGCCGCCGACCGAACCCACGACAACGGTGAACAACACGGGGACTGGGGGGCGGCTTCTGCTGGGCAGCCTCCTTGGCCCCATGCTTCTCCTTGGTGGCGTCACACTGGCCGGCGGTGCGCTCATCACCTTCGCGCCACAGATGAGTTCAGCGCCAGCCGCGACGGCCGGCGGACTCGCGCTGCTCACCTTCAGCGCGGCAGTGACTCGGTGGGGCGTTGGCGGACTAGCTGATCATTATGGCGCCCAGCGCTTTTTGTGGCCGCTGGTGCTGATATCAGTCATCGGTCTTATTCTCACCGCCACCGCGGTCGAGAATCCTGACGCGACGAGCATCCTGCTCTTCCTTGCAGGGCTGATCTTAGTCGGCATCGCTTTTGGTGGACTCCAGAACCTGACCCTGCTGCTGTCCCTCGCCGCGGCGAAACGGGGGCAGTACGGCACCGCCAGCGCTGTGTGGAACATAGGATTCGATTTGGGCACGGCAGTGGGCTCAGTGCTGATCGGTACACTCGCTGCCGGGCTGTCATTTTCCACGGCACTGCTCGTCGCGGCCGGCATCTGCCTCGCTACGCTTCCGCTCGCGCTCCGTGGCAAACCGCGCTACCCGCGTGCAGACATATAGCGGGTTGCGGATATCTCTCTCGACACGAGGCTCTAGCCAGGTCTCGACCCATAACAGGAAGAAGAATGCCCCGGACTTCGGCGGAAGTTCTGGGCAATTTTAGTGAATGCTGTCTAGCGGAAAGGGGACTTGAACCCGCGACACCATGATGATCTTGAACTGTATCTTCCCCACTTATCGAGCCTTCATTCACCCGTCGATCCCAGGAAATAAACTTGATCAGCGATCACCATGTTCACCCAGGGCCGACTGTCCGAGATATCCGCGGCAGGCCATTGCAACCTGTTATATCGGTTGGTGTCACGGAAGGTTTTGTCGGTCTTACAGGGTGAACGAAAATGATACTTTCAACCGTCTACAGGGTGCGTCCATACACTGAATGTTACGACAATTCATTATGAAACATGATCCTCCTACCGACTGTCTCAAGTCACGGTACGGGCGCACCACTCATCACATCAGCATTCACCAGTAACACGCAGAAATCGAACATCCACGCCGGCAGGCTGACCAGTCATAATTCTAGGCGCGCTAACGGTCTGCTAGGCTGCGCGAAGCATTGGTAGTCATTAGCAGTCATTAGCAGTCATTAGCAGTCATTGACAATGAATTACGGAGAATAAATGCTTATTGAAAAAGAGAATGCCCAGTTGGTTATGTTCAGTGGCGGACGAGACAGCACTCTGGTTGCTGCCCGCCTCATGCTCCAGGGGATCCCCGTCCACCTCTTCAGTGGAAATAGCGGATGCTCGCTCCACCGCGGACTGCTCACCCTTCGAGTTAAGGAGCTGCAGGCCCGCTTCGGTGACCTCGTCGTGACTCACGTAGTCAGTGACGTGAGCGGCGCCTTCCGGTCCATCGCAATAGCGAATATCGAGCACGATATCTTGACCCACCGCAAGAATCTCATCCTTCTCGGCGAGAAAATCGCCATCCACGCACACGCCGTCGACTACTGTCGTCGCAACGGCCTCGCCATTATGAACGATGGCATCGCTCGCTATCAGCAGGACTTCCCCGAGCAGCGCATGGTCGCCCGAGAGTACTTCGAGGGGTTCCTCGCTGAATATGGAATCGACTACCGCAGTCCTATCTACGAGTTCGCCACATCGGGCGACGACGTCAAATATCGCCTCCTTCAGCTCGGCCTCTCCACAAAGTCTTTGGAGGGTGTCTCTATCTTCGGCGACAGCTTCTCCACACCAACGGATGAGACCATCCTGGCCTACCTCCAGGAGAAGGAGGCCCTGAGTCACGACATCATCAACTTTCTCAGCGGGCGTTCGTTGGCCATTGGTCACGAGACGCGCGATCGGGCTGAGATTACTGGATGAGGAGAATCGACAAGGCGGCCGCTGTGATCCTCCGTGGCGGCTTACTCCTTGTGGTTCGAAAGCGTGGCTCGACGACTTTTATTTCCCCGGGAGGAAAACCGGAACCTGGGGAAAGAATGGACCAGGCCTTGGCACGTGAGCTCACAGAAGAGACCGGGCTGCATCTACGGTCTTGGCAACGGTTTGGGACCTACTCTGACCGCGCTGCCTTTGAGCCGTCTTCGACGGTGCGGATCGAGGTGTTTCTCGCTGAGGCGGACGGGACCGCAACCCCGGGTCAGGAAATCGAGGAGGTCGCCTGGATCGACGGCGGATTCCGAGAGGCAGGTATCGAGCTGGGCTCGATTTTCGATCATTTCGTGGTGCCCGCGCTCCTCGCCCAGGGGCTGCTGCGTCCGGGGTCGATGCCGAGTCTCGGTCGGCCTGCCGAGCGCACCATCATCGTCGACCTGGACGGCACCATCGCCTTCGACGGAGGCCACCCGGGACCCAAGGTGAGCGCGGCCCTGGACCATCTGGGCGAGCGAAGCGATATCCATCTGGTGGTGGCTACGTCACGCGCTCCTCGCGGAGCCCGCAAAATCATGGGTGCGTTGGCCGATCGAGTGGATGAGTGGTGGTGCTGCAACGGTGCCTTCCGGACTGGCCACGGAAGGGAGACCGAGACCACAGCGCTGCCGTGTGAACCCTTGAGGGCGATGATCGCGTGCCTTCGCGCAGAGGCCGTTCCCTTCTACCTTGAGTATGGCGACCGGTTTGTCGTCAGCGGCGGCGGCTTCTCGTGGATGGCCTATCCCGATCGGGCCGAGTACAGCCCCGACGCTGACCCTGACCTGGCGACTGTCATCAAGCTGGTTGTGGACTCGCAGGATTCTGCCTTGTGGATATGCCGACTCCGGGACTCGGCCGGCGACGACGTGGAGATATGTCTGCACGCCGGCGGGGTTATCGATATCACAGCCGCCGGCGTCACAAAAGCGAAGCCACTTGACCTCCGGATGAACGCTAACGGGTCAGTGGTTGTGGCGTTCGGCAACGACCTGAATGACCAAGAGTTGCTAGCCCGGGCCGACGTTGCGTTCGTGGTCGGCATCGGGTTACCCGGCCTGGAACGAGCCAGACATGTGCGCCGGGTATCAGCTGATGATGCCGCAGTGGCCACGGCTTTGTGGCACGTGGTGAGTATTCCAGCCTCCGATGAGCTCGAGGCCTGATGTGCGCACTGGACGCTGCGGCGTTACATCCAGATCTGCAGGTGTCTACCGGGCACGGACACTACTACGCTCAGGCAGCGGAGCTGCGGTCCACCATCACCTGCGCACTAGTCCGTGACCTGGGCGCGGGAGACTTCCGGCCCTATCTGCTTCATAATTCCACCTCCGCCTTGATGGCGGTGTTGTTCGCCGCGACCAACGCAGGCCGCAGCATCAATACCGAGGGCCCCATCGAACAGCACTACTCGCCTTATAATTTTCTGCTGCCGCGAGCCGGGCCATTAGCCGACTGGGAGCTGCGAACCCACGTCTCGCCGGTCACCGCAGTGGTCGATGAACTTGGTGGACGAAGCATCCGTATCGTCGACGCTGCACAGTCACTCGGTACTGTGCTCACCCCCGCGCTCCTGACAGGCAGCGACGTCGCGATCGCGCCTTTGCACAAGCACCTTGGCCTGGTGGTCGGCCTGGGACTGGTGCTGGTCCGCCGCGATGTCCCCGACCTGGAACCGGTTCATCGCGTCCTAAGGGTGGCCGAGTCAGGTGCCCAGTCTATCGAACTTCTTCGCCGCGCCGCTTCGGCGATCAAGAACCTTGACGGGAGGATAGCCAACCTGGCCCAAGTGAACGTCAGTCCGGAGCTGAGCGCGTGGTGTCTCGATCGCGGGCTTCGACCACTGGCGTCAGGGCCGGGTGCGCCGTATGTGTGCCTGACCACCACCGACGGCATTCCTGTCGCGGATCGACTGGCGCCGACGGGTTGGCGTCATTTCCGGGAGTTCAACACAGCCCGCTTCTCCTTCGTACGAAGAGGCAGGCCGGGCGAAGCGGCAGTCGATCACGTCCTCGAGTTCCGGATGGCCGTCAATCGGGCTCTGGGGCGCTGACAACGCATTTGCGTGATACGTGCAACGCCAACTACGACATGATTCCCGCCTGGATCAATCCGACCCGCGTATCTTTTGCGGTCCTCACGGTCCTACTCCTCGGTGCATTTATCACTTCAACAGTCACGCACCACAGACGTAAATTTCGAAGAACCTGAGGAATGGGAAACCTCTGAAATTTCCCGCTGCAGTTTTCTCCGAGAATCGATCGCACCCTGACGGTCCAACACGTCTCATCGCCGCAGGACCGTGTAAAGCATCCGGCGCAGACGACTTCCCAGATGCCCGAAGTGGTGTTCACCAGCTCCCTTCCGACATCTCACTAAAGGTTCCGCTTGCGAGCTCCTCTGGACAAGAATTCTCATTTGGACAAACTCTGCACGCTCCTGCATTTCGATCGTTTGACAGCCGTTCTTCGTGCGCTCCTCGGCGGCACGGGCGCTCTCGTCAACGACGCGGTGCGGCGCAACACGGACGGAACGACCAGCATCCCGACTGAGCACCCTCGCGACCGGCTAACGCTCGACTCCCAGAGCGTCGCAACCCGTCAACGACCGGCGAAATCGGCGAACAAGACGCGCGGTGAGGCGGTGAACCCGGTGCGTTCGTAGAGGTGGATTGCCTCGGGGCTGGAGTGCACCGTGACGTGTTCGAGGCCCAGCTGTCGAGCTTTGTCCAGAACGGCCGTCATCATCGTGTCGCCGATGCCGACGTTTCGTTCCTCGGGGACGACGTACACGCACTGCACGTCTCCGGAAGCACGATCGGTGGCGCGCGGGCTGGGCACGCGGGGTAGCACCGCCAGCCAGGCCATGCCGACGACCACTCCGCTGCGCATCGCCACGACCCGGTGATGTGTCTGCTCATGCGCGGACGCGAAAGCCACTACGGACGCCACGAAGTCCTCCCGGCTCACGACCGGAACTCCGCCCCGCTCCACCACCCACCGCCAGCGCAATCCCGCGATTGCCTCCGTCTCGAGTGCTTTGGCTTCACGCACCACGATCTTCGTCATCTCGCCAGTCTGCCCGATCGCACAACAGATGGTTCACGATGTGGTTCGCAGGGATCGCTTCCGCGCGGCAATTTAGATAGCGACGAAGGCATCCCTTCTTCTGCGTCCCGCAGGGGGTTCCCCTTCCGGGCCTCTCGGGTCCGAAGTCGACGCCAATGGCTTCACGCGATTGTGTGCCCGCTGAGCGTCCGGGTTACGGGCAGGACTGTATCGAGTTTTCACGAACTACGGGCCAGCGTAATTCCCCGTTACTCTGAGCGCATGACGACCAAAGCGGATGATCAGGCTAAAACGCGAGCTTTATGGCGGTCGACGGTGCCGGCTGCCGTGATCGGCGCCGTGTCTATTTTGTTGATCTGGTTAGCCCAATCGCTGCCCACTATTTGCCCAGCAATTTACCCCTCGCCGCCAAGCTGCGCTCCTGATGCCCGCTTGGGTTCAGCACTTCTCGGTACAGCCTTCCTCGTTGCCATGTTTGTTGCGCTCACGGTCACCGGCGCGGTACTTCAACCCAAACGCCGCGACAAAGCATTACGGGTTCTTTTGATCGTGTTTGTCGTGGCTGCCGTCGTCGCGCCTTTATGGACGCTCACCCGTTCCGGGTTCGCGCTCGGTTAACGTTCCTCTGTGACACGGCGTCGGCACACTCGGCCGCCAGCTGATTTGGCCCCAGATCTGTCGCGTTCGTCGTCCCTTTTGCGAACGCGCGTGGTTGGTGCACGCGAGAATGGATTTGTGATGCGAGTCGAGATTGCCCACCCCGAAGGGATCCGGTGGAACCCGGAATGCGAGACGGGCGACGGCGTACTTGTGCTTGCCGGGTCAAGCGGCCGTATCGATGGTCAACGCGCGCGCATATTCGCAGGTGAAGGGTGCGTAGCTGAGTCGATTCGGTGGTTCGGTGGCCCCGGTCAACACGACGGCCCTTGGGACATCCCTCTCGAGATGTTCCTGGGTCGCATTGACGTGCTTAAGAGGGACTGTGACCGCGTGTACGTGGTCGGAACGTCTTTTGGTGCTGAGGCCGCCCTCTTGTGTGGTGCCCACTCGGCCAGCGTTGACGGGGTGGTCGCGTTCGCCCCTTCCGATGTGGTGTGGGCCGGTTATGACGGCGCGCATGCCGAGACATCTCATTGGACGCTTACTGGCGCACGGCTTCCTTATGTGCCGTTCGACTGGCGACAGGACGTGAAGGAGAATCCGCCCCGATTCCGCCCGTTGTACGAGGGATCACGTCAAACATTCGCCGAACATATCCCGGCCGCCACGATCGCGGTGGAGGGCATCCGGAGTCTGATTCTCGTCGCCGGTGGCGACGACCAGGTGTGGCCGAGTGTGGCGCACGCCGAACGAATCCAGCGGCTGCGTGCCAGCCATGGGCTCACGACGACGATCGTCGCAGAACGGGAGGCCGGCCACCGGACTGTCTTACCGGGTGAGCCTGTAGTTACCGGCGGCATGACGATGCAACGCGGCGGTACAGAGGCCGCGGATCGACGCCTCGGTAGCCGCGCATGGGAAGTGATCACGGACTTGTTCGCTCTGTCGCGGTAGACGTTCCTCTTACGGGCCCTCTCCTGCTCTAAAGTCCCTCCGGCATCCGCACCAGTTGTGGCGCCCGTAAAGGGTCCGGCTTACGGGAACTTCGCGGTGAAGTGCGTCCGAACATCGTGCGCTAGCCGATCGGGTTCCTCGGCAGCGGCGAAATGGCCACCAGCAGCGGCGATTGACCATTGCTGGACGTTGTAGAGGCGCTCGTACCATTCGCGAGGCGGTGTCCCCGTAGGAGCGAACTCGTTTGCGAACACCGAGATGGCGGTCGGAACGCTCACGAAGTCTGTACTGGTCAGTTCCGTGCCGTGCCAGCGTGCATCGAAGTAGTCGCGCATTGATGGCGTGATCGAGTTTGTTGCCCAATAGAGCGTGAGGTTCGTGAGTAGGAAATCTGTCCCGAATTTCTCAAGGACGTCGCCGTCGCTGTCGCTCCAGGCTCGCCACTTCTCGATCAGCCACGCCGCGAGTCCAGCCGGCGAGTCGCTGAGCCCGTACCCGACAGTCTGAGGGCGAGTCGACTGGATAGAGCTGTATCCGCGCTCAGTAGCGTCCCACCCTTCCACGTGCTTGAGGTACGCCTTCTCTGCGGCGGAGAGAGGGCGGCTGCTCGCATCCAAGACAGGATGCATCTCCGGCGTGGTGATCATGATCCGGGTCGCCCGCTCAGGGGCAATGAGAGCGAGGTGGGTCGTCACCGCCGCGCCGAAGTCGCCGCCGATCGCTCCGAACTGCGAGTACCCGAGCTGCTCCATCATGTTGAGCCACAGTCCTGCCGTATAGGCGGCATCGATCCCAACCCGGCCCGGGCGTTCGGAGAAGCCATAACCGGGAAGCGACGGGATAAGCAGGTCGAAGTCTCGGGACAGGCGGTCCACAAGGGGCAGGAACTCGACGAAAGAGCTTGGCCAGCCGTGGGTGAGGATCAGTGGGGGCTTCCCGTTTCGAACGTGAATGAAATGCACCTTGGTGCCCGAGATTTCGGTCACGAAATGCGGGTAGCGGTTCAGTGCTCGCTCCTGCTCACGCCAGTCAAAACGCTCGGCCCACTCATCGACGAGCAATCGCAGGACGGTCCGATCCGTGCCCTGACTCCATGGAGCTCCAGGCGCCTCATCGGGCCAGCGCGTATTCCGCAGACGACTGCGCAGATCAGCAAGAACGTCATCAGGGACGTGGATGACAAAGGGTGTTGGGTTGTTGCTCATCCTCGAATGATGCCAGTTCGCGGTATCGATTGAGAACTGCCCCAGAATCGGACACCGGCAAGCGCGGTCGAACGCACGTTCGCGCCGGTCAGGGACCGTAAAGGGCCATGAAGCACGCGTAGAGTACGGGCCAGGAATTCGCCCCATAAGGGGTTCGGCTAACGGGCGCTCAGTCCATGCAAATCGAGGACGTATGCCTGGGTCGGGCGTCTCAACAGAGAATGCTGGAATGGTTCACCCAGCTGTCTCCATCCCATTTTCTCGTAGAGGTGCACCGCCGTCCGGTGATCGGCGAGTACGCGCTGTACGGATTGGTCGTAGCCACGTAGGGCTAGCTCGGTGGTGAGAACCATGAAAATTGGCACCGAGCCCGCGACCTTGTGCGTCTGGAGCGACGGCGAGGAGGCCGATCACCGGCGCGGCCGGCGGATCACGCACCAGACCACTGCCGGGCTTTGTGGCGAGCCCGAATCCGACGATTCCCGTGGCTGTGTCCTCGGCCACGATCCAACACTCTGAATCGTCGAATTTCGGTTGAGCTCGCTCAGCTGTCGGCACTTGACAAGCTCCGGCGGCAATCACCCCACGGATCTCCCCCTGCACGATCGCCCCTCGTGTTCCCGCAGCGCCTACTCGTGTCATCGCGACATCGCGTTCGAGCAGTGCGAAGACATCCTGGATCGCGGCATGATGTGCCCCGGCGATGAGTGTTTGCTTCCCGCCATCAGCAACTGCCCACAAGGTAGACACCGACTTCGGGGCGGAGAACGTCAGATCGAATCCCGCAACGGGGCGCTCGTCGACTTTGCCGTCTCTTCCACCTCAACCAACGCTGACTGCGCCGCGGCTTCTTCTGGAGTCAGATTCACCGGGATGCATGTGAAACGCCGCTCGACACGCTCGGCCGTGGTCGTGAACTTCGGGTAGAGGCGTTCGAGTTGTTCGCCAGTGTTCGGGTCCTGTCCGAAACCCATGAAACGGCGCAACTGCGTCTCATCCACCTCACTGCCACCTGAACGCTGCCGGGCAGTCCTTCCAGGCCTGATCCGGTCCAGGTGCCTGGCGGTGTCCCAAATTCAAGGAAATACCGTGAAAACGGTGACGCTGCATCCCGGACGCCGTCGCCTGCCACAACGGAGTTCAGCAAATACCGATAGTCCTGGACCACGGTTATAACTCTGATCGACACCGTCACACGCAACAGGTACGCTGATAACTCTCACCGCCGAGCGCTATGCCGAGCGGCGTCCTTTTCTCCGCTTAGCACCTCGTGAACAAACTCGACAGATCACGATTCGCATCACCAATGACAACCATGTTCAGCAAATACCGATAGTCATCCCCCGCACGCATCACCCACCTCGAACAGCCACAGACGAGGTGCTGAACTGCGGCGTGTGTGAGATTGCCCTCGCGACGGTCGAACAAGGACCGGCCTTGCTCCTCGCCATCTGGGCGCGGCCGATTGGCGACTGCACGAGACTTTCGACTAAATGCCGAGGTCCGGCTCGAACGCGCCCTCCTCGAGGCGCTCCTTGACCGCCATGAGGTACCGGGCGGCGTCGACGCCGTCGATGGTGCGGTGATCGTAGGACAACGCTAGGTACACCATCGAACGCACGGCGATCGCATCTGCCCCGCCAGCCGAGACGACCACCGCGCGCTTGACCACCGTGCCGGTGCCGAGGATCGCCGACTGGGGAAGGAAGACGACCGGGGTGTCGAAGAGCGCTCCGCGTGACCCCGTGTTCGTCAACGTGAACGTGCCACCCGCGAGCTCGTCGGGTTTCAGCTGGTTGTTGCGAGTGCGCTCCGCGAGGTCAGAAATCTGCGCGGTAAAGCCCGCAATGTCGAGCTCCGCGGAGTCACGAATCACGGGGGCCATGAGTCCGCGCTCCGTGTCGACGGCGATGCTCATGTGCTCCTGCCCCGGGTAGACGATGCTGTCACCATCGACGGTGGAGTTGATGATCGGGTGGGCGCGGAGCACCTCGGCTGCGGCCATCGCAAAGAACGGCAGGAAGGAGAGTTTGTTGCCGGTCTTCAGAAGGAAGTCGGCCTTGACCTTGTCGCGAAGACGAGCGACCCGGGTCACGTCAACCTCAACCACGGTCGTGACCTGCGCCATCGACGTCATCGACACGACCGCACGTTCGGCGATCACCTTGCGCAGACGCGTCATCGGCACCGTGGTACCGCGCAACGGCGAGACTTCGAGCGGCTGACGGGTCGCGACAGGGGCGGCGAATGCTGCAGCCCCAGCGCCGGCCGAGATGACATCCTCCTTGCGGATACGACCGCTGACGACCGTTCCCGAGACGGCCGCAAGGTCGACGCCCTGTTCGTTCGTGAGCCTGCGCACGATCGACGTCACGGAACCGGCCGGCACGGTGAGCGAATCTCCCATCGGCGCGGCAGCAGGCGCAGCGGGAGCGACCTCAGCTACCGGTGTGGACTCCACCGGGGCTGCAGACACCACCTCGACAGGAACAATGGGGTCTGCAGCTGCGTGTGTTGCCGAAGCCTCCGGGGCTGCCAGAGCCTCCGGGGCTGCCGCAGGCTCTGCTGCTTCGAAGACAGCCGGAGCCTCGCCTGTACCGGAACCATCGCCGATCATTACGAGTGCGGTGCCGACCTCGACGGTCGCATCCTCTGGGACCAGGATCACCTCGATGACACCCGCGACGGGTGACGGGATCTCAGTGTCGACCTTGTCGGTCGAGACCTCCAGCAGCAGCTCATCGACCTCGACCCGGTCGCCGACATTCTTCAGCCAGCGGGTAACTGTGCCCTCCGTGACACTCTCTCCGAGTGCAGGGAGGCTGACGGATTCGCTCATGCGCTTGTCTCCTTCGCAGCGTGGGATCGCTTTCAAACTTGTTGCAGCTTCAGGAGAGCGCCAATCGCTTCCCCTACCCCCTACGGGTATAGACTACACCCCGACCGGGTACGCCGGCACAGCTTCTCAGGAGGAAAACCCATGTCTACCCACCCACCCATATCACCGGCAAAGCGGTGGCTCGGCCTCGTGCTGATCGCCACAGCGCAGTTCGTCGTCATCATGGACACCTCGATCATCGGTGTTGCTCTGCCCGATATTCAGCGAGATCTCGGCTTCACGCCAGAGTCCCTGTCATGGGTGTTCAATGCCTACGTGGTTGCCTTCGGTGGCCTCCTCCTGCTAGGAGGTCGCCTTTCTGATGCATTCGGCGCCCGCAAAATTTTCGTGCTCGGCTGGCTCGTCCTGATCGCGGGATCGGTGATGGCGGGAACCGCCAGCAACGTCGGGCTCGAGGTCGCTAGCCGCGCCATCCAAGGTGCCGGTTCCGCAATGATCGCGCCAGCGGCGCTGACCCTGCTGATGATGCTCTTTGGCGGCACCTCCGATCTGCCCAAGGCATTTGCCGTCTACGGCGCAGCGGCGCCAATCGGCGGCACGGCTGGCGTCTTCCTCGGCGGAGTGCTGACCGAGTATGCGAGCTGGCCGTGGGTGTTCTACGTCACTATTCCGATCGCGGTCTTCGTCCTCGCGTTCGCAGCAACGGCACTTCCCCGAACTGTCCGAAAGGCATCGGGGTCGATCGACATCGGCGGGGCCCTCACCGTGACAGTCGGGCTCGCCGCAGTTGTCTACGCCGTAGTGAATGCCCCGGAAGTCGGTTGGCTCACGTGGTCCACCCTCAGCGTGCTGGCCGCAGGCATCGTCCTGCTCGTGATCTTCTTCATTATCCAGGCGCGCAGCCGCAACCCGCTGCTACGCCTCAGCCTGCTTCGCGCACCCCTGCTCGGGGCCGCTAACAGTGCCCAGCTGATGTTGGGTGCGGCCTGGGTATCGATGTGGTTCTTCCTGAACCTGTATCTGCAGCAGGTGCTCGGCGCGAGCGCCTTCGCCGCCGGCGCCGCACTTCTCCCGATGACCGGTCTCGTCGTTATCGTCATGATCGCGTTGGCGCCTCGGTTGCAGGAGAGATTCGGCGCGAAATCGCTGATCGTCAGCGGCCTCCTTTTGCTGGCAGGAGGAATGGTATGGCTCGCCTTCGTTCGCCCCGACGGCAACTATGCGGTCGATGTTCTGCCCGCATCGCTCCTGGCTGCCCTCGGAATGTCACTCGCGTTCGTTCCCTCGCTCGGTACCGCCATCAACGCTGCACCGCCCGCCGAGACCGGTGTCGCCTCAGGACTCGTCAGCACCAGCTATCAGATCGGATCCGCGCTCGGCCTCGCCGTCCTCACGGCAATCGTCTACGGCATCGCCGGCACTGACGCCTCCAAGGTAGAGCTAACTCAGGGGTACTCTGCGGCCTTCATCGGCGCAGCAGTCCTCGCTCTACTCGGAGCAATCATCACCGCAATCGCGATGACGAAGCCACGGGCATCCGTTAGGGCATCCGACGCATCAATCTCGGTCTAACAACTACCCCAACGATTAATCACTAGGAAGGAAACACACATGTCCACTCCGAAACTACTCATCGCCTACGACGGTTCACCCAACGCGCAAAGTGCAATGCACACCGTCGCAGGCCTTTTTCCGGGCGCGACCGCGGTGCTGTTCTATGCCCGCCAACCACTGGAAGGCTTCGCAGCGCACTTGGAAGGCCATCCGGCACTGGAGAAGCTGCAGGGTCTCGACGCGGCAGCGCTCGACGTATCGGAACAGATCGCGGCCGACGGCGCGCAGCTGGCCCGCGACCTCGGCCTGATCGCCGAGCCTCTCATCTCCTCCACCATGGCCACCGCCTCCGAGGCCATCGTGGACACCGCCGAGGAACTGAACGTCGATCTGATCGTCCTCGGTTCCCGCGGCCGGCGCGGATTCAAAGCGACTTTGCTGGGGAGCACCTCGGCGAGCGTGCTTCACCATGCCACCCGCCCGACCCTCGTGATTCCGTCGGATGCTGTGGCAGCAGCTCGCCGCAATAGCCGGGTTGCAACGCCCGCTGAGTAGGAAATCGCCGACGGCGCTCGTGCCGGGTCTGTCAGGCAGAGATGCATGACGGATCCGGCAATCAAGGGCGTAGCACGCAGAGTCGACCGAACAGCGATCTCGCAATCAGGTTTCCTAGTTCCCGACGGTCTCTGGCACCGATCGTTCCTGGCAGGTGTCCCCCACCGAGATGGACGGGGTTGGCATGCGCTGAGCGTCGAGCCCCGACCGGTTTCCTCACGGTTCCAGCCGCCGCGTCAGTGAAAGAAGTACCGTTATGCCTCATGTGATTACCCGTCCCGGCTCTATCAGTGGCATGTGGATTGCCGTGCTCCTGGCACTGACACACGCGGCCAACGATGCTCTCACAGCGGTTCTCGGAGCATTGTTACCCACACTGGAAGTGAAGTTCTCGGCAAGCCCGATCCTCCTCGCGGTGTTGGTCGCGGTGTTCAGCATCAGCTCGTCGGCGCCTCAGCCGGTATTGGGATCCGTCGCTGACCGTGTCGGGCTGCGCCAGATCGCCGCAATCGGTGTCGCCCTCGCCGCCATCACTTTGAGCCTTATCGGGGTGGCCCCGACAGTGCTCGTACTCATCCTTCTACTTCTGCTTGGCGGGCTCGGTTCCGCCGCATTGCACCCGATCTCGACAAGCATCGTCGGCGGCGCGGCGTCGAAGAATCCGAGCCTGGCCGTGGGACTGTTCACCGCAGGAGGAATGGTCGGCTTCGCTATCGGCCCGGTCCTGATTCTCTATCTGATTTCGCAATTCGGCATTCACATGACCCCTTGGCTGATGGTTCCCGGTCTCATACTCGCCGTGTTGGTTTACCTGCTGCTGCCCGATTTCGAACCTCATGCCATTCGGCGCACCCGGCTCCGACTCGTCAAGTCCGCATTCAACCGGCAAACGATCTTCCTCACCCTCGCATCAACCTTGATCAACCTGGCGTTTCTCACCTATACCAGCGCCGTTCCACTATGGCTGGTCAACGAACACCGCATCGAAACGAATGCCCCTCTTCTTGGCTGGACGCTTGCCGCCTTTTCCATCGCAGCGGCGCTGGGCGCAGTGGCGGGCGGTGTGATGTCACCACGCATCGGTGGCATCACCACGACGGTCGCCTCGTTGCTTGCTGCCACCGCTGCGTTCTTGGTCGTTCTCCTACTCCCGGCGGGAGGCGGCACGTTGATCGCTGGAGCGGTTGCCGGGTTCATGTTGTATGCGAGTCAACCGCTGCTCATCGTGGCTGCGCAGACGCTGAACCCGAACGCTCCGACGGCCGCTGCCGGGGTAGTCATCGGAATCGGCAGCGGTCTGGCCGGCCTGCTCTACATCGGCTCTGGGATCCTCCAAGGAATGATTGGCCTCATTCCCGCCATGCAACTCAACTTCCTCCTTCTCATCCCGGCCGCATTGATCGCCACACGAGGGCTAAGAGTCGCCACCGACAAGAGTCGATAGCAGTCCATCGCTCCCGGTTCTACGTTGAAAAGAAGTGGTGGGCTTCGCGCACTCAAAGAGTGATCCTTCTGCAGGAGTAGTCAACGTACTTTAGCCCGGCCGTGGAGCATGCTGCCGCAGGGCCGAGAGACAATTGGACTGCGCAGACGCCCAACGATCCCGTAAAAAGCGCTCACGCAGAAGCCTCGTGGCACCGTCACCCTCGCGGCCGAATGGTTGGTTGTAATTGCAGTCATCCGCCTCACCCTGGATTGATCCGACTCTCTCCCCCATGAAGGCACAACCATCCACCTTCGCTACCTCGTCATCGCCGCGGCGGCGATCATGATCGCCATGCTCGCTTCGGTATCCGCAATCATCAACGTCCCAGAAAGTTCCTGGTCTGAGACGAAAATAATGGCAAAGAACAACGCATCTCGTTCGAAACTCGAGACCTTTGTATACCATGCAATGGCCCGCAAGCCAAAAGGCCACGCAGCGCCTTGACAGGCTCTCAGACTTTGCAAAGGATTGCTGCATAGGAACCGGCGTTCTCGAGACGTTCCAAGCGCTGCTCGACCAGTGGGCCGACGTCATCGTTGCCAACGATGCAGCCCGGATCAGGTCATGTGCGGAACCTGATTGGGCAATCGTTGCCCCTAAAAGCGGACCGGGGCCTTGCGCCACTTCTCGTAGTCGTCAAGTCCGGGGATCTGACCCATTCCGCGATGGCCTTCGAAGTGCTCGAAGCGAGGGTCACGGGGAAGTCGCTGTGGTGCTCGCCCACGGCACTAGCGAAGGTCGTTGGCAAGGGACACCGTTCACCGCCGACGAGTACGTGACCAAAGTTTTCATATAACGGCCACACGGCTGGCGTCGCACATTTTCCGCTCTGACCCCGAATTATGCCTCAGCGCACTCACAGGCAAAAAGCTCCATGAACGCAGTCAACCCTTACCTGCTCTACGAAGATGTAGCATCGGCGCTGGTGTTCCTTTCCCGCGCCTTCGGCTTCGGCTTCGGCTTCGGCTTCACCGAGACACTGCGCCACGACGACCCATCCGGGTCCATCAGTCACGCCGAGATGCGCCGTGGTAACGGCACCATCATGCTCGGCGACCCCGGCCCGTCCTATCGCAGCCCGAAACACGTCAGAGCCACCACCGTCCAGATCCACGTGCAGGTCGACGACGTCGATGCCGCTTACGCGCGGGCACGCGCCGCCGGCGCGGTGATCACGAGCGAGCTCGAAGACCACGCTGACGGGGAGAGGCGATTCTCGGTAACGGATCCAGAAGTGCACGTCTGGACTTCGGCCACCCATTTCGTGACGTTCCAGTGTCGCAATGGCACACAGAACGAGCGTACGGGCCGGAGCTTTGCGGAGCAGAAAGCCCCNAGTCCTCGTTGCCCTGCCCTGCCCCGCCCTGCCCTGCCCTGCCCTGCCCTGCCCTGCCGATGATAAGGGAGCTGTTGATGGACGGCCCGTTCGAGTCGCGGCTCGAGTTCGGGCTGGATACGCTGCTGCATCGCGCGAAGCACCAGGACGGCTGACCGCCCGTTTGCCGGTCAGGACCGGACGAGGCGGGCGATCGCGGCGCTGGCCTCTTTGATCTTCACTTCCGCATCGGGGCCGTCCATGCGGACGGCGTCGAGCACGCAGTGCTTGAGGTGGTCATCGAGTAGCCCCAAGCCAACAGCCTGCAGGGCGCTGGTGAGCGCGCTGATCTGCGTGAGGATGTCGATGCAGTATTTCTCCTCATCGACCATCCGAGAGATTCCTCGAGCCTGTCCTTCGATCCGACGGAGCCGCTGAAGATACTTGTCCTTGTCCGTGATGTACCCGTGCGGGTGTACTTGTGTGAGGGGCATTGTGGTCATTTTCAGTTCCTTCGTTCTAGCGGCCCAGGATGGCCCGGGTGCTTGCTTCGGGGCCGAGATCGATGCGGCGCAAAAGCTGCGCGTTGAGAGCGACCACGACCGTGGACAACGACATCAGGATCGCCCCCACCGACATCGGCAAGACGAAACCAATCGGTGCGAGCACTCCCGCGGCCAGCGGCACGGACAAGAGGTTGTATCCGGCGGCCCACCACAGGTTCTGCTTCATCTTGCGGTACGTGGCGCGGGACAGCTCGATCACTGACAACACCGAGCGCGGGTCAGAGCTGGCGAGGATGACTCCGGCAGAAGCAATCGCGACGTCCGTACCCGCGCCGATCGCGATGCCAACATCGGCCTTTGCGAGGGCGGGAGCGTCGTTGACGCCGTCACCGACCATCGCCACTTTCTTGCCTTCCTTCTGCAGCTCCTCGATCTTGGCGGACTTGTCCTCGGGACGGACGCCGGCAAAGACGCGGTCGATACCAAGTTCGGCGCCGACCGCGTCCGCCACGGCCTGCGCGTCACCGGTGATCATGACCACCTCGACGCCGAGCTTGTGGAGGGCGTCGACGGCGTCGTGGGATTCGGGCCGGATCTCGTCGGCGAGCTTGAGGCCGCCGATGACAGCACCATCCTGGACGACGTGGAGAATGATCGCTCCCTCGTCTCGCCACTGGTCGGCGTGAACGATCTCCGACGCACCGACCTCGTCGAGCAACTTCGGTCCACCTACACGAACCTCTCGTCCGCCCACTGTCGCTGTGACACCGACCGCGGGGGAAGACGAAAACCCTGACGCCGTCGGCAGCGAAAGCTTCTTGTCGTGAGCGGCGCGCACGATCGCTTTGGCCAAGGGATGCTCGCTGTCGGATTCGGCGGCTGCGGCGATCGCGAGCACCTGGTCCGCGTCCAGGTCGCACGCCGGCTGCACGGCGGTGACGGTGGGTTCGCCCTTGGTGAGCGTGCCGGTCTTGTCGAAGAGGACCGCGTTGACCGTGCGCATGCTCTCCAGCGCAAGACGATCCTTCACCAGAACGCCGCCACGCGCGGCGCGCTCAGTCGCGATCGATACCACCAGCGGGATCGCCAGCCCCAGCGCATGCGGGCAAGCGATCACCAGAACGGTGATGCTGCGCACAACCGCAGCATCGAAGTTGCCCACAAGCGTCCAGACGGCGATCGTGATGACGGCGGCGATGAGTGCAAACCAGAACAGCAGACCCGCGGCGCGATCGGCGATCCGCTGCGCACGGGAGGAGGAGTTCTGCGCCTCGGTTACCAGCCGCTGAATGCCCGCCAGGGCGGTATCGTCACCGACGGCTGTGATCTCCACCCGCAGGCTCGAGTCCGTCGCGACGGTGCCCGAGGTCACGGTGTCCCCGATACCACGGCCCACAGGGCGAGACTCGCCGGTGATCATGGACTCGTCCATCGCGGCACTGCCGTCGACGATCGTGCCGTCCGCCGGAACGCTGCCGCCAGGCCGCACGACGACGACGTCACCAACCCGCAGCTCAGCAGGAGCGACCTTCACGATCAGGTCACCCTCCACGCGTTCAGCCTCGTCGGGCAGCAACGCGGCTAGGGAGTCGAGGGCGGAGGTGGTCTGCGCAAGGGAACGCATCTCGACCCAGTGACCGAGCAGCATTATGACGATCAGCAGTGCCAGCTCCCACCAGAACTCCAGTTCGTGGTCCAACAGCCCCAGGGTCGCACCCCACGAGGCCAGGAACGCCACCGTGATCGCGAGGCCGATCAGCAGCATCATGCCGGGCTTGCGGCCCTTGACCTCGCTGACCGCGCCGGTAAGAAATGGCCACCCACCCCACACATACATGACGGTGCCGAGGAGGGGGGCGATGAACGTCGCCCACCCGGGGACGTCGTAACCAAGGATCATCGCGAACATGGGCGACAACGTCACCACCGGGACGGCGATGATCAGGTTGATCCAGAACAGCCGATGAAACTGCCCCACGTGGTCACCGTGACCGCCATGACCCGCTCCGTGTTCGCCGTGACCGGAATGCCCCAGTGGGGTCTCGTGATCGGAGGGCCCCGCCTGCCCACCATGAGCGGAGTGATTCGAATGCTCCCCACGGCCGGAACCTGTCATAGGAGTTTCGTGTCCTTCATGCTTCTCACGGGTGAGATCGGAAACATGGTGCGCATCGTGGTCTGGTGGCATCGGCATACCACTAGGGTATACCCCGTTAGGGTATAAAGGCTAGGTGGTGTCCTCTGAAGGAGCCGAGCAGGTATTGTGAAGCCAAACCGAGACCGCGGCGAGCTCAGGTTTCGCACCGTTGCAACTCTGGGCTCGCCACAAGGTATAGCGACGTTTGGTTGCAGTCTCTCGATACTTGCCCTGCACCTCAGTCATGCCCGCCCGGCGTGAGCCCTGCGAGGAGGTTGAACGCTCCCGTGAGGATGTTGAGTGCGACAATGCCGACGACATTGGCAATCTCACGGTCGCTGTAGTCCTGGGCACGGATGCTGTTGACCTGCTTGTCGGTGATCGACGTCGGCTCTTAATATACCTGGAGGCCAAGGGCAATGATTGCAGCCAGGAGGCATCGGCAGACGACCCTTTCTGCGCCAGCTCGATCTCCTCCTCACTGATGCCGAGCGAGCGGCGACGATGTGCGACTGCAGTCACAGGCCGCATCCCTGTTGAGCCTGAACGGCGATCGAGATGCGTTCGCTGATCTTACGATCGAGCTTGGCAGGCCTCATGGAACGACTGAGTTGCAGCTAGCCACCGAGTACGGCTGGCGAGTGCGCCATCGTTGACACCATGGCGCCGACCTGACCGTGCCGGTCCACTAGCTCGCCGAGCAGATCGCGCGAGGCTCCTACAGCGGTCGCAGGCGTGAGGCGGGGAAGGCGGGGCATGGTGACTCCTTTACACTTCGAACAGTCTAGGGCGAGGGACGGGTATCGGGTTCGGTCGGAACGGCGTGCTGGGCCTGGAGGACGCCGTTGATCGCGAGGTCCGCTACATGCTCGTTGGCTAGGCAATAGAAGACCCTCAACCCGTGGTTACGCTCGGCGACGATGCCTGCCGCGCTCGGCCGCGCAAGCTGGCGAGCCACGATGCGAGGGGATCCGTCGACGATGTCGGCGAGATGATTCGCTGACATTTCCGTCTCCCGCAACGCGAGAATGATTTTCATCCGGACCGGATTGGCAAGCTCAGCGACGACGTCGACGGCGGGTAGAAGGTAGACAATATCGTACGTCACGGCACCATGAGCATCTGCGTGCATCCCTCCACTAAACCCCTCACCGGTACCGGGTAACAAGCGGCGATGCCGTGAGCATATACGTATAGAGGAGGCGAGAGGAGCTGCGCCTGGGTTATCAGCGGGTGCGCTTGGCGTCTCTCGTACCGAAGTGACGACAGGTGTTGATTAGGAGCGGACGAGTCGACGGATCGCGTCGCTGGCTTCCTTGATCTTTGTCGCAGCTTCGTCCTCACCGAGCTTCGCCGCGTCGAGGACGCAGTGCGAGAGGTGGTCATCGAGCAGGCCGAGTGCGACGACCTGCAGCGCACTGGTGAGGGCGCTGATCTGGGTGAGGATGTCTATGCAGTATTTCTCCTCGTTGATCATCTTGGAGATGCCGCGGGCTTGCCCCTCGATACGCCCCATTCGCTTGAGATATTGGTCCTTGTCGCTGATATAGCCGTGTGGCTGTGTGGATGGCTCGGATGAGGGTGACATCGTACGTTCCTTAGGTTCT
This sequence comes from Cryobacterium sp. N21, assembly GCF_002929575.1. Classification (NCBI taxonomy): domain Bacteria; kingdom Bacillati; phylum Actinomycetota; class Actinomycetes; order Micrococcales; family Microbacteriaceae; genus Cryobacterium; species Cryobacterium sp. N21. Next base: position 11,682 of record NZ_PJJQ01000019.1, on the reverse strand, counting down.
CGCGGTTCAAGATAGGGCAGGGTGCGTGTGGCGAAGTTGAGATTACCCCGGTCGGCAGTGGAGCGCGTCCTAACCGTTGATAGGCTACAGGCCCCGTCTGCCTGCTGAGTCTGATCGTGCCCACTGGTCTGTCACTGTCTAGTATTTTGGAGCAGTGCGCCTGGACTATGAGCCTTTCTGTCGATATCGAACAGGGCCGTCCCGCCTGACTGTGACGGGACGGCCCTGTGAGTTTCAGCGAACGCTGCTCAGTGGTGGTGATGGGCTTCGTGTCCGGTCGGGACGGGGCCATGATGCGCTGCGGTGTCGCCGTGGTCGTGCGCTACGCCTGCTGACCCAGCCTCGTGGTCATGGGCGTGGCCGAGATCGTGCGACGCAGCGCTCGTGCGACGGTCGAGTAGCGCCCAGGTGACCACCGCAATGATCAGCCCGGTCGTGGTGATCAGCCCGCCGATCCAGTTCACCGATGCCAAGCCCAGTCCACCGTCGATGGCTGCGCCACCGAGGGTGATTCCGATAGCGCTGCCGAGGGTGAATGCCGAGATGTTCGCGGCGGACGCCACGTCCGGTGCGTGACCGGCGGCGTTCATGACCCGCAGTTGAAGGGGTGCGACGACGGAGAACGCGGTCACCCCGAAGACGAAGGTCATGATCACTGCGGTGATCGGGTTCTGAATGGCGAAGGTCATCGCGAAGAGCGCTACCGCCAGAGCTGCGAGCGTGCCGAGCACTGTCGGCATGATTGCCTTGTCGGCGAGCTCACCACCAAGAGCGTTTCCGACGAACAGGCCCGCTCCGAACAGCAGCAAGAGCGGGGTGACCCATGCCGCGTCGAATCCGGTGACCTCAGTGTACTGAGGTGCGAGGTAGACGAAGCTAGTGAACACACCGCCGTAACCGAGCAGTGTGGTCAGCAGCGCTCCCCACACAGCAGGCCGGGTGAGGGCGGTGAGCTGCTCTCGCAGGGTGGGTCCATGGCCGCCACCACCGAGGTGCGCGAGGGCGTGGGCGTCAAGTCCCTCGAACTCGCTTCCGGGTGCCGGCACGGCGTGGTCGTGGTCCTCCGCAGCAGCAGGAATGTCGACGTGCTCGACGCGCCCATGCCCTCCTGCGGATTCGTGGGCGTGCGCATCGACCTGTTCATGAGAGTGGTGTTGCACGTCGGACGAGAGCACCTCATGCTTCGTGGTTCGCGGCAGCGAGGTGAGCAGTCCGATCAGTGCGATCCCTCCGAAGACGACCAGGGTCCAGAAGGTGAACCGCCATCCGAAGGCCTGACCGACTGCGGCACCGAGCGGAGCGCCGAGCACCGTAGATGCCGTAAGCCCGGAGAAGACGATCGCTACCGCCCGCCCCTTCCGCTTCGCGTCGACAAGTTCCGCTGCGAAGACGGCCGCAATTCCGAGGAACGCACCATGGGCTGTGGCAGAGACCACCCGTCCGGCCATGATCAGCTCGTAGCTGGGGCCCAGCGCCGACAGCGTGTTGCCGAGGAGGAACACTGCAGTCGTCAGCAGCAACATGGACCGCCGTCCGAACCTGGTACCGATCGCTGTAAACACGGGCGCACCGATCGCCACGCCGAGCGCGTACATGCTCTCCAGCGCGCCGACCTGCCCGTACGTGACGTTGAGGTCTTCGGAAATCTCTCTAACGACTCCGGCGACGATGAACTCATCGGCTCCCATTGCGAATGCACCAATGACCATTGCCCAAATCGCTAATGGCAACTTTTTCATTTTTGCAGCTCCTTCCCGTTGCGGTTCGTGGTGCTCGGGTCGATCTGTATCGGCTCGTCACGCCATGCACGCTGCAACCAAGTACCCCCCTGGGGTATTCCCGATGCGACGCGATCTTCTTCTGCCGGGTCCTACCAAGTCGCTGGGCGCAGCGCTAGTAGCCTGCGCCAGCAGCTCACTGGAGAATTCGTCCGAATGATTCGAAGGAATGCCACTCATGGAGCGCCCCGAAGTCGAAGGCGCTATCGCGCCAAGTCATATGCCCCTGTGATCGACCGGCTTACGGGCGCTCGTCTGATTGGAATTCGTGCCGAGCGTTGTTCCGGTCATTCTGCAGGCTGGACGTGTGTGTTGTCGCTCGTCAGTGGCGTGCCGTCAAAGGACATCGGCACGAACTCCGGTATGCGAGCGTCATTGTCGTCTACCAGCACCGAATGATCTTCTCCAGCGACAAACGCGTGACGTTCGCCCCACTGTCGCAGCGTGACAATGACGGAAAAGAGGTCTTTGCCTGCGTCGGTGAGTTTGTAGAGCTTGCGTTTGCCCGATGGCGCATCGACTTGTTCGAGTAGTCCGTATGTGGTGAGTTTGCGGAGTCGGTCAGCGAGGATGTTGCGGGCGATGCCAGTCCGCTGCTGGAAATCGGTGAACGAGCGGGCGCGATCCATCGCGTCACGGATGACTAGCAGGCTCCACCGATCGCCGACCAGGTCAACTGTGCGAGCGACTGGGCATCTCGGGTCTGTCCACGCGATGTTCGCAGTCATATCGTGTCCCATCACGCCTCCATTGAGTTGCAGAATGCAATCATTCTGCTCTAGATTCAATTAAGTAGCAAATTGCAACTGAATGGGGTGGTTGGTATCAATGAGCGAACGAGGCTACTTCTTGCTGTTGTCTGCGGGGTTGCGGTGGCGAGCACGTACGCGGGCCAACCTGTCCTCGGCCAGATGGGCCTTGATTTGGATGTTTCGGTCGATGCGGTGGGCTGGTTCGTGGCCGCCGGTCAACTCGGCTATCTCGTCGGCCTAATTTTCCTGGTGCCGTTGGGAGACTTGCTTGACCGCAGACGGCTGATCGTCCTCCACCTTGCCTTGGTAGCAGCGAGCCTGGTCGTTGTCGCGGTCGCCCCTACTGCGTGGGTCGTTTTCGCAGGACTCGCGATAGCAGGACTGTTCGCCGTTGTGGTGCAAACAGCGGTTGCTTACGCGACGGAGCTCTCGGCTCCTTCCGAGCGCGGCCGTACCCTGGGAATCGTGACCTCAGGTGTAGTGATCGGGATCCTTGGTGCGCGGATCCTCGCAGGATTCCTCGCCGACCTATGGGGATGGCGCGGCGTCTACATCGTTCTGGCGGTCCTCGCTGCGATTCTCGCGTTGCTGGTGCCGCTCTTGCTTCCCGCCGATGTCCGCTCAAGTGCCTCTAAATACGGGCTCCTGCTCCGCTCGTTCGCTGGCCTGTTTACCCAGCCGGTGTTTCTCAGTCGCGGGCTGATCGCGTTCTTTCTGTTCGCGTCCTTCGGGGCGCTATGGAGCGGCCTGGCCCTTCCCTTGGCCGGTTCGCCGTGGTATCTCAGCGAGACGCAGATCGGGTTGTTCGGTATCGCTGGCCTTGTTGGTGCCCTCGGCGCCGCCCGAGCTGGTCGCTGGGCAGACGCCGGGCAGGCGAACCGCACCACCGGCATCGCGGTAGTGATTTTGCTCGCCTCGTGGCTCGCGATCGGACAGCTCACCTGGTCACTTGTCCTGCTGATCCTCGGAGTGATCCTGCTCGACTTTGCCGTCCAAGCCGTCCACGTCAGCAACCAGCACATCCTCACGACCTTTTATGCCAACCGCGTCAGCACCACCATTGGTGCCTACATGGTCTTCTACTCCACCGGCTCTGCCCTCGGAGCCGCTGCCACGACCGCCGTATATGCCACCGCAGACTGGCGGGGCTCGGTCAGTCTTGGAGCTGCCTTCGCAGCCGGTGGGCTAGTTACTTGGGTGCTCAGCTTGCGAAGCGCGAAACGCGCTGCTTGCCCCGATCACCTCAGAAAATAGATTCACTCTGTCTCAGTGAAGGTTCACCTGCCGGCACGACTATCGGTACCCGCGGACGTTGGTGGGTCGGCGCGAAGTGCATCCGTAGGCGTTCCCAACCACGCCCGCGGTGTTGCCAACCCGCAATAGAAAACGGCGAATCAGGCCGACGCTGCATGTGAATCGCCACCGCCGACTGGACGCCTCGTAACCCAGGTGTGTCGAAGCCCATAGGTGGCGGATTCAAGCGGTTATTGCAACAAGAGTTCGCCGATTGCTTCGATCGGTTTCTGAAATTGTAGGCGTTTGCGTGGTCGGTCCTTGAGCTCCGCGGCGACCCAGTCGAGTTCCTCGGAAGAGTGGATTGAGTGGTCGGTGCCCTTGGGGAAGTATTGGCGCAGGAGTGGAGTGGTCCCTGAAAGTTGGACCCACCCTTGATGCGGTTCCGGGGATCCGAGGTCGTTGAAGAACTCAACGTCGGCCGTGTAGTAGTCGGCCCAGATATCGGGCAGATCATTCTCGTAGCAGATCGCCTTTACCGGGCGCACCGGCTTGCAGGCGCCGCAGTCCGCGCACTCGTCCGGGTGGATGTACAGCATCCGATCACCCTCGTAGATGCAGTCGACAGGGCCCTCGTCGATACAGGCGCGATCCTTGACGTCCACGCAGGGAAGGCAATCACATACGTCATCGAATAACTCCGTTGCTTTTCGCGGGTACCGCCTGGACGTTTTCGTGTGGCACTGGGCCGTGGGGATCCGTGCGCGAACGGTCTCGGATGCGGACGCGCTTCACGGTCGCGACAAGGCAGAGCACCACGATCACGACGCCGACGCCGATCATCGCTCCCTGGAGCGTGATAATGGGAACGAGCAGACCTGCGACGATGGTGGGCACACCGAAGGCGAGATACGAGACGGTGTAGATGACCGCCATAACTGCCGCGCGCTCGGTCGGATCGACACGCGGCATCAGTGTCTTCAAAACCCCCATAAACGCTGTCCCGAAGCCGGTTCCGACTACCGCCACGGTGATCAGGTAAGCGGGGAGTGAGTGCAGCGCCAGGGCTCCCAGGCTGAGGGCGGTGCCGATGCCAAGAGCGGACGTTCCGTACACGCTGACGACGCGGGCCGACCGGCGGTGAAGGAGGACTGATGCGATAATGCCCGAGACCGCGAAGATCGGAATGGCGATGCTCTGCCCCGCGTGGGTCGTCGCACCGAACTCGCTCTTGACAACGGAAGATCCGAGGGCGAGGAACAAACCGTTGGTTGCCCATCCGGCGATGATGGCGGGAACGGCCACCACGAGCGCACGACGCAGGTACGCGGGAACCGCCAGCCTCAACGTGGTGCCCGTGACGCGCAGGCGAGCCGAGCGCGACGTTTCTGGAGTCGCCCATACCAGTGCGGCGATCAGAAGAAACACGATAGCGAGCGAGCCGAACACGGCGCCGGCGGGGTTGACTGTGAGATCGAGAACGATCGCTGCCGTGATCGCGCCGATTCCGAGCCCGGTCATGGCCGCGATGGTGTTCCACAGCGATGCTGCCTCCGCGTGCTTGGGAGGCGCGAAGTCGACCACCATTGCCGACAAGGCGGGGAGTAGTAGGCCGGCAGCGACCCCCTGGAGCGCCCTGGCCACGAGCAACATGGTCAGGCCGCCGGATTGCCAAAACATCACGAGGCTCACGGCCAGCAGCACGGACCCGACCGTGATGACGGGGCGTCGGCCGACGACGTCGGATAGTGCTCCTGTGAGCAGCAGGGCCGCGAGCATCGTGAATGCGTAGACGGCGAAGATTAGCGTGGTCGCGACCGGCAGCAACCCCAGTTGTTCGGCGAACTGCGGGTAGAACGGAGACGGTGCGCTGGCGGCAACCATCAGCAGCATGGTCGCTATGATGGCGAAGCTGAAGCTTCGGCGGCGTCCCGGGATGGGTATCTCTGACATTTAGGGATAGACCTCATGGAGCCGCTGGCCCCATTGGTAGACCGCGCCCACGGCGTCGATGCCGCTTGCACCGACTACGGCGCCTCCGTGCTCGTGCAGAACGATGAATTCCTCGGCGCTCTCGATGGGTGTGTCCTCCGGGTGTCCGGTGTAGCCAACTCCGGCGATCATCCGGCCGTAGATCATGGCCATGTGGGCGCTGCGGGGCCGGTACGGGCCGGGGTCCTCGCCTCGGCCGAGGACGTACAGCAGCATCTGAGCGGCGTGTGTTCCCTGTGCGGCCCCGTCGTCCCAGTGGTCGATGCGCCAGGTTCCGAGGTGGTTGTCGTGATGCACTGTCACGCCTCCCGCCGCGTATACGCTTTCGAAGTCGTGTGCGCGGAGTCGATCATCGACGTCGACGCTGTCGTGCCACGGTGCGGGGGCGATGGGCGTCGTGCCGAGGGCGATGATGACGAGGTCGGCGGAGAGGTCGGTTCCGTCATCGAGGGTGACGGTTGTCGCATCAATTTCAGGATGGATCCGGCTGATGGTGCGGCCGAAGTATGTGGTCACTCGGGACTGGTGATCGGCGGCAACGCGCGCGGCAACGGACCTCCCGAATGTGGCAATACCAGGCAGCGTGCTGCGGGCGATGAGGCTGATCTGGTGACCTTGTTCCTGCAGCGCCGACGCCGTCTCGGACGCGATCAGTCCAGCGCCATAGATCGCAATGCGCGCGGGCTTGCCGCACGCGAGGACCGCGTCCCTGATTCGCACGGCATCATCGAGCGAGTGCAGGGCGATAAGGGTTCCCTCTTGCGCGGCTTGTTCCGCGCCCGGAAGGTTGGCGTCGAGGCGGCGCGCTCGACTTCCGGTCGCGACGATGAGCGAGTCGTACATGATCGCCCTACCCGAGGCCAGGCGCACCTCTCGCGTTTCGGCGTCGATTTGTTCGGCCGTGTCCGCAATGAAATCGGCCCGCGGCATGGGCAGCCCGACGAAATCAGGCGTGATCCTGCCGAAGGCCACGTCTTTGATGAGCATGCGCGTGTATGGGGTCTCGTCGGTCTGTCCGACGAGAGTGATCGTAATATTGTCCTGTTTGGCGAGGGCGCGAGCGGCGGCTGTGCCTGCCGCTCCGGCGCCGAGTATCACGGCATGGTGTGCGGTCATGTGTTGCGTCCTCCGGTTTCGGGTGAGTGCGGTTGCGGCGTGCTGATTGCTGCTCCTGTGTTAGGAGCGCACCAGTCGGGCGATTGCGTCAGACGCTTCGGCCATCGTGACCTCACTGACCTGTTGCCCAGCGGCAGCGGCGTCGAGGACGCACTGGCGAAGACCATCGTCCAACAGGCCGAGCGCAACGCTGTCGACGGCCTTGGTGATGGCAGAGATCTGCGTGAGGATATTAATGCAGTAGCGCTCTTTGTCGATCATCCGGTCGATGCCACGGACCTGACCTTCGAAGCGCCTGAGCCGGTTGCGGTACGAGTTCTTGTCGGTGATGTAGCCGTGGTTCGCCGCGTCATGCCGGCTGGTTGGGCATGGAGACACTTGTGCCTCGGCGGTTGGGCAGTGTCCTCGGTTCCGTTCCGGTCAGCGAGGTTCACGGCGCGCGAGAGTGGGCCGTGAACCCCGCGTCCGTGTGTTATGCCATGTTGGCGGCGTATTTGGTGGGGTCTGAGTCGAAGGCTGGCCCGCATCCGCCGCAGCAGAAGTAGTACCGCTCGCTTTCGTGGTCGCGGTAGAGACCGACTGCTTCTGCGGCCTTCTTGCTGACGGGGTTGCCGACCATGACCGGGCAGGTGGTCATATCGTCGCTCGTGCTGCCGCCCATTAGGTTCTCGCGGCCGTTTCCTGCCGTGGCGGGGTTGGGTGCGGTGGTGCTGCAACAGCTGGAGGTTGCCTCGAGGTCGTTCGTCATGCTGGGTGATTCCTTTCGCATTTTCTGTTGGTGGTGTGGGGGTGGTTGCGTTAGTGCTTAGCGACGCTTTTGAACCCGCGCAGGCGCAGGCTGTTGCCGACGACGAAGACGCTGGAGAGCGCCATTGCCGCCCCGGCAAGCATGGGGTTGAGCATTCCGAGCGCCGCGACGGGGATCGCCGCGACGTTGTAGGCGAACGCCCAGAACAGGTTGGTCTTGATCGTTCCGAGCGTCTTGCGGGACAGGCGGATCGCGTCGACCGCGCTGCGCAGGTCGCCGCGCACCAAGGTGATGTCGGATGCTTCGATCGCGACGTCGGCGCCGGTGCCCATGGCAAGTCCGAGGTCGGCCTGGGCCAGGGCGGGGGCATCGTTGACGCCGTCGCCGATCATCGCGACGATCCTCCCTTCCTTCTGAAGTCGGATGACCACGTCGACCTTGTCTTTCGGGAGCACTTCGGCGATGACCTCCTCGATGCCCACCTCTGCGGCGATCTGCCGGGCGACGGCTTCGTTATCTCCTGTGAGGAGGATCGGAGTCAACCCGATCGCCTTGAACTGTGCGATCGCCTCGGCGCTGGTCGGCTTGACCGTGTCGGCCACGACGAGAAGGCCGCGCGCCTGCCCGTCCCAGCCCACCACGACCACGGTTTTACCTTCGCCCTCAGCGCGTGCCTTGGCGGAAGTCAGTTCATGGCTCAGTTTCTGAGACCACTCGGCGAGCAGCGAATCACGGCCAACCAGTACGGCGTGGCCATCGATAATGCCCTGCACGCCCTTGCCTTCGATGTTTGCGAAGCTTTCAGGGGTCAGCAGCGCGCCGACTTCCTGCGTTGCACCCTTGGCAATCGCCTGCGCGATCGGGTGCTCCGAGGCATCCTCTAACGCACCGGCCAGCCGCAGCAGTTCGGTACGATCGGTGCCGGCTTCGACAACCACGTCGACCAGGGTCATCTTGCCGGTGGTGACCGTACCGGTCTTGTCGAGCACGACGGTGTCGATCTTGCGGGTGGATTCCAGCACTTCCGGACCTTTGATGAGTACACCCATCTGCGCGCCACGGCCAGTGCCGACCAGCAGTGCCGTCGGCGTTGCCAGGCCCAACGCGCAGGGGCACGCGATCACGAGTACGGCAACTGCGGCGGTGAACGCCGCGGTCACGGGGAATCCCGCGCCGAGCCAGCCGCCGAGTGCGACGAACGCGATTACGATCACGATCGGCACGAACACGCCGGAGATCCTGTCGGCGAGGCGCTGCACCTCGGCCTTTCCGGTCTGAGCGTCCTCGACGAGCTGGGCCATCTGCGCCAGCTGCGTGTCCGAGCCGATCCGGGTCGCACGGACCACGAGTCGACCGCCGACGTTCGTCGTGGCGCCGGTGACGGTGTCGCCCTCGGAGACCTCAACCGGGACCGCTTCACCGGTAAGCATGGATGCGTCCACTGCTGACGTGCCGGAGACCACGACACCGTCGGTGGCGATTTTCTCCCCCGGACGCACGAGGAACTCGTCACCAACTTGCAGATCCTCAACAGGGATTTTCGTCTCGACCCCACCGCGTAGTACCGCAACTTCTTTCGCGCCAAGCTCGAGCAGTGCACGCAAGGCAGCACCGGCCTGCTTCTTCGACCGCTTCTCGAAGTACCGACCGGCGAGGATGAACATCGTCACACCAGCGCCCACCTCGAGGTAGATGTTCGCCGCACCATCGGAGGGTGCCAACGCGAACTCGAACGGGTGTGTCATGCCCGGGGTGCCGGCGGTGCCGAAGAACAGCGCATACAGCGACCAGAGGAACGCGGCGGAAGTGCCCATGGAGATGAGAGTGTCCATCGTCGCGGCGCCGTGCTTGAGGTTTGTCCACGCGGCCTTGTGGAATGGCCACGCCGCCCAGAGGATCACGGGAGCAGCCAGCGCGAGCGAGGCCCACTGCCAGTAGGTGAATTGCAAAGCGGGGATCATCGCCATCGCGATCACGGGCACGGTCAGTACGATCGCGCCGATCAGCCGATTGCGCAGCGACAGCAGTTCCGGGTCCGCGTCGTCAGCGTCACCGGCGGCTGCACCGTCCTTCTTCTGGCCCTTGGGAGCGGGCATCACGGCCGAGTACCCCGTCTTCTCGACCTCGGCGATCAACAGCGCCGGGTCATACCCGTCCGGGACAGTGACCTTCGCCTTCTCAGTCGCGTAGTTCACGGTCGCAATGACACCGTCGAGTTTGTTCAACTTCTTCTCGATCCGCATCGCACAGGAAGCGCAGGTCATCCCGCCGATCTCCAACTCGACGCCTGTCCCCATACTCGGGAGCGCTGATGTACTCATGTACTATTCCTTCTATTAGCTGTGGCTGAGTGCTGCAGCCATCAGCTGCAGCAGAGGCGAGACTCGACGATTAATGCCCGTCCTCGTGTGATTCGCCATCGGGGCCTGTCGCGCCATCGCCGTGAGTAGCATCGAGCACGAACTCGGCGGTATGCACCTGGCCGTTGACCTGGAAATCCAGGTACAGCATGTAGCGGCCCGCGGTCGGGGCCTCGGCTGCGAACGCGATCTCCGGACCGGATATCTCACCGGCTCTGGGTTCTTCGCCCTCGGCGTGCACGTGCAGATACGCGAGGTCGCCGTCACGCAACGCAACGAGGTGACCGAACGCACCCAGATACGGTTCCAGGGCGGTAACCGGCTCACCATCACGCGTGATGGTGAGCATGAGTTCGCTCGCTGAACCCGCTACTAGGTCGCCATCGAGGGAAACCGTGAAGCCGCCGACCTGATCAACCTGTGTCGGTTGGGGTGCCACGGGAGCGAACTCCCCCGCCACCTGAACAGTGCGTGTGAGCGTCAGACCGGATGCATCTGCACCTGCCGGCGTGAAGTCTGCAAACACTCGATAGCTCCCGGCTGCAGCCCATTCCCACGGCAACGACCACGTGCCCGTGGATACATCCAGCACCGGGTGAACGTGACGGAACTGACTGCCATCGGACCGCGCCACGATCAGATGCAGGTCCTTATCGTGTGCGGTCGTATATTCCGTGACCGGTGTGCCCGACGCATCCTGAATCTGGAAACTCAACTCGCCGGGTTCGCCAATCCCCGCAGGAGCCTCAACGGGCGACAGCACATACCCGTTGAGGCCAAGCGCAAGGCCCTTCAAATTGTCCGCAGTAGCGCTCGTCGAACCATTGACGCTGGTTGCGCCGGAATCGTGGCCGTCATCGTGATTGTTCATTTCAGTGCCTTTCGTCCAATCGCTTACAACACTCGTGGGGATAACGGCGTCAGCGAGACCGAATGCACCGCCGAACGCCACCACCAACCCGAGCCCATACAGAGCAAGCCGTGCGCCCGCGTTCATACCGTCCGCACCGCCGAGTAGCCCGCCTCCGCCACGGCCGCCAGAATCTGCCCATCCTCGACGGAGTCGGAGCTCGTGACAACGAGCTTGCCCGTCTGCGCACTCACTTGGATGTCCTCGACCCCGGCGATCTCGGCGACCTCTTCACGAATCGACATCTCGCAGTGCCCGCAGGTCATGCCCGTCACCTGGTATTCGTTCGTGGCCATCGCATATCCTCTTCCCGTTTGCTGGTACCCGTACCGGGTATGTGTGAGCCAACACTATACCCCGACGGGGTATTCCGCAATTGGGGGTGCTGGGACGCTGGCTACCGTTATTCGATACCAGAAGGCACTCGTCCGTGCTGCGAACTTCAGACGGCGGAGCGCTCTTCGCGGCCTCGTCTCGTGCGACGCCACGAATCTGACGCCGCGAATCAGCCGGCCCCCGCCAAAACGCGGCTCATCATGAATCAACTTGCTTCAAGAGCCTCTCCTGGGCAGTCGCGAGCACCCGGCGCTCCGCGTGTGGTGACACGAGTCACGGGCAGCACCCTATTCATGTCTCAGCCCATCGTCGTGCGCCGGGCGACTTTCATGAACGTCACCGATCCAGTGGCATGCGAAGAACTCAAACTCGTACACCTGTCAAGGGCCATGAGGAACGGCCCACTGGCGGCCACTAGTAATGCCCGCTGGTGGCCATGAAAACTGCCCAGTCATGG
>NZ_PJJQ01000024.1:0-92422 GCF_002929575.1 Cryobacterium sp. N21 | reverse complement strand
AGGTGCCACCGAGGTGGTCGCCACCTGCTGGCAGCGCACCGCTCATGTGGAAACTGCATGTGTTGGTCTGGTCGTCAGTGCCCATCGATGCTCCCTGTGTGCTTTAGCTGGATGAGAAACGGTGTCGTCGGGGTCACAATATAACGATTAGCCGCCGCATCGCAGCGGCGTCAATCTGTGGTGCAGCGATGCTTCGACACTGCTGTGAGGCGGTGCGTCGCGGGCTGCCGACGTGACGGGAAGCCCGATAGAGAGATCGTATTCCCGCAAGGTGCGCGTGGCCTGCCAAGAAAGTGACTGACTTCTAGACGGCGGTGCTGCGGCGGCCGAGCGACAACGGCCAAACCAAATAAAGCCCTGCGCCGATTGCTGCGGTGCGGGCGGTGCGAGGCCCGGTGAAACCGACGCCGGAGGATGGGGGCTGTCGAGGGCTTGATTTCCGCGAATCGTGTTCCACTCGCGGTGACCTGGGAGCACCCCCGCCAGAGGCTCCTAGTGGGGAACGGCGGATTCTGAGAGTCGACGCAACACAAGCGTTTTTGTCCGGCGTATTTCCGGGCATTTCGAGGCTATCGCGGATTCGACTCGGGCGTGTCGCGTTCGGCGTTGAACCACTCATCCTCCGGGTCGAGTCAGTGAAACACGCCACTTGGTCGGTGAGTCCGGTGGCGGCGAGCGGGTCGGCTCAGGCACCACCGCGGAATATGCGGTCGCATGGGTTATGGATATGCTTTCTCTACCGAACAGGGGCTTGGGGGCCGGTTGTCAACTGAAATTGCGGTGGTGGGCTCCGGCGACATCGACTTCCGATTCCTTGAAACGAGATTCGCTGGCCCCGCGGGTGCTCGCGACGCGTTCGAACGCCTTAATGCAGACATTGTTGGGATCGTTCATCCTGATGTTCAGGAAGTTCAAGCGAACCCGGGCGATTGGGGCATCGACGCCTACGTCGGGGACCTCGGAAAAGAAGGCGAAGTCCATATCTGGCAGTCGAAGTACTTCATCGACGGGTTTGCGAAGACACAGCAGGGCGATGTCCGAGACTCGTACACTTCGGCCCAGAAGGCTGCCCGGGAGAACGGTTACAAGATCGCGTCCTGGACGCTCTGCGTCCCCTGCGAACTCGATGGTCCGATGCTCACCTGGTGGGAAGGGTGGAAAACGCGAACGTCCAAGGCCGACACACTCACGGTGAGCCTCGAGACCGCAGGGCGGTTGCGGCGACGGCTCCAGGCATGGGCCGCGGCGGACGTTCGGAATCACTACTTCTCGCCTCTTTTTTCGCTGCCACCGACAGCCGCTGACCTCGAAGAGCCACGGGGACTAGAGGAACTTGTCGACAACACCAAGTACGACGACACTCTCTTCGTGCGTCAGATGGACGAAGCCGGCTTGCCAGAGACTTTCGCTGCCCGAGAAGCGTTCTTCAATGCCGAGATCCTGGAGCGCGAGGTCACCGACAAGGGGATCCAGCCCGAAATCTCGGCGCTCTCGACATGGCGTGTGCGGGTTTCATCGACCTGGTCAACGGCCTTCAACACGGCATGTCAGATGTCGACGGACCGGCGCTTCCCGCAACTATATGGCGAGGTGCTCGGAAGCATCGAGACAAGTCACGCGCAGGAGGCCGCGAGCCTTAGAGCACACGTCCTTCACGGCGTTGGCTTGCTCCATCAAGCCGTGGATAATGGCCGCGCGGGATGGGTTCGGGACTGGCGTGATGTCGCCAAAGTCCACCGTGCACGGATTCCGAACAGCGCCTCCAGCCCGAATAACGAGGATGGAATCGAGGAGAACCGTGAGCAACCAGGTTGACCCCAACGACAACGCGGCATCGACGCTGCGCGCGGAGTCTGTACCCGCTTTTCGGATGGCCCAGATCATTCTCGTTCTGGTGGGTACGCAAGCCCAGGCGAGGAAGCTGGATATCGAGCGGCTTTCGGTGATTGAGTTCCTGTCGGCGAATCCGTTCCTCGTGTTGGACACGGATTCTCCCGCCGCTAATCAGTTACAGCTGCAAGGATTTGGCCGCCACTCAATTGCCTACGCTTCGCCGAGCCAGCGCTTCGTTTCTCGGCGGGAACGAGTGACTTCGGACATCGGCCAACTGGTCGCTTTCGGGCTTGTACGACTCACTGTCCACGAGGGGCAGAGAGTCTTCGCCGTAACCGAATTGGGGCAGCTGTCAGCGGACAGTCTGTGCTCTGTGTACGCCGACGCATACCGGCTCAGCGTTGCGACCGTTGCTCCTCTCGTGATGAAGCTGTCTTCACCAAAGATGCGAGAGAGCCTCGAAACATGGCTTCGGGTCGACCCTGTGCTCTTTGACCTCATCGACAGTCCGACAATCGACGAGCTCGAGGCTGAAACCTCCGGGCTCGAACCACGCGACATGCTCTTCTAGGAACCGACGATAACCATGACGACTCTTCCCGCCTTCAACATACGAGCTCTCCGATTGGTCGGCCCAAAGCATTCGTACCGCGTCGACTTCACCGACCTGTACAACAAGGATCTGATCCGGCCACTGTCGATTATTGCCGGGGAGATCAGCACCGGTAAGACCACCGTGCTGGAGTTTGTCGACTGGTGCCTTGGCGCGAAGGAGCATCCCGAACACGATGAGGTGATGGCGAACGTACGATCCGCTCAGCTGGCCATCGACGTCACGGGACCGGGCGACGCTGACCCTGCACACTACGTCATCGAGAGAGCGCTTGGAACGAAGGCAACGAGCGCCTACCTTTACACCGGTGACCTAGATACGATGTCTGGCTCACCAGTTCGGTCTTTCACTTCCGACCCCGCCGATGCCGAATCGCTGTCCCACTATCTCCTGCAGCTGTGTGGTCTCGGCGGACTCCGCCTGGACCAGTCGCCGTCTCAGCCAGACTCGAAAACCAGCGCACTGAGCTTCAGAGACCTGCAACCGCTCTGGTTCCTCACCAACCGGAGGCTCGACAACGGCGACCTTGCGTACGAAAAACAACCGCACCGTTCCATCAAGCTCAACCAGGTCGTGAATATCATGTTCGGCGTCTCGGATGACGAGCAGTCAACGCTGTCTCGCGCCGTGGAAGAACTGGGCGCGGAGGAACGGGAGCTCGCGCGAGCTGTCCAGACGCTTCGGACCTTTATGACCGATGCGGGGCTCACCACCATCGAAGAGATCGACCCCGAGTCGGACCGGCTCAAAGTCAGGGTAGCCGAACTCAACGCACAGAAGCGGACTATCGACGGCAACATCTCCGCTCGCGGCGACTTCACCGTCGAGCTACGTGCGAACTACGCCCGGAACGAGAAGCAAGCACAGCGTATCCAGGCTGAGTTGCGAGACCGGGACACCCTTGCACGGCGGCTTGAACCCCTCCGCGCTCAGTATGCCGATGAGATCCGACGACTCGATCTCGTCGCCGAATCGCTAAACCTCTTCGACTCGCTGACCGTGGTGACATGCCCGGCATGTCAGAGCAAGCTCCAGTCACCACCCAAGGTCGTCGACAACGAGTGCTCGCTGTGCCACTCCCACTTGACAACAGACGTCACCGATGGCGAGAGCATTCCTGACCTCAGCACGGAACGACGCAGTCTTGTGCGCCGCTTGAACCAGCTCCTCGAGTTCGCTCAGGAAGTGCGCGCAGAAGGCGACAAGCTTCGGAGGAAACTGAGCGCCGCCAATGCTGAGGTACGAGAGGCGCAATCAGCGCTGGACCGGATCTCCGGCGAAATTATCTCGCCCTTCTTGACGCAGCGCGACGAAATCCAGCAGTCACTCGGTGACACTCGCGTCGAGCTCAAGACGATGCTCCGAGCACGGCAAATGCTGCTACAGCTGCAGCAAAAGGAAGTGGAACTCCTGCGGACGTCAGCCGCCCTCAAGGAGGCGAGAGCGCGCAAAGCGGGATACCTGAAGAATGCGACGCCTCGCGACACGACCCTCGCCCGCATCGGCGAACGCCTGTTCAGCATCCTTGAAGACTTCGGCTACCCGAAAGTCGATCTCGTGCACGTTGACAGAAACCTCGTGCCGTTCGTTCGCGGGCGCCGCTATGACAAGGTCGGTTCTTCTGGGGCCATGACGCTCATCGCACTCGCCTGGGAACTCGCGCTCTTCGAATTGGCGTTCGAGCAGGGTTCGGGCCATCCAGGATTCGTCATCGTCGACAGCCCCCAGAAGAACCTCGTCCCCGGAGCTGTCACTGTCCCGACTACGCCGAATCCAGGCGCGGACGAGGGCGATGCCGAAATCGACCGGCTCATCACCACTCGCAGCCGCAACATCGTGGAGAACATCTACCGCCACGTCGTGAGCTGGCTCGCCAAGCACCCCGGCGCGCAGATTATTTTCGTCGATAACCAACCACCGTCTGTGGCCGACCAGCACATCGTCATCCGCTACTCGCAGAACCCTGATGACCCGCCCTACGGTCTCATCGAGAACGAAGACGGTCACGCTTCGGAAGCCGAGAATCGCTGACAGGTGTTGTGGCTAGTCTGGATCCCGAGGTATCCACACACACGCTGTCTCGCAACCCTAGGGATATAAGGCGTCTCACGACTCTCTTTTTCGCCTTTGCAGATCGCCGGAATTGACCGGAATCTCGGGGCCCGGCGATTCGCATAACTACGTCGCATAACCTACTGGTTGAATGACGGTACTCACCGTTAGTTATGAAACACCAAGGAGCAGAGTGACGAAGCTGATCGGCTACGCGCGCGTATCGACGCGCCAACAATCCACCGACCGGCAACAAGCCGACATCCTGGCCGCGGGTGTCCGGCGCGACGACCTCTATGTCGACCAAGGGGTCTCTGGCGCCAGAGCAACACGGCCTCACTTCGATCGCGCACTGGACGCTCTCGAGGATGGCGACACGCTCGTCATCACGACTCTGGACCGGCTGGGTCGATCGACGCAGAACATGCTCGACTTCGCCAAGGAGCTCCGCGGCCGCGGCGCCGGCCTCCGCGTACTGAACCTGGGCGGCGGCGACGTCGACACCGCGACACCGATGGGGTCCATGCTGTTCACGATCATGGCGGCGCTCGGGCAGATGGAACACGAAATCAAGCGAGAGCGCGTTGTCGACTCGATCACCAAACGCCGCGCGGCCGGCAAGGATCTGGGCGGTCGCCCGCGGATCATCACCGACAGCCAAGTCCGCAATGCCCGCCGGCTCATTGAGGGCGGAGAGACAGCGGCCCAGGTCGCGCTCGACCTCGGAATGTCCCGAGCTACCTTCTACCGCCGAGCCCGAGCCCTGGGGCTACTACCAGATCAATCTGGTGACGAGACCCTGACAAGCGACAACACCAAATAGCGATCACAGCACGCCGCCACGGAGCACCAACAGCCACACGCCAGCTAGCCTGCCAACAGACCCTCGACCTCTACTACCGTGTCGAATAGGCCCCAGTGGCGCAGGCCCTCGTGGGAGTCGACGCCGGTGTAAGACAGGCTTGCATCCTCGAAGCGGCGGAATGTCTTGATTGCCTCGTTCATGTGCGAGGAATTGAACAGTCCGAGCGACACGAGCAAGTCGAAATCTTTGACCGTGAGGCCGGTAACCGAGCGAAACAGGTCTGGCTCCAGCTTCGTAATAACGTCCTTCAGCGTGTTCTCGCGGAAGTCCGTGAGATACATGAAGGCGGGGATACGGGTGGAGAACTTGATCAGTTTCTCTTGCACCTGCTTCCGCAGGGACTTACGTTCTTTCTCCTCTTTGGTGAGTTCCTTTTGGTCCTCCTTTGAGAGACCGCCTGCGGTTTTCGCCTTTTTCTTAAGTTCCTTAATTCGCTCGGTCTTATTGATGATCGTCTCGAACACGCTTACCCCGAGGCGGCGGAAACCCTCGATACGCGAAACGGCATCGAGCGCTTCCTGGTTGCCCATAATTCGTTTCAACGTGTCATTGTCCACATTGACGAGGATCGCGGACTCCCACTTGCGAGCGAGCAATGTTGCGCTGGTGCCAGACGCGGAGATGTCGAGTACGCTACCCGCGTCGATCTGCACCATGTTCGCGCCGTCGTAAGCGAGCACCGGCAGGAACGCGAGCAGGTCGGCTACAGCCTTGTCGTCGTTCGGCTGATCGGGCGCAAGGCCGCGCGCATAATCGGCTACCTGACGGAGAGCGCGTGTTGGGGCAAAGTCGAACACGAAGCAGACGGGCTTAACGACCTCTACTTCGTTTGGGTCGTTGCCGTTCGGGTTGGTAATTGCCCAAGGCGACTGGACACGAAAGGCAGCCTGAAAGTACGTCTCGGGGCGCGTGAGGTTGCGGAGCATGAGAATCGCCGACCATTGGGGCACTGTCACGCCGGTCGTTAACTTTCCGCAGGACAGTGTGATCGTCTTCGTGGCGAACCCGTCCTTGATCTTGCGGCGCACGGGTGGCAGAGCGGCTAGTCCGATCCCGGCACCGGGTCCGGAAACGTTCAGCACCTCGTACTCGCCCCAAAACTTCTGATTTTGTGGCGCTTTCAGTAGGCCTGCCATCGCGCCCACGGAGGCGACTGTCGGAAGGAACCAGAACGAGTGGTTGAGGTACGGCAAGACGTGCGTGTCGGAATAAGGAAATGGTGGGCGGGAGCCGACACGGAGCGCATCGATGCTGGTTGGGAGATGTCCCCCTCGGATGATGTCGAGCCATTTCTGTACATCGTCGGGGTGGCGGAAGACGGCATTCGTGCCTTCGCCGGTCGCCTCGAAGAAGCCGTTGAGATCAAACTCGTCGAACTCACCCTGGCTCGCCACGGTGATCAACTCGTCGGGCATCTGGTAGGTCATCAAGCACATCTGCGGTAGTGCAGCGTACGGATTGGACTTCTCCGGATGACTTGTGAGCCATTCCGTTTTCACGCGCTGTTCGTCGGTATATGTCCAGTTAAATAGGTTGTCATCTACGAACTCACCTTCGGCAATGGCCCGGAAAGGTGTGCCGGAGAGATATAAGAAAGCGCGAGTCGTGATCGGCAAAAAACTCGACTCGGCTTCGCCAAATTGTGCCATCTCTTCGTCTACTGCTTCCAAAGCAGCGCTGAATTCGACGGCAATTTCGGCTTTTGCTTCGGTGGTGTCTTCGCCCTCGAACAGTTCCTTAGCATTCTCCCGCCAGGCACCGAAGTGGTATTCATCGAAGATCACCAGATCCCAGTTGATCGCGTGGAGCCACTCGTTTTTCGACTTGATGAGGCCGGTCGCCCTATCTCGGCCCAATAGATCTTGAAACGACCCAAAATAGACCAGCGGACTGGTCGGGTCCGCTTTCGTCGGGTCCATCAGCGGGGACTTCGCGCTGGCGTACTGCCACCCCTCAAAATCAGAATGCGATTCGAGATCGGTCTGCCAGGAGTCTTCGACGGCTGGCTTATAAGTAACGACTAGGACGCGACGCGCGCGCATCTGCTTCGCCAGTTGATACGACGTGAAGGTCTTTCCGAAGCGCATCTTCGCGTTCCAGAGGAAGCGTGGCACCGCCTCCGGGTCGGCGTCCCACTCTCGACGAAAAAATGCCAGCGTTTTTGAAATCGCCTCGGCCTGCTCATCACGGGTGCCGAAGCTTTCGTGTCGCGTGCCAGACAGCTCGCGGTGCTCGCGGAGCTCGGTGATTGCTGTCAGCACCTGCTGAACCGTGCAACGCATCCACTCGCGTCCGCCGCCTATGGTCGAGAAGTCAACGTTCTCGAACCCCTTCGCAACGAGCCGCTTGCGAACCATCGTGTCGGTGATCCGGACCCCGTCCGCGTCGTAGGCCGGTTCATCGACATGGATGATTGCCTGCACGGCGGCTGTCGAAGTCTGCTGTCGCACCCGCGTCTTCACATCTCCAACGGTCTGACCGACCTTGAGTAGGCCGTCATGCGCGACGTCAGGGATCGAGTAGGCATAGAGCCGTGGCTCACCCTGAAGCATCGCTGGGAAGAGGTCGGAGAGAGAAGTGGCCGCCATCAGTCCTCGGCCCCCTCGTCCGCAGCGAGCACCATCGGCTTGATGACAGACTCGATATAGGCAATCTCGTCGGCGGAAAGCCCGTACTTCGCGTAAAGATCGGCGTCTGTCCACGCGCGATCCCACTCCTGCTGCGGGACCCAGGTGTAGGTAGACCGGAGGGCGTGCTGCGTGATTTTTCGGAGCGACACGAGGAAGCGAAAGAACTTCGTCGAGTAGTACGACATCAGGCTCTTTGCTTCGATCTCTGTATCAACCCAGAAGGCGAGATATGACTGGGTGCAGACCGAACCGGGCCCGGCGATGAGCGGGCGACCCACGATCTGGTGGGGCGTGCCATCCCCGCCGTTATACCCCTCCGTGGCCAGCACCTTCCAAGAATCAATTAGCTGAGCGTTCTTCCTGATGAAGGATCGAGGGACGAAACCAACAGCGCGCTTGCGCTTGATGTAGTGAAGCTCGACATCCTTGGATGTACCCGCCTCACGGAAGTCTGCGAAGTTCGTTGCGATTCCGAAAGGCGTATCGGCGGTCAAGTGGTTCACTACCGATGGCTCTGCCTGTGCGCGGACCTTCTGCAGAATTCCGATGGCGCGTGGGTCGCGCACAAAAACATCGAACTCTCCGAGGTCGCGGATGGTCGTGGTCGGCTCGCCATTGCGAACAATGGTTGCCTTCGCGTCGCCCTCGTAGGCACTCTCCCACAGGAAATAGCAGATTCCACCCTTCACCTCGACGCCCGGGAACACCTCGGCGGCGGCCGGGAAGTCCACAAGTTCTCGGATGTGACCTCCGCCAAGCATGGCGGCCCTGAACCCGTCCATGCCGCGTCCACCAGCGAGCCACCGGGATGGAATCACCATGCTGAGGTATCGGGGTTCCAATTTCTGCGCCTGCTCCACGAACAGGTGGTAGATCGAGGAGTCCGACGATCCGCCTGCTCCGCCCGTCATTTGATACGGCGGGTTTCCAATTACGACATCGAACTGCATGGGGACTCCAAAAAGGGCAGAGACGAGTCCATTTGGGTCGTCCGTGTGAATAAATTCGTAGGCGTGCGTCTCCAAATCGTCGCGCTCCGTGACGCCGAAGAGGCTCCGGGGTGCCCCGCAAAACCCGCAGGTGGGGTACACCAGCAGCTCGTCGCCGGTGACGGGGTGGATCTGCCGCTCGGGTGTGCCCTTGCTCCAGTTGTGCTCAGTTCGCTTAAACCAGATATTGCCCCAGGAACGGGTGAACGACTTGGCGATGGAGTGCTCGCCCATCGCATCCTTGGAGCAGTAGAGCGAGCGGCGTGCTAGCAGGCTTGTAACCGTCGTGATGGCGATGCCGTGCACTTGCTTCATGAGAATGTGGTCGACGCGCTTGTCGAGGTCTGGTTCCCAAGACTCCAACCCCTCTACGAGCCGTCTCGTAATCTCGCGCGGGAAGACACCGGACTTCGTGAATGGGTCGAGGAATGTCACGGTCGGATCAGCCCAGATCGAAGCGCCGTCGTGGTCGACGGCCCACGCGTCGGCGAGGGTATCGAGCATCCGGCCCGCGAATTCTGGCGGGGTGAAGACTTCGTCGTTAGACAAGTTTGCAATCGTATTGAGCACGTCGGGCTTTCGAACCCTGAATGAAAGCGCGGCGCCGTTCTTCGAAAGGTCGGTAATAGTCATTTCGCTCATGCGTCTTGCTGCTCTTCCGCTGACTCTGCTATCTGGCTGGCGGTCATGGGAGCATAGGACCTCACTGGCTCGAACACTTCAGGGCCAGCGAGCCGGTCATAGCGGAAGTCGCGTCGCTGGAACTTGCCCTTGCCGATGTAGCCCCACTCGGGAAATACGATGGGCTCACCTCGATGGGTGATCATGGCGAGGGCGTCGCCCTGCACGATGTTTGCCGTCACGACGACCGCCGCGGCTCGGTGCCATTCATCGCCGACTTCGGACCCGACGTAGCCATTGAAAAGAACGAGAAGGTTGCGGCGGCATTCCGCGACGTTGTCGCCCTGGATTTCAATCCCGTATATAGACATCAGAGCCAGGAGCATGTGGTGGCGCTTCTCAAAAATGCTCCGACCGTAGCGAGCTTTCGCGGTCGCCATTTTGCGTCCAAGTACGCGAATTAGGAAGTTACCGGTACCGCACGCAGGTTCAAGGAAGCGCGATTCCACCCGCTCCGACTCGGCCTTCACGAGGTCGAGCATGTCGTCCACGAGCCAGGCAGGGGTAAGTACTTCAGCGTGATCTTGTACCCGCTGTCTTGACCTGACGAGCGGGTGCGCCGCTACCGTGTCGAGCAGCCTCTTAACGTTCGCCATACCTTCGTCCTTGTTATTTCGCAGCTTCACCGTACCGACAACGCTCAGACGCGGGGGGTGAGCACGCTCGTAGGGAGCGAAGAGGGCAAGGGAGGGAGTCACGGAGCGCATTTCCGGTGATCATGGAGCAGGATGTGGTTGTGTACCACCACGCTATCGTCACCCTCGCAGGTCAATTCTCCATCAAGGCCGTCGGGGGAAGCGTGATGTGGGTCGACAAGAGAGCCGAGTATTGAGGGTCCGTGTTAGCCCAGGTGACCTCAGCACCAACTAGAAGCTGATCGGTTCGATCAATCTCCGGTCCTCGCTGTCCAGAGTGCGGACGGTGTTGACTGTCCGGGCTACCGGGTACGCCGTCACGGTCTTGGCAACAGAGACGGAGCTGCGGTCAAGCATCGAGAGCGGTAACTCCTTGTCGCTGATCTTCTCCGGGCGTAGCCATTGGTCCCACACGTCCGAGGTCAAGAACACGGGCATGCGGTCGTGGATCTCGCCTGACGCGTCACGAGCTGCGCGCGTGATGATCGTGAACGTGACCTTCCACACGTCGTCCTCCTGGCGGGCTGCGTAGAGGCCGGCCGCGGCCAGCCCATCGCCGTCGCCATGGATGAAGTAGGGCTGTTTGCCGTCGTCCATCTGTTGCCACTCGTAGTAGCCGGCCATGGGCACCAGACACCGTTGGCTGGCAAACGCGCTGCGGAACATGCCGTTACTGGCCACCGATTCCAGGCGTGCGTTGATGGGGGCCGGTCCACCAGGCTTCGCCCAACCTGGCTTCAATCCCCAGGAAGCCAGGTCCAGGTCTCGCTGCACTGTTTCGTCGTGGATCCATTCGCGCACGATGGGTGCCTGGTCCGTGGGGGCGACACTGTACGAGGGTTGCCAGTCGGCGGCGTTGTTACCGGTGGCGTCGAAGAGGCTCAGGAGCTCGTCTGTCGTATTGGGGACCACGTATCTGCCGCACATGCAGTTGAAACTAGCTCTCCCGCGGCCTCGTCAGCAATGGGATCCCCGTCCTCCTCTGGGCGCCATCGATAAGACAACATCAGACCAGTCGGACGAATCCGCACTCCGGGCAGCACCAGCAATGGTCGCCATCGGTGCCCTTGATCGCCAGGGCATCGAGCATCGTTCGCCGTTCGGCACCCTCTGGGGCGTTGCCGTATTTCGTTATTGCCAAAAGCTAACTCTGAACGTTTATGAGCATTTCTGATAGAATTGAGTAACGACGGAGGGGCTTGTTGTGGCTGGTGGATACGATGTTCGGGCGCTGTACCCGGAGCTCTTTGAGGGTGTGGATCCGGACACCGCGATGCGGGTTATGAGCAACTTCGGAAGTGATGCCCACGAGGGACGCGAGGCGTCTCGGCGCGACGTCGAGCTAGCCCTCCTGCTGTCGACGGAGAAGATTTCTCGCGAGCAGTTCAGGGCTCTTGCCCGAGCTGAGATTCGACCTGGACGAACTGACACGCCCTGATGCCGTCCGGGGAACAATTCGATACGTCCTACCCGGATTTTCTGTCGACGCTGTGTCCGCTCGGGGAGACAGGCGGAGTTCATTTGATGCGAAACACCGAGGGAATCCGCGACCGGGTTGAGTTGCAGCGATTCGAAGATTTTCTCGTCGATGACGCGCGAGATGCTATCCAACGCGGGGCCATTCCGATCGAGCGGTCGTTTGATCTGGCGCACGCCCGGCAGTTGCATACGGCGATGTTTTCGGAGTTGTACCCGAACTGGGCGGGCGCGGTCCGGCCGCACGGGATGGTCAAAGGCGATCATGCTTTCGCCGCACCGAACCAGATCGGACAGTACTGGCGAAACGCCGCCGAGGCGATCCGTAAGGCGGATCTGCCCGGCATACCGAGGGAGGAGTTCGTGCCCATGGTTGCGTTCGTTTACGCGAACATCAACCAGGCTCACTTTGGCCGGGAGGGGAACGGTCGTACCGGCAAGCTCTTCCTTGACCAGGTGGCTGAGCAGTCAGCTTTCACGCTGAACTACTCCCTCGTCGAGAAGGGGCTGTGGAATGAGCAGTCGAAGCGGTCCCGGCCGGAAACGGGGTATCTCGCGGTGCGTCCCGCGGAGCTGGTGGCCGTGTTCGACCAGATCACCCGCGACCGGGCGAAGCCGGTACCGGCCCAGATCATTCCGCTCGCGCCGGAGCTGCAGCGGATCATCGACGTGCACAAACGAAATTTCCCGACGAGTGCCACGCAGATCGGTCGGCCGGCTCAGGGGCGTAACGCCGAGGCACGGGGATACCAGGCGCTGGACCCGGGGCTTGGCACCGAGACGGGTTACGGGAGGTAGCGGGTCGTGAGGGTTGTTGGCTATGCCCGCGTGTCCATGCAGGATCAGAACCTTGATTCGCAGACCGACGCGCTCCGAGCGGCGGGGGCCGAGTTCATCTATTCGGACGAGTCGACGGGCAAGAATGCCGCCCGGCCGGGCCTGGCCGACTGCATGACGTGTCTGCGGCGTGGTGACACGTTGCTGGTCTACAGCACCGACCAGCTGGGCCGGTCGATGAGCGACGTCGTGTCCATCGTTTCCGAGTTGCGGACGCGGGGTGTGGAGTTCAAATCGCTAACCGAGCCGTTCGACACCACCGCTGCGGGCGGCGAGTTGTTCTTTGATATCTGTGCCGCTTTCGCGCAGATGAATGGCCGCATCATTTCTGATCGCACCCGCGCTGGCCTCGCGTCCGCGAGGGACCGCGGCCGGCTCGGCGGGCGGCCTACCGTGATGACCCCGGAGCGTATCGAGGTCGCCCGGCGCATGCGTGCCGAGAAGGCGACCTGGGCGGCTATCGCCCAGGCGTTGCAGGTTGGTATGTCGAGCGTGCGCCGCGCTCTCGCTGACGCTGACGAGCACGAATTGAAGGAGACAGTATGACCGACGCTGCCGCCAGTGACGACGATGGGCTTGACGCCATCGCGGCAGGGCTGCTCGCGGATGACTTTCGCGCGAGCGAGGAACAACGCAAGTTCGATCGCATGCTTGATGACCACATCGACGGCGTGACTTACGTCGAGCGCGACGGTGTGACGTACACCGAGGACGGCCGGCTCTTCGAGGAGATGGATCACACTGGGATTCCAGGAGCTGGCGCTGAGTTTCTTGCGGAGCTGCGTGCGAAGGCCATGTACGAGGGGGAGCGTCCGCCTGCCTCGCTGGCCGAGGTTCACGCAGAAATGGCGCGACCTGAGGTGGATCCATCGACGGACTCTCACGGCTCTCCAGCACTCGATCCCGAGCTGCAGCGCATCGTCGATGTGAACAAGCGCAATTACCTCACACCTGCAGCCTGGAGCCGCGTGCGTGGGAAGCACGCGGCACCCGAGGGCCGTGAATACAGGGCGTCGACTCCAGAACGAGACCGGGGCCTAGACCTAGGCCGGTGAGCCACTTTCAGGCCGATAACTTGCCGTCCCAGGGTGTGCGAGGCCGCGTAGTCGTGCGAGTTCCTTGCTGTTGAGCCCCAACCGCTCGCCACCTATGCGCAAGGCTGAGCCTCAGGTCGACGAAATGTTCTAGGTCTGGAGACCCGCCGTGGACTTGCGGAGCAGCGGCGGTTCTGGGGGTATATCGACCATTCGGAACGAGGGGAAACGGTCCAATCCAGCGGTAACCTCTGGGAGTCAGCGATCAGTCGGACGGAGCGGGTTCCCGCGTTCCCGGCCTGCACTGAATCTACAACATCGCCGAAGATCCAGGCATGGATTAATGCCTGCTTTGCGGCGACCCGAGCGAACGGAAGTAGTCATGGAATCCCAGGGGGGAGGGAACCAGGCAGTAGACCAGACGGCAGCAGAGCAGACGGCAGCAGCGCAGACAACGGCGCGCCCGCACACGCCCGGAGCCGGGCGTAGAGCGGCGCCACGGGTCATCCGGGACCTCCGGGGCAACGTCCCCGGACAGGGCCTCATGATCGAGGTGCTCCGCCGCCAAGCGGAATCCGGAGAGATCGTCCCCGAGACCGGCGCCGTGCTCTTGACAGACGCCGCTGTGCCGTGGCGGATCGGCGCGCTCGGAGAGATCCAGGTCGGCGCGCACCTCGCGCAACTCGGCCCGGAATGGACCGTTCTGCACTCCGTTCCCGTCGGGAAGGGCGAGAGCGACATTGACCACGTCGTCATCAGCCAAGCCGGGGTGTTCACCATCAACACGAAACGGCACGCGGGCCAGAAAATCTGGGTCGCCGGGCGCGGGTTCATGGTCGGCAATCACAAGCAGCCGTACATTCGGAAGGCCAGCCAGGAAGCGAAACGCGCGGAGAAGATGCTCTCCCAGGTGACCGGGATGACGGTCCCTGTCTGCGGTGTCATCGCGCTCGTCGACCCGGCCAGCATTACCCGGAAAGCACCGCCCGAGGGCGACGGTGTCGAACTGCGCATCATCGACTCCCGCGACCTCTGCGCCACCGTCAGCGGCCGCCCCATCTTCAGCGTCGAACAGGTCGCCGTCATCGTCGCCGCGGCAGCGCAACCCGGGACCTGGCACGCGGGCCCACACTCCATCGAGGAACCCGCCGAGATCGCCGCCGCATTCCACGCGCTCAGCGACCGCGTCGTGGACGAGGCGACGCCACCCGTCATCCTGCGGCCGCGCACCACAGCTTCCCCGGCAACCACGCGCACCCGTCAGCCAACGGCGGCGAAGCCCCGCGCCGCCCGGCCCAGCAAGAGAGCCCAGAAGGCGAAGGAGAAGCGACAGGCCGAGATCATTAAGCTCGTCGCCATCTGCGTCGGGCTGACCATTTGGTACGTCAGCACCCGCTAGCCGCAGGTTGGCATGTCGAGTGTGCGGCGCACCCTGGCCGAGGACACGATCGAGCACGAATCGAAGGCGTCCTAGACGCCTTGCCCGGCCACACCGGCATCCATCACGCCGAGAGTCTTTCGTTCCAAGCCGTGAGCTGGTGCGTTGATCGGGGCCGGGCCACCGGGCTTCGCTCACCCTGGCTTCAATCCCCATGACGCCAGGTCCACGTTTCGCTGCACTGTTTCATCGTGGCTCCATTCGCGCACGATGGGTGCCGGGTCCGTGGGGGCGACACTGTACGAAGGCTGCCAGTCAGCGGCGTTGTCGCCGGTGGCGTCGAAGAAGCTCAGCAACTCAGCTGTGGTGCTGGGAACCACGAATCTGCCGCACATGCCGTTGAAACTAGCTCTCCCCCGCGCCCATCAGCAATGGGATCGTCTCCTCACCTTCTGAGCATTATCAGGAAGAGGAACGTCAAACGATTCGAACGAAACCGCACTCCGGGCAGCACCAGAATGGGCTTTCATCGGTGCCCTTGATCAGCATGGGGACCAAGCATCGCTCGCAGTTCGGCACACCCAGGTCGTCGTCCATGTCGGCCAGACTACGCGCCCTCGCTGGACCTTCGGCGGATCCCGTTGCCGGCTTGGTGGTCGCTTAGCTGAGCGGCCGCCCGACGGGCAGTGGCGAGCTGTCGCCCTTGTACTTCTCCCCTGCGTTGTGTGTGAGTTCGCGGCGTTCTACCTCTGCCAGGACGGCTCGCTCGACGAAGTCTGACCAGCTCTCATCACCCTCGAGGTGGCTCGTTGCCCGGTATGTGGCTCGGGCCCGGTCACGCGTCGCTGCTGACAGGTAGGTAGTCATCCTGGCGGTCGAGTCGACCACAACGGTTGCCGACTTCTTTGGCGGGGTGCGTGAAGGTTTGGCCGCTTTGGCCGGCATGGGTTCGGCCTGTTGAGCAGTTTCTGGTTTGGGTTCGGGTCGATTTCTGGCCTGGAGTCGGCTCAAGTCGTGAGTCCCGGCGCTGGAGTGAGACCGCCGATCTGTCGGTTGGGGGTGCCGTCGCTCATGCGAGGGACTCCTGGTTCTCTACGGCTGTGATCCTGGCCACGACTTCTTGGGTGATTGCCTGCAGGTCGTCGGCGACCGACGATGCCGTGCGTGGTGCGAGTGCCTGTGCTTGAGCGTCACCGCGCCGGATTTCGTACCACTTCGGTCCCTTGCGGACTTGTGCGTCGAGTTCGTGCACCAGGAGCCCCCGTTCTCGGGTTGCTTGGGCGGTCGCTTCACTGTGGCGGACGGTGGCGGTGAAGACGACGTTGTTGTCGGCGTTGAAGAGCTCGGCGATGTGTTCGCGTGCTTCGCGTTGGACGACGTGGGCGGAGGTGCCTACATCGACCAGGACCACGCCCAGGAAGTCAAGGGTGGGGTTCACTCCCAGGACGGCGTCGAGTCGTGCTGCGACGGCGCCGAGCCCCTTTCGGCTTGACTTGTGACTCTTGACTGGGACGAGTGCCCACCTCGCGGCCGCTACGGCCGCCGTCTGGAGGGTTTCATCGCCTGGTGGGCAGTCGATGAGGATCATGTCGTAGTCGCCGGCAATGGGCTCGAGGAGGTGCGCAACGGCAAGCTTGGCCCCGTAGGGGTCCCTTGTTCGCCTTGGCAGCGAGACCGGCAGTGGCCTGGTCGAGGGCTGGGCCCCGGTCGAATACGTCAAGGTTTGGTCGGACTTCTCGGATTGGGGCCGAGGTCCACGAGCAGTACAGTTCAACGTCGGGTTATCCGCCAGGCCTCCATCGACGCTATTGCGACGGGTTCAAGTGCAGCCGCAAGGCTTCAGCGACCAGGGCAGACCGTGACGGTGCACCAAGAGTCTGTACCTTGGCGTCAAGCCACTCGCGCTGCTCCGTGCTTAGTCTTAAATTCATCTGAATTCCTGCGGATCCACGGCGGCGGCGGGCTCGAGTCGGCATGACCTTGCCCTGCACAAGCGGCGCCACCGGCACGAATTCCGCGGCGAGCTGGGCATCCGTCACGAAGTCGAAGGCTTCCACGAGCAAGTCCGTGTAGGTGATACGTCGCGCCAAAGAGGTCTCACGAGCACGCTCAAGTGTCAGTGGGGCCAGATAAACACCGATGGTAGCGACCCCTCCCCCACTTGCGCTGGAGGCGACCGGTTGAGTGACGGTCGATGGCTGCGGCACAGGCACCACGGTTAGAGCAGGAGCTACTTTCGGTTCAAGTGCAGCCGCGTCTGAGGACTCGGGCACGGCGGGTGCTGGCGGGCGCGGGGGCAGGAGCCCCGCCAGGCCGGCAGCACGGTCCTTGGGCTCTGCCCCACGGGTCTTCGGAGTCGTGAAGCTGGTGCCGACGCTCGAGCGCTTGATCATGCCGTTCATGCGGTCACGACCTCGTCCTGGATCTGGCCCAGAGCTGTAAGAATCTCACGGGTTAGGTTTTCGTAGTCCTCGGCCAGACCGCTCGCATCGCGCACGAACAACCCATCGGCCGGCTTCTCCTTGGCCTTGAGCGCGGTAAGCCTGGCCGTGCGGTCATCCCGTGCAGCCTGTTCCAGCTCGTGAATCAACAGCCCCCGGCTGCGCGCGTCGACGGCAGCGCTGTCGAGGTGACGAATGCGCGTCTCAAACACTGGCGCGACGCCGCCGAGCAGATCGGTGAGCGCCGCGCGGACGTCGCGCTCGAGGCGCACGGAACGGGATCCGACCGCGAAGAGCACGACGCCCGCAAGACGCAGCTGCGGGTTGCGGGCGGCCACATTCTGAAACCGCTCAGCAACTCGGGCGACACCATCGATGCTGGCTTCGTCAGACCGCGTCGGAATGACAACGGATGTCGCCACGGCCAGCGCGCCCTCGGCGATCACTCGGTCTCCTGGAGGCGTGTCGAGCAGGATCAGGTCGTACTCCCCCGCGATTGCGCCCAGCGTGCGCTCGAGCTGAACTCCGAAGTCGCCAGCGCCACGCTGCTGCCAGGAAAAGTTGAGGCCGGCGATGTCACCCACTGCCGGGCCTCCGGGCACGACATCGAGGTTGGGCCGGACGTCTTTGAGTACGGGCAGGCTACCCCCGGTCGCGAAGGCGTTGAAGAGCTCTTGTCCGTCGGACGGCGCGAAGCCGAGGTCCCGTGCGATGTTGCCCTGAGGGTCGAGGTCCACGATCAGGGTACGCACGCCCGCTGCCGCAGCCAGGCCGCCGACGTTGGCGACGAGGCTGGTCTTTCCGACTCCGCCCTTCCCCTGCTCAACAGCGACAGTGCGTGCAATAGCCATGGTGGACTCCCTCATTGTGCAAACTGCAATAACAATTGCTATTAGCATAGCGGACGTAGTCGCCGCACGTAAAACTATGTGCGCAATATTTATAGCTGCACCGCGTAGTGCTATAACACGTGCTATACGTATTGCTATACAATATGCTTACAGTTCAATATGTCGAGGGTGCCCGGAAAGATCGATACTCACACCTCAAAATTGAAACTCGTTCGCCCACGAAAGCCCCGACCAGGTGCCAGATCGTTGGCGCTTTAGTTACGTTTCGTTCTGTCATTTTTCGAAGTCCTTTGCACAACGACCCGTGTGTTTTCGGGGTTGTGCAGACGAGTGTGACGACTGACTTTTCCGTACTCCCCTGCACGAGTGTCGCTTCTGCTCGTACTTGCCTGCACAAGCAGGAGGTAGAGGGGAGGGGCGCCGAGTCGGCCAGGGTCCGGATACGATCGCCGTCGTTGAGCCGAGACGGGCGACTACGCCAGAGGTCAACTCAGCGACAAGGCCTCGTCGGATAGTCACCGAGTCAGTTGTGCACGCGAGTACGGACATTTGTGCAATCGTGAGCGGAAAATGACACGAATTCTCTGGATCGCATCATCTGCCGCTGCGGGAGTGACCTGTGCCGTGACGCCACGCGTGACGAGCCGGTCGGCCGCTTGGCGCCGCTTCGAGGCAGCGACCGCCGATTAGACTCGATGCGGACCCACCGACAGCCGGATTCTGGAGTGTCGAGCCGGAGTTCAGAGAGAGGCGCAGAATGCACGGCGAGTACAAGGTGCCCGGCGGAAAACTCCTGGTCGTCGACCTCGATGTGGTGGAGGGCACGATCGTGAACTTCCAGCTTGCCGGCGACTTCTTTCTCGAGCCGGATGAGGCGCTTGCCGCGATCAATGGTGCCGTGAACGGCCTGCCCGAGGAAAGCGGATCCTCCGACATCACCGAGGCCGTGCAGACGGCACTGCCAGCCGGTGCGATGCTCCTTGGTTTCTCACCTGCTTCGGTCGCTGTGGCTACCCGACGAGCGTTGACACGCGCATCGGTCTGGACCGACTACGACTGGCAGCTCATTCACGGCGAGCCGTATCCCGAACTGCTGCAGATGGCTCTCGATCAGGTACTCACCGAGGAGGTCGGTGCTGGTCACCGCCAACCGACTCTGCGCTTCTGGGAGCGCACGGAACCGGCTGTGGTCATCGGCAGTTTTCAGTCGCTGAAGAACGAGGTAGACCTGGAGAACGCGGAGAAGTACGGAATTCAGGTCGCGCGACGCATAACCGGCGGGGGTGCCATGTTCGTGGAGCCCGGATCCTTCATCACCTACTCGATTTACGCACCGACCGACCTCGTTCACGGCATGTCGTTCGCCGAGTCATACGCTTACCTCGACGAATGGGTGATCACTGCGCTGAGCGTTCTGGGCGTCGACGCCTACTACCAACCGTTGAATGACATCGCCTCCTCCGCAGGAAAAATCGGCGGCGCCGCGCAAAAACGCCTGAGCACCGGCGCGCTCCTGCATCATGTGACGATGAGCTACGACATGGACGCCGAGAAGATGGTGCAGGTGCTCCGGATCGGTCGCGAGAAAATGAGCGACAAGGGAACCAAGAGCGCCAAGAAGCGGGTCGATCCGCTGCGCAGCCAAACCGGTCTCAGCCGGGACGAGATCATGGACGAGATGGTGAACACTTTCCGCGGCCTGTACGGTCTGAGGACGGGGGCGATCACATCGGAGGAACTGGCGCGCGCCGAGCAACTGGTTGTGGAGAAGTTCGGCACCGAGGAATGGCTGCACCGCGTACCCTGAGCGGCCTGGCGGCACAGACGGCACAGACGGCACAGACGGCACAGACGGCAAACCCTCAGGCGAGCGGCATGTAGCGTGCATCCAGCAGCTCACGGGTGAATGGATACTGCGGACTGCTGAAGAGCGCGGCCGCGCTTCCCTGCTCGAGCACAGCGCCATCCTTCATCACCAGGATGTCGTGACTGAGCGCGCGCACCACCGCCAGGTCATGCTGTCATTTTTCGAAGTCGTCTGCACACAACAGCCCCTATGTTTTCGGGGTTGTGCAGGCGACTGTGAACACTGGCTTTTCCGTACTCATCTGCACAAAACGCCCGTTTGCTCGTACTCCTCTGCACGACGGATGCGGCCGGTGGATGCGGAGGCGGTGCACATTGGCGAGTTCGGCACGAGCGATCGTCGCCAGGGACGCCGTCGATGCGGCCGTGCTGTGGTCGTGGCGGCGCGGATCAAGTTCACGCTCCCGAGGCCAACTGAGCAGAAAAGACCTCGTCAGTGGATCTCCGAACCAGTTGCGCAGGCGAGTACGAACATCTGTGCAGACGACTTCGAAAAATGACAAATGACGAGAGCGAGCAGCACCCGGGGTTTCGTGTTTCGTTGTTTTGTTACGTGTTTTGTGTTTTGTTCTGTTAGTGTGACGTTATGAGTGATCTGGTGCAGGCTGAGCAGCGTACGTGTCGGTTTCCGGGGTGTGAGCGGCCTGCAGTCGCCGCGGAGGCTGGGACGGGGCGGCCGCCGGAGTATTGCGATGACGAGGGCCATAACCGGGCCGCGGCCTGGCGTGCGCGCCGCCGCCTGAGCGCGGAGCCGGCGCCGGGCCTCGAGGATGAGAAGCGTCCGGTGGATGCTGCGAGGCAGCGTGCGAGTGAGATCCGGGGTCAGGTCGCGGGGATGGTCGAGCACCTCGGCGCCCAGCTGAATGCCCTGGTCGAGGAGCTCCGCACGGTCGCAGACCCCGACGCGGCCGAGGCACAGATCGAATCCGTCACGAGCGAGGCCGCCGAGCAGGTCGCGTCGGCGGCGGCCCGGGCGACCCGGGCGGAGCAGGCGCAGCGGAAGGCGGAAGCGGAGCGGGTCGAGGCCGACGCGGCCGCCGTCGAGGCCTCCGAGCTCGCCGAGCAGCAGCAGTCCGCCCTGGCCGAGACCCACGAACAGCTGACCGCACAGTCCTTGGCGCTGGAGCAGGCCAGCGTCGAACTGGTCGAGACCCGGAGTGCGGGGGAGGCCCGGGACCGGGCGGCGCAGGCGGAACTGGTCGAGCTCCGCGAGCAGCTGGCCAGCGCCCAAATGCGTCTGACCGAGACCGAGCAAGCCCGCGTCGACGCGAGCAGCCGTGCGGAAGCCGCGGTCGCGGCGCGGGCGGAAGCGGACGAGCGGGCCCGGGGCGCGGTCGCCCGCGCTGACGAGGAATCGGACCGGGCCAAGCGGGCCGAGGCCGACCTCGTCGTTGCCCGGGAGCAGGCGGACCAGCTCCGCACCGAGCGTGAAACGTTGCGCGAAGAGGTCAGTGACCTCCGGGGCACGGTGTCCACGGTGAGTGTGGAGCGGGACGCGGCCCGGGCAGACGCTGACCGGGAGCGGGTCCACGGGGATCAACGCGTCGCTGACCTCCGCACCAGCCAGGACCAGCAGTACGAGCAGCTCCGCACCGAACTAGCCGAAGCCCGCCAGGACGCCCGCGAACAGCGCACCCGCGCCGACACCGCCGAAGCCCGAACCACCCCGCCGGCCGGGAAGCCGGCTTCGAAGCGGTAAATCCCGCACCCCCGACCCGGTCCCAGAGCTCGCGCGAACCGCGGGTTGCCCTGGTGGGGGAGCGCGAGGGGACTCGCCCCTCGCCGCCGGCCGCGGGCCGGTGGTGCGCACCTGAGGTCGTGTCCGTGCATCCAGGTGGCCGCGCCGGTGAGGGAGTCGCACGGGGTTGCCCCGGCATCGGCTGGCCCGTTCGGGCCAGCCGATCGTCGCGGCTAGCTGTTGCGGAGCATGCTCACCACGGTGGAGAACGGGGACAGACTCTCCACGAGGGCGTCGACGGTCTCCGCGTCGGGCTTCTGCGCGAGTGCCTGCTGGATTCTGGCGAGCTGTGGGTCGGTGAGGCCGACGGTTTCGCCGTCTGCGGTGACGCTGACAGCGATGGCGGTGCCGAAGATGACCGTGGGGCGGCCGAGTCGGTGGGCGAGCACGGTCGCGGGCAGGTTCAGGGTGGACCCGTTGATGAGTCCTTCATCATCGACGAAGAGGTCGATCTCGTCCTCCAGGCCGACGACGTCGAACATCCGGCAGCCGATGGCCGCGGTGATGTCCGCCCCGATACTGGCCTCGTTCACGTCCAGGGTAGTGATGGTTTCGGTCGGGTTGATCTGGATGCTGCGGATGGTGGTGGTCATGATGTGGGTCCTCTCCCTCAAAACAACTTGTTTTTTGCCTGTCCGGCAAGAGAGATCGATTGAGAGCGGGAGGCCCGGAGTGCCCGGTTTCGGGGCGAAATAAGGGAGCTTGCGACCGCGTCCCGGTAACTGGGCACGCAGGGCCGGGAGCGAACTACGATCGGCTGCCGGAAAGGAAAAAAACGGGTTCAGAACGTGCCGCGCAGCGGCTCAAAAGAAAGTTCTTCCCGGCGTTGCCGGCCCCGCCAGGGGTTCTCACCCAGAAAGGGGTCAGCTCAGGAAACGGAATAAATAACACGCTAAGAGTTTCCGGGTCGGCGCAGGGGCGGAGTTTTCCTCTGACTGCGCCAGGTGGAGCAATTCCCCACCACAGGCCACAAGCGCGTTAAGGGGTGACCTGTGAATTCGTCGAATATCCGACGCTAAGGGCGTGCGGCCTGGGACGTCCGATAAGGATCGTTCGCACGGCAGTCCTAGCGCGCTGCACGTCACGCCAGGTGGAAGGAAGCTACCGAGACGGATTCTGAAGCTACGCGGCAGCGACTAGCGCAGAAATCGACCGTCTCAGGTGTCCTGGGGTCGCGCGCGGTACTTACGGACCGTGGAAATGCTGGAAACACCGTTTTAGAGGCGGGGGTTGAGCCGCACTGCAAGGCGCCGAGCATGACCGGGACTTGGCCCGCGCCCAGGGAACGTGCCGGCGAAGAACTCACCGCGTCGCAGTTGCTTCTCGCTGACGTGAACAGGCGCCACGCCCAGGCCAACGAACGCGATCAGGACAACACTGACGCCGACCGCACCAACGATTCGGAGAGCCAGCGTCAGGCCGAGCAGCTGCACCGCGAAGCTGAGGTGACCCGCGGCACGAGCGGCCTCGACTACGACAGCTCAGAACGCCGCCGACAGTTCGCCTCGAGCCTTGAAGGCAAGGCCGACCAGAAAACCATCCACGCCCGCCTTCTCGCGGACGGCGACCAGGCGAAGCACCCACGTGAAGCGGTCCGGTCACAGCCCGGGCGTGCACCAAAAGCCCGACGAGCTGGCACATCAACGGTGCAACAGCGTGAACGTGGTGGGCTCTCCCGAGGATCGCAGCGATAAGCGTGGATCTAACGGTCGGCCGGTGAGGGATTCCTGATTTCGTTTTGGTTCTGTTCCCAGGGTTCGGGCGTGGTTTAGTGAGGGTCGCGCTGTCCGGGGTATGCCACTGGTGGTCCTGGTTTCGGCGCAAGGGACGTCTTGCTAACCGAAGCGGCCAGGGCTGTGGGTTTGCCCGCGGCCCTGCGCACGACGCTGGTGCCGTGGCGTAAACCTTTGCCCGGTGCGATCCGGGCAAAACCACAGAGAAAGCTAGGACGCGAGCTGCTCACGCTTCGGGAGCTTCCATCCGGGACGCACATAGTGGCAGGTGTAGCCGTTTGGGAGCTTCTCGAGGTAGTCCTGGTGCTCCTCCTCGGCCTCCCAAAAGTCGCCAGCCGGGGTCACCTCGGTGACAACTTTGCCGGGCCAGAGGCCGGAGGCGTCGACATCGGCGATCGTGTCTTCCGCGACGCGCTTCTGTTCGTCATTCGTGTAGAAGATCGCCGATCGGTAGCTGTTGCCGACGTCGTTGCCCTGACGGTTCTTCGTCGACGGGTCATGGATTTGGAAGAAGAACTCCAGCACGTCACGGTAGGCGATCTGGTCGGGATCGAACACGATCTCGACCGATTCCGCATGGCCATTGTGGTGACGGTAGGTCGGGTTCGCCACCTCGCCGCCGGAATATCCGACTCGGCTCGAGATCACTCCTGGGCGCTTACGCAACAACTGCTGCGCTCCCCAAAAGCATCCGCCGGCCAAGATCGCTGTTTCTGTCGTTGTGGTCATCGTGCGGACTCCTTCGTAGTCATTGGGCTGCTCGAACCGCAAATTGCTTGCGGTCGGAGCGAGCCATGTCACGTAGAACAGGCCTCCACTGCCAAATGTTCCCTGCACCCACTGTGTCGACGGGAGCCGTTGCTGACGAAGGGTCTGTCCTTTAAAGGGTTGGGAGTAGTAATGGACCCAGATCGTACGATAAGGCCGACGTGTTTTTTTGCCTTCCGGCGAGAGAAATCGATAGCGACCGGAAGCGCCGTAGTGCAGGGTCGTGGAATACCACAGGGAGCGAAGCGACTGAGGATATGCCGCGAAAGCCCGAAACGAAGACGCGGCAGGAAGCTACGATGACCGGCCGGAATGGTCAAAAAAGCATCAGAAAACAGTGCCGCGCAGCGGCTCCGCTTGGGCAGGTCAGCAGGGCGGCCGCGCCGCCGTTCCATGCTGTGGCTGTGGTTGCTGGTGTTTAGGTGGGGGAGTGTGAGGGGGCCCGTCCCCTCACGGCTGGCCTGACCACGTCAGGGCAGGCCAGCCGTGAGTTGGTTAGTGGCGGCGGAGCATGGCGACGAGTCCGGGGAATGCACTCAGGCCGACAGCGAGCTGGTCGATGATGGTCGGGGCGGGCCGGGTGGCGATTCCGGCGGCGAGGCGGTGCACCTGGGCGTCGGTCAGGCTGATGCTCTCACCGGTGTTCGGGTCACAGCCCAGCGCAACGGCGTTACCAAAGAGCACGGCGGGCTTACCGAGCAAGTGGGCGATGATGGTCGCGCGCAGGTTCAGCCGTGACCCGTTGAGGGCTCCGTCATCGTCGACGAACAGGTCGATGTCTTCCTCGAGGCCGACGACGTCGAAGTTGTTGCACCCGACGCTCTCGTCCAGGGCCTCCACGATGCGGGCCGGGTCGATGAAGGTGGGTTCGAGCTCCTTGAGGAAGCCGATGCGGAGGGCGCGGAGCTGCGTGGTGTCGGTGGTCATGGTGAGTCTCCTGGTTAGGCATTGCTGTCGGCGTAGCGGGTAACAGTGCACGTTTCGTCGGGCTGGGTGTCGACGAGGCCTTCGCTTTGGCATCCGCTGCACGCGCACCCGTCGGCGTACCGGTCGCGCGGATAGGTGTTCTCGTAGTCGTACGTCATGGCATTTCTCTCTTTCTCCTGGGACAACTTGTTTTTTTGCCTTCCGGCGAGAGAAATCGATAGCGACCGAAGCGGTGAAGTGCCCAGAATTTCAGACGAAATAAGGGAGCCTGCGACCGCGTCTGAAAATCTGGGAACGCAGCCGCGCAGGAAGCTACGATGACCGGCCGGAATGGTCAAAAAAGCATCAGAAAAACAGTGCCGCGTAGCGGCTCCGCCCGTGCAGGACTGAGGGCGGCCGCGCCGCCGTTCCATGTTGTTGCTGTTGCTGTGGCTGTGGCTGGTGTTCTGGTGTTCTGGTGGGGAGCGCGAGGGGAGGCCCCTCGCCGGCCAGCCCGAAGGCTGGCCGGCCCGCGCGGCTAGAGCGCGGCGGCGTCGATCGCGTCGGTGATGATGTGTGCGCCGAATTCTTTGATCAGGCGGTGGCATCCGGCACTGGTGGGGGAGGTGACCGGGCCGGGGACGGCGCCGAGCGGACGGCCGAGCGTGGCGGCGTGGCCGGCGACGTTCAGCGATCCGGAGCGCCACCCTGCTTCGACGACGAGCGTCGCATTGCTACCGGCGGCGATCAGGCGGTTGCGCATCAGAAAACGCCATTTGGTGGGCGCTGCCCCACAGCCCATTTCTGAGGCGACGACACCGTCGGTGACGATTCGGGTCAGGAGGGCGTCGTGGCCGGTGGGGTAGAACCGGTCAACACCTCCGGCGAGGTACGCGACGGTCTGCCCGTCGCTGGCGAGAGCGGCGCGGTGTGCCATCCCGTCGATGCCATACGCGGCCCCCGACACGATGGTGTGCCCGCGCCCGACGAGCCCGCCGACAATGTCCATGCACACGTGCTCGCCGTATCCGGTCGCCGCCCGCGCGCCGACGACGGCGATGCTCGGCTGCGCGACCAGCAGGGCGGTGTTGCCCCGGGCCCAGAGGGCGTGCGGGTGCGCACCGAGGTCGGCGAATCCGGCGGGCCAGTGCGGATGCTCCGGCGTAATCAGAACCGCGCCAACCCTTGCCGCTGCGCTGAGGGCTGCCACGATGGCGCTGTCTACGACGCGGGGGAGCACCCGCTCACGCAGGCTTGTCAGGTCTACTCCGGGGGCAGTGTCTTCGCCCTGACACAGGAGAGTGAGTGCGTCGGCGGCTCCGACTGCTGCGATGAGTTCTCCGGCTTGGGTGTCTCCGGGTTCTCCCACGATCGTCCACATGGCGCGGGCGATCGCGTCGGGACTCAAGTTCTGGCCAGTCAGTGCTGCGGGCGGGGTGGTGAGGTGGCGGGTGATGGTGGATGTGATGGTCATGATCTTCTCTCTCCTGGGACAACTTGTTTTTTTGCCTTCCGGCGAGAGAAATCGATAGCGACCGGAAGCGCCGTAGTGCAGGGTCGTGGAATACCGCAGGGAGCGCAGCGCGTGAGGATATGCCGCGAAAGCCCGAAACGCAGGCGTGGGAGGGAGCTACGATGACCGGCCGGAATGGTCAAAAAGACATCAGAAGACAGCGCCGCACAGCGGCTCCGCTTGGGTAGAGGTGATGGCGGCCGCGCCGCCATTTCCGTTTGGGGGAACGGGTGCCCCGGCAGGCAATGCCGGCCAGGAGAGCGATGTGAGTCTGAGGTTCCGGCCTCCGTGCCGGTGACGGGGAAGCGCCCGGCGTGACAGTGGGGGACCGCCACGCCGGGCTACTCGTTACTCTATGGGCTGGCCCTCACTCTCCAACTCGTCGAAGTCCGAGGTGGGTGCCTCGTCGGCGGGTTCGACCTTGGATTCTGCGGTCTTCGCGTCTGCGACGATCTGCTCGACGTCGCTGAGGCCGTAGCCCCATGCGGCCAGCTGCTGGAAGTAGAGCGTTTTGCTCACGTCGGGGTAGCGCCACGTGCCCTTACTCGTGCTGTCTTCGATGCCTCCGAGGACCACGGCGAGGGTGACGTGCTGTGCCTTGACGGGGGAGTGCTCCACCAGTGCGGCGAGCTTGTCCCCGTCCCAGTACCCGCCGCGCTCGATACCCAAGAGCACATGGGCGAGGACACTGCCATTGGTGACGGCACTGCCAACGGCGGCGCGGTGAACGGTCAAGCCCAAGGCGATGACCGTGGCGGCGTCCTTCGGGAGCGTCTTCCGGCTCAAAAACTCGGCCAACCAGTCGCGGCGCACGACCTCGGCACTGGCCCACGCCTTGTTGTTGGCGATCAAGGTCTTACGCTCGGCCTTCTGCTCGTCGGTCATCGGGCCACTCGCAGCGCCACTGCCGCTGTCCTTACGAAATCCCGCTGCCTTGAAATCAGTCAGAAAATAGGACACGCTCGCCTCGTCGCCGGACATATACACGCGAACGAACGCGGTCCGGCCCGGGGCCTCGGTAATGTCCTCGGGTGTGACGCGTGCCCCGTCCGTCGTGACCAGTTCGCTGATGCGAACGGGCGCGCCTGTCTCGTAGTAGCCGGGTTCCCGGTCGACGACGTCGTACCCGCGTGTGATCAGGTCGGCGGTGGCCTCGGCCTTGATCGCGTCGCGGCGGCGTTCGTCGCGTGCGCGCTGCGTCGCGTGGGCGAACTGCTCCGGGGTGGTGGTGGCGACGTCGATCAGGTCGGTGATCGTCTCGTCGTCGCCCTCGAACTCAATCAGCGCCGCCGCCTGGTCGAGCGTGAGCGAGTGGCTGAGGATGGCCGAGGCCGCGGTGCTGTTCTCGGCTACGGCGATTCCGGCTTTGACGGTCGCGGGCTTACTGCCGGTGCGCTTGGCGATCACCGCCGGGGTCATGCCCTCGAAGGCGAGTTGTTGAAAGGCGGCGACCCGGTCGGCGTCGGTGACGGCCTCACGGTGGTCGTTCTCCACCATCTGCACCACGATGCGATCCACGGTCGTTTCATCGGCCTCGACGATATACGCCGGAATCGTGACCAGTCCGGCCTCACGGGCCGCGAGGGTGCGGCGCTGACCCGCGCGCACGACCACGGTACCTTGAGTGTCGCGGCGGGCGAGAATCGGCGTCAGGACACCGTTCTGCTTGATACTGGCGACGAATTCACGCGGCAAGTTCGCTTTGGTGCGCACGTTTGCCTCAACGACGATCAAGTTCGGGTCAATGTGTTCCAGGGTGCCCATCGGGGCTGCGGTGCGGGCGGTGGTGGTAGTCATTGGGTTCTCTCTCCATCAACTGATTTTTTTGCCTGTCTGGCAAGAGAATCGATTGAGAGCGGGAGCGCCGGAGTGCGCAGCTTGTCGGGAGAAATAAGGGAGCCTGCGACCGCGCCCGACACGCTGGGCACGCAGGCACGGGAGCGAACTACGATGACCGGCCAGACAGATAAAAAATGAATGAGACGGCCCGCGGAGCGGTCCATGGACCCGCAGGGTCTCCCCACCGGGGTTGCACCTGGCCTCACTATCGGTTCTTATTAGGTGACTTATTGCGTGCCGAACGACTGTCTCTTTGAGTGTCTGCTTGATACACTTATTGCATGACAAATCTGGCAATGCGCCCCCTGGGGCGATCGGTGCACAAGGCATCGGTGGAGTTGGCGTCGACGGCGATCGTGGCGCGCCTGCAGGAAGTTCTCGGACGCGACGTTGTGGCAATCATCACGGGTAAAACTCCCAGGCAGGTCTCCAGGTGGGTCGCAGGTGAAGCGAAGCCACCTGTGCAGGAGCAACGGCTGTTGCGTGACACATTCCAGGTTGTCGAACTCCTGGCGGAGGTCGACCCGGATGAGGTCGTGCGGGCCTGGTTCATCGGAATGAACCCGCAGCTAGAGGACGCGGCGCCAGCAGAGTTGATCGCCGAGGGCCGAGTCCGTGATGTGATGGCTGCCGCGCGCGCGTTCGTCAATGCCGGTTGAGCTTGCCCTGGTCTTCGCCCCCTCCCCGCTATGGCGGGTTGAGCGCACCGACCCGGCTCTTCGCTTCTCCCTACTCAACCCCGTCGATGTGATGAATGAGCGTGCCGGGAACCGGTTCGATATCCCCGGCGCTGGCGTTCTCTACGGTGCGACGAAAGCCGAGGGCGGCTACGCCGAGACGCTGGCCGGTTTCCGGCCACGCGCGTCAATGGTCACAGCGTTCTCCGAGCTGACGCCGGAACCAGACCGGGTACTCCCCGGGCAAGTGCCGATGGCCTGGTTCAACACACGACGGCTGCGGACCTTCGATGTGACGGGATCGCTACCTTTCGTCGACCTTGAGTCTCCAGCCACCCACGCCTACCTCACCAAGCAGGCCGCACCGGTTCTCCTGCACCAGGGGCTGGAAAACCTTGATGTCGCAGCCGTACGGGGTCCAAACCGGCTCTTGACGCGCGCGATCGCGAGCTGGCTCTATTCCCGTACCGACGAACATGGACGCCCGCTCTACGCGGGGATCCGCTACGTTTCCCGGCTTGGTGACTTCGAATGCTGGGCAATCTTTGACGGCACACCCGTTGAACTTCGCTCCTCAGTCCCGGTAGATCCAACGGATCCGGCGCTCAGGAATGTAATCGACCTCTTCGGCATAACGATCCCGTAGATTTCGACCACTTACGGTGAAACCGCACGCCATCAGATCGGCGATCGTCTCTGCGCCGCCTTGAACTCGATTCGCGCCAACCACTGTTCCAATACTGGTCAGACCCTAAGTTTTATGCGACGGAGAGCTGCCAACGGTTCTCCGGGTTGAGCACCCCTTCGTCGACATATTCGCGGGCCTGGTGGTGGTCGGCCCGGCCATTCGGTGAGCGCGGGTAACGGGGCCAGACACGCTCACCGGATGTGCTCGCCTCAAACAGTAGCCGGCTCGACACATGCGGCCGACGCGGCCGCTGCCTAGGGGTACTGGTCATCGTGGCGTATTCGGCCTGCCACCACGCCCACACCACACGCTCCGCCTCATACCGATCACGCCGGGCGTCGAGCATCCCCTCAACACCGAGAACTCGAGCCGCCAGGGTGCGCAAGTCCCGGAGGGATCGAGCCCAGCCCTCCGAGTGTTTGATGATGAGTCGGTGTCGGCGGAGTCGACTCAGGATCGTGGCCGTGTGACGGGAGGACACCCCCAGGAGCCGGGCAGCAGAGTCAATCGTCAAGGCGACGTGCTCGCGGAGGAGTGTATAGATCCTTCCAGCGAGGTGGCCCAGTCCCTTACGCGTGAAGAGATCGTGGAGCTGGTCGGTCAGTTGGTGCTCGATCGTACGCACCAGTTCGGCCCTTAACGTGAAGAGTTCGAGAGGGGGGCGGGGGTTATTAAATGGTTGTGACCGGACTGCGTCAGGGGCTGTGGAAAACTTGCCGGTTAGCTCCCATTCGGCGGCATTTCCACCGTCGCCATTGCGCACCTGCTGGATGAATCCGGCGTCGGTGAGAGCGTGGAGGGCGCTAGCTGCGGTCGTCCGGCCCAGGCCCGACATCAGGGCCAGGTCGCGGATAGAGGCCGCGACAGCGTGCTTGCCGGTCTGCAAGGTGAGGTAGGCCAGAGCGATCAGGATGGTGCGCTGGGAGATGGCCGATTCGGTGCGTCCCCACCGGCCAGCATTGACTCGGAGGCGCATCAGGAGGTCGTCGACGTCGGTGACGATCGCGCCCAGCTCGGTGAGGTCTTGTGGTTCCTGTGCGGCGGGAAGCGGGCGCTGGAGCGCCGCGTACTGCTGCGCCTTGGCCCACTGACGGGACAGCCGATCGTGGGCCTCGCCCGCGCTACGGGGCCGACGCGTGCCGCGCCCCGTGTTCTTCGTGCGGAAATGCTCCATACCGGGGGCCGTCTTGGCAGTGTGCTCGACGTCACCGAGCGTCCATCCGGCGCTGGCCGCCGTCAACAGGCACATGAAACCCGTCCACGACGGGTTGCTCCCACCATTGATGGTGGCCATGTGGCCTTCCCCCGTCTTGCTGAGGTCCCGGTGGGTGTGGTGCGAGCCATCGACCGGGCCAGAGGGCCGCGTATCGACGTGCCGGAGA
The DNA here is from genome assembly GCF_002929575.1 of Cryobacterium sp. N21. Lineage (NCBI taxonomy): Bacteria > Bacillati > Actinomycetota > Actinomycetes > Micrococcales > Microbacteriaceae > Cryobacterium > Cryobacterium sp. N21. The sequence continues at coordinate 60,997 of NZ_PJJQ01000024.1, read as the reverse complement.
GCCGGTTTACGCTCTCCGAGCACCGAGGCAAGCCGTTCCAGTTCTCCAGGCGTCGTTGTAAGCGCCGCGAGTGCGTCCACGCGACCACGGAGCACGGTTGAGGTGCTGCCGTCGCGGTGCGGAGCTCCGGGCGGACGCGCAGCGCCCTCGGCCGGGTTCAGCAGCATGCCATGGTCGAGGGTGTCGTAGGTCGCGTGGGCCTCTCTCGCGACAGCGGCAACGATCGCAGAGGAGGCCCCACCAGCTACGCCGATCCAGACGTGTCGGCCGCCGCCCGCCGACGACTGGCAGACCACGTGGACGATCGAGAGTTCATCGAGAACACCGGAGAGGGCGTCACAGTCGTCGACGGCATTCTCCACAGCGTCGGGAGTCTTCGCGTCAAAGTCGAAGCAGAGCAACCGGAACTGGTGCGCGGTATCGGCCAGACGGATGCACCAGGGCGTCGTGGGTGCGTCCGGCCCGACCCGGTACAAACGAGGGTATTGGTTGATGTGCAACTGGCCGTCGGCCTCGCGCACCATGACGCGAACCTGGTCGCGCGGGGTGATGCGGCGCGTCAAATCCCAGGCAGTCCAACGGTCGGAAGACACGCCCAACGAAGTTTCATCAACGGAAACACCGTCAAAACGGTATACATCGGTTAGTATGGGGTCATCTCCTTCGATTCATCTTCGATTGGGTACACAAAAGCCCCGGCGTGAGAACCGGATCTTTTGATTAGCTCTAACCTCGTCGCCGCCAAGCAGAGAAGGTTTGAGCTACGAAACTTGGATAAGCCCGTCGCGTAAGCGGCGGGCTCTTTCGTTTAAGCCGCTGGGATATGCAACTCCTCCTGACGAGGGGGGAAAAGGTCAAGCACGGGAAGCTGACCTTCGGCCTCAAGCGTCATGCGCAATAGAGCCTCGAGGTACATCCCGGACGAGACGCCGCTCGCGGTAGCCGCGGCGTTGACCTCTTCACGGATTGCGGAGTTCACTCGCGCCTGAAACAGCACGGTGGGGGTATTCTCCGGGCGTCTGGCCCGGCCCTTGATTGCGCTCATGCCTTTGATCATGGCAGCGAAGTGAATGCATTCGGGAAAGACACGCCGCCGAGTTGCCCAAGTCGGTGCGTTGCCCCAGTTCGCGTCCGAGCGCCTTGCTGAGTTCAGTGACGCGTTCGGGCGCAACGCAGTAGCGCTCCCATTGGCCGCTCCTGACCTGTTGGCGCGGCGGAGCGGGATGGATGAGGTCGGCGGCCTTGAGCTAGGCGCGGCGTGTCGGACGTTATTCATCGTCGACACGCTGGTTGCTGGTTTCGCGGAGTCGTTGGCGTAACTGTGTCTTGTGAATGATCCAGCGATTTCCGACGTGATATGCGGGGATTTCGCTTGTTTGTAGCCATCGGTAGATGGTGGGCTTGGTCTTGTCGAAGAGGACCATGAGGTCGCGGTAGCTCAGTTCGTCACCGTAGGCGGCCAGCACGTCGACGACGGCCGTGGGGCCGGCAGGCGCCTGGTTGCTGGTGGAGTCAAGCCACGCACGAATTTCAGCTTTGAAGATGATCCAGGAACCGACGACTTGGTGCGCGGGGATGATGCCACTGTGGAGTCGGGCGAACACGGCGGGTTTTCCGACGTGGAGAATTTTGGCCACGTCGGCGGTAGTTAAGGTCTCTGGGTAGGTGTCCCAGTATTCATCGTCCATCAGGGGCGGTGTCTTTCATGTGAAAATCCGGTTCGGATATGCGGCAAACGGTCACCGGGGCGGGCCGTGCTGGGTCGGAGATAGCAGCATTGTTATCCACACCACTCATGGCATTATTCCAGCAGGTCACCCCCACTTTCATGCCCGGAAGCCTGCGCGTCTGATTCGGGGTCATAAATACTGCCTCTGACACGACCCTGCTGGGCACAATTCCATGCCGAACAGGGTGAAGTATTCCTCCGGATTCACAAACCCCGCCACCGCCGACGGACCACCGAGATCCTCACCTGCCGTGAGAGTGTTCACGGCGTCATTGGTACTGCCCGCTGTGTTGATGCGCAGGTCGAGGTGGCATCCGGTGGAGGGGCCCTCGTTGCCGACGAGCGCGATCGGCTGGCCGGTGGTGACGGCGTCTCCGACTTTTACGGACACGTCGGACAGTTTCATGTGGAGGTAGGAGACGGTGTAGCCGTCCGCTGATTTGATCGAGACTTGGTAGCCGGCAATGAGAGTGACGGTTCCTTCGGTGATCGCGTAGATCTGGTCACCGCACGGGTTCGGGTAATGCTGCAGATCAGAGGCGGGGTGCCAACTGCTCGCCCCCGCGACCGGGCTCTCCCTCGGTCCGTAGTCGCCGGTCATGTTGAAGCCGGCGCTTAGCGGCAGAGCAACGGTGCCACTGGCGCAGCCACCACCGGCACTGTCGCCAGCGAGAGCGGTCACGATCTGGTCTGCTGCGCCGAAGAAGCTTTCGTAGTGGAACGGGTCGGCGTTGCCCTGCACCTGATGAATGGCGAGGGTGGGCGCAAGGCTCTGCCAGTCGGCGACGCTGACGAGGCGTTCAAAGAATGCCGTCGCGGCATGGGTGGGGTCTATCACGTCTTCGCGGGTTCCCCATGTTCCCAGGTTCCATTGCTGCTGGAATAAGCCCAGTGAGCTGGTGGGGGAGCCGTCCGGGTTGGTGACGCCAGTCAGATCGTCACCGTAGCCAACGTTTACGAGTGAGCTTTCCCCCATAGCGGTCATCACCCCGAGAACTTGGGCAGTGCGGTCCAGTGTGAGAGCACTGGCTGCGTTCATGATGTACGCGGCGTTTGTCAGCTGCTCGCCGGAGTACCCGGCGACGGGATCGGCGGGTACCGTGTTGGGGTTCACCGTGCCGGCCGCTTCGGTGCAGGCAGCGCTGGCGGCCGTGCCGGAGAACACGAGGATGATCAGCAGGAACACCGTCGCGACCAGCGCGGCGGGCACCCCAATGAGGATCAGCGCGCCTGTCCCTTTTTCGTTGGACATCGTTATCCCTGCGCGGGTCGGATTCGGTCGGCGAGCCAGGGCGCGGACGCGCCGGGGCGGCTCAGGCTGACGGTGTACAGGCCCGCGTCCGTGGGAACCTGAACGATCAATGCGACCTCGGTGGAGCCGTCCAGAACGGTCCCAGCACCGGTGACCTGGTGCTGGGGGACCTGCGCCGGATCCGTTCCTTCATAGGCCGCCGCGCCCGTCTGGGTCAGGAGCGGGTACATGTTGTTCATCCACGTCGTGGCCTCGAGTGTGGGCTGCCCAAACGTCGTCACGACCTTCTCCGCTGCGGTGATCGCAGCAGCCCGGCTGTCCGTTCCCGCTTCCGGCACGGGCAGCACGCTCGCGTCATCGGTCGGCGCGTCCGGCACCGCGGTTCCGGACGGCGTCGACGGTGCGCTGGTGGAGCTCGTTGCCGGGGCCATGGTCGGCGACGCCGTGGCGCCGACGCATCCCGTCAGAGCGAGGGCAGCAGTGAGGTACACCACGGCGACCAGGGCGCGTGTCACAGCCCGTCCGCGACCGCTGCGGTGACCTGCAACCATGCTTCACGCGTCGCCGGGGCCAGAGCGTCGTAGCTGAGCGTTCCCCCGTCGACCAGTGCGGGGTCGTGGGGCACGTCGAGCACCGTGCGAGTCAGGGACGCAAAGTGGCCATGCAACCGGCGGTTCAGCTGCGCATCGGCGACCTTGGAGGGGGAGGCGAGAACGGTGACAGCGTTACGCACCTTCTCTTCGTGGCCCTTTTCATACAGTCCGTCCACAAGCCACGCGGCGCTGGCGGCGGTGTCCTCACGGATTGTGGAGACGATGACGAGCTGGTCGGCCGCGTCGAGGGCAGCTTCCCAGTTGGAGGCGCGCATGTTGTTGCCCGTGTCAACGACGATGACGCGGTAGAACCGGCTCAGGGTGGTGTGCAACTCGTTGAACGCCTGACCGTTGATCGTCGAGGATGCCGCGGCGTCTTCGTCGGAAGCGAGCACGTCGAACTGGGTGGAGCCCTGTGAACGAACATAGTTGTCGAGGTCCCCGACCCGGGCGCTGCGCAGGTCGTTGAAGCGTTCAAGATCGCGGAGCAGGTCAACGGCTGTGTTGCTGTGGCGGGCGGGCTGGGCCCGCCATCCCAGCGTCCCCCGGGTTTCGTTGTTGTCCCACGCCAGCGTGTACCCGCCACGGTAGGTGCCAAATGTCGCCGCCAGCAGCAACGTCGCAGTGGTCTTATGCGCGCCACCCTTGGGGTTGATGACGACGACCGTTCGGGGCCCGCGCAGGCTTTGCTGGACCCGATCAATCGCGCTCCGATGCGTGAGCTCGGCTACGCCCGGACCAACCGAGACGAGGCCGCCCGTCAGCCGGCGGACCGTGCCCTGCCACCCCATCTCGGCCGGCCCGACTAGGGCAGCTGGCTGAGATTGTAGAAAGTCCTTGAGCGTCAAACGGGCAGCTGGATCCTCGGGGCGCTCAAGGTGTTCAGGATGGTCTGGGCTCTGAGCGCTGTGGACGTTCGGGTCCGCGACCCGGCTGACGGGGTCCACCGGAGCGGGAACGGGCGCGCCTGCCGTTGCTGCAGTAGCACGGTCGGAGAGCGCTTCTACGTGGCCGTCGGGGTAGACGGCGAGCAGTTGTTCCCCCAGCCGGTCCCGGGTATTCAACCGAACGGGGCGACCCATGTCGGTAGCCGTCACCGTGACGAGGGTGAGAATTTCCGCCCGCACCGCCTGTTCATCGGCGCCGACCACCGACTGCATCACTCCGTTGATCGCGACGGTTCCCGTCGCATCGGCTGCAACGGTGGCCTCAATCCTGGGGAATGTGGGAACGGTCTCGATCATGACGTGGGGCCTCTCTTGGCGTCCTCTGAACTGAGTGCGGAGTCGTCGTTGTGATGCCCGATCAGGTACGCGCGTAGCTGAACGCGGGCAATCCGCCAGCTCTTGCCGATCTTCACCCCGGGCAACCGGATGGCCGCATCACCACTGGTGAGCAAACACCGAACGTTACGCGGCTCCAACCCCAGCACAGACGAGACGTCAGCCACGCTCAACATGTCGCCGTAGCGGCGCAACATCGAGTCGGGCCACATCATCAGCGCTGGTGTCTCGTCCACCCTCCGAGCGTAACCGAAACATAAGGCAGATGAGTGCATAAACGTATAATTACGCATCAGATAGGTAATATGAATACAAGACGCCGAGAACCCCCGTCGCGGGGTAGAACACGAGTCTATGTGAGTGACACGAATGAGCATGAACCAGGACAAAGGGGGAGTGGCATGAATACGAGCGCAAATCGGTGGCTCATCGGCCCTAACCCGTCTAACGAGCTCGACACCTCCGCGCCCGTTCCCACACGACGGGACGAGCGTCACGGTGCGACCGCGCCGCAACTCGGCATCCCCGTTCCCAACGCAATTGACCGGCTGCCGCGCCGGGGCGCCGCATGGCCGGCAACGATCTGGTGGCTTGGCGTCCACGGCGGCGCCGGAGAGTCAACCCTCGCCGCCCTCACAGCCGGCACGCGGCCCTGCGAACACGCCTGGCCCATTCCCACCACCGCCGGCACAACGCATCGCGTCGTCCTGGTGGCGCGGACAAACTACGCCGGCCTCCTCACCGCGCAACACGCCGCCACAGAGTGGGCAGCGAACACGTTAGGCGACGCAATACAACTCGCCGGCCTCGCCCTTATCGCCGACGCCCCCGGACGTCGACCCAAGCAGCTGCGTCACCTCGAGCACATCATCGCCGGCGGCGTACCCCGGGTGTGGAACCTTCCCTGGGTCAATGCCTGGCGTCTTGGACCCCCAGACACTATCGCTTCGCTGCCCAAAGAATTCCGTGAACTCTTCACCGACCTCGCCCTCACGCCGACAGGTGCCCCCACCCATAACTGAAAGGTCTCAATGTCCCTCTCCCTCGCAGCCGCCCACGCGCTCACCACAATTGGTCAGGTCCTCACCGACCTGCCCGACCCGGATCCGCTCGCCCCACCCGGATTCGGAGCCGTGACCACGCTCGTTGCCTGGGCCAAATGGGTTGGTTTGATCGCCGCGATCCTGGCACTGATCGCTGTCGCCGTGATGTTCATGTTTAATGCACGACGCGGCGAGGGCGGAGAACACGTCAAAACGCTCGTCAGCATCCTGGTCGGCGTCATGATCATCGGCGCAGCAACCGCACTCGTCGGATTCATCTCCGGCTCCTAACACCCGCATTTACCGCGCGAAGGAGCAACGCATGACGAACACCGAACACCGAAGCCCATTCTCACGACCGGGATTCATCGCCGCCGCAACCGTCGTCGGGATCATCGTCCTCGCCTCGATCATCGTCCTCGTAACATCACTGAACCACGACACGGGCGACAACACCACACCACCGAACGACCCAACGTCAACGACCCCCAGCGGCGACGCCGCCGACAAAAGCGTCTGTGGACTCGATGGTTTCGAGAAAACGAACACCCTGACTCAAGCGCCCGAAAACGACTGGGAGCTTGTGGGAACTGTCGCGGCTCCGATTGAGCCGGAGGGGGCCGGCCCCGCTGAAATCATCGATGGGCTCCGCACCTGTTACGCGCACACCGCCGAAGGCGCTCTCTTCTTGGCAGTGAATTTTGCGGCTATGGGTACGGACGCTTCCCTGCGCGATCGGCTCCCGCAGCTGGTCGCACCCGGTCCCGGGAGAGACGCCCTAATTGCCGCGGGCTCAGAATCATCGGGTTCAACGCTTCGTGCACAAGTAGCGGGCTACAAGATCGGCAGCTACTCGACAAAAGAGACGACCGTCGATCTGGCTGTCAATTACTCGAGCGGCGAGTTGGTGAGTTTGCCGCTCAAACTCGTCTGGGCGGAAGGCGACTGGAAGATACAGATGACTGACGCTGGCGTGCTTCCCTTATCTCCAGCACCCATCGCTAACCTCGGCGGATACACCCCGTGGTCGGGAGCGTGAACCATATGGCGGCTGAGGAAGGCTGTGCCCTGGTCGATATTTTCTGTATAGGTGGTGACGCAATCGGGAACGTCGTATCGCAGGCGTCGAATGATGCCGTTCAAGAGTTGGCGAACCGTGTTCTGGAGGGGTTCGGGAAAGCTCTGGCGAGTATCGGGACGATGTGGGTTGCTGTACCAACACCGGTCCTCACTGCCGGTGACGGCACGACTAAGACGCTAACCGCGCCTCCGGGGTCAGATTCCTTCACCACCATTCTTGGATACATGACCTTCGTCGGGCTCACGCTTGCGGTGTTGTCGATGATCGCTCTGGGCGCGACCATCGCTCTTCGGAGCCGTCGCGGTGAGGGTTTCCGCCATGTGGGCACCCTCGGGGTCATTTTCATAGCGATCTTGCTCATCTCGGGTGCGTCCGCTCTCATCGGTGGGCTCTTGGGTGCGAATGCGCCCGAGGGATCGTCGACGACCGTCGGATTCTTGCAGAACTCGCTTTGGTACTACGTCGGTGGCCTCGCGATCCTCTCCGTGATCATCGGCGGGATTCGAATGGCGTGGGAACAGCGTGCACAGCCGGGCAAGGATCTCATCCAGTCACTGATTACCCTCATTGTGGTTTCGGGGACTGGCCTTGCAATCATCACCCTCGCTACGACTGCTGCCGATGCGTTCTCGATCTGGATCCTCAATGGAGCGACGGACTGTGATGTGTCCGTGGCCGGAGGGTCCAATTGTTTTGGAACGAACGTCGCCGCCATGGTGGCAGTCACGGCCAGCTCACCGATCGGGCTTATCGGGGTCCTCATTCTGGGCTCGATCGCTCTTCTGATGACCTACGTCCAGGTTGCGCTGATGGTCGTTCGTGGCGGGCTGCTGGTCATCCTGGCCGGTGTGTTGCCGCTGACAGCGAGCTTCACGAACACGCAGATGGGTAAGCAGTGGTTCGGGAAGGTGGTCGGGTGGACGATCGCCTTCATTCTCTACAAGCCTGCCGCCGCTCTCATCTATGCAGCGGCGTTCAGCCTCACCGGTACGGACGCTTTCCAGGATGACGGCGGAGGTATTTGGACGATTCTGACCGGACTGGCGCTGATGCTCATGGCCCTCATCGCCTTGCCCGCTCTACTCAAATTTGTCGCACCGATGACGGGTGCTGTCGCCGGCGGTGGCACTGCGGGCCTGGCACTGGCCGGCGCAGCTGGGGCGATCGGCGGCGATCTGGCCAGCGGTGCAATCAAACGGATGAGTAGCTCGTCGTCGACCCCCGCAGGCGGTGGTGGCGGCAGCGATGCTCCGACCGGTTCAGGTACGCCCGGCGGTGGCAAGCCATCGGCTCCCACCCCGACACCCTCTGGTGCCGGGGACAACCCGGCATCTGCCGCAGTAGCAGGAGCAGCAAGCGGCGGTGGCGCCGCAGCTGGTGGCGCCGCGGCTGGGGGAGGTGCCGCGGCCGGTGGGGCTGCCGCTGCTGCTGGGCCTGCTGCACCGATTGTGATGGGCGCACAGATGGCGGGCGCCGCCGCCAAGGGCGCAGCCGATGCCGCGAAGAGTGCCGTGCAGTCGGCGGCCGATGACTCAACCGGACCGAGCAAGTCCTAAGTAGGAGGTTCTTGATGACAACGCATAGCGCACCGCGCAGCTACGGCAACTGGACGAAACCAAAGACCGCTGGCCTTCTGGGCTTGGGATCAATCGGCACGACGATTTTGTTCGTTGGGGCCGGTTTCAGCGTCATCGTGACGATGGCCTCAAACATTCTGAACGGCGTCGTCACGGCGCTCGTGTTCGGGGTGTTCCTTCTGACGGTCGCAGTCACAGACAAGCACGGTCAAAGCCTGCTGATGCGAGCCACCACACGGGTTGGGTGGATGGTGACCAAAACCACAGGGACGCATATCTACCGGTCCGGGCCGCTCGGCCGCGCCGAGTGGGGCACAGCTCAACTGCCCGGCCTGGCCGCGGGGTCCAGATTGACGGAGTGGCACGATAGCTACAACCGCCCGTTCGCACTGTTGCAGATCCCCACCACGTCGGACTACACCGTCGTCATCGCGACCGAGCCCGACGGCGCAGCGCTCGTCGACCGCGAACAGGTCGACGTGTGGGTTGCCGAGTGGGGCATGTGGCTCGCCAGCCTCGGCGACGAACCCGGCATCGAAGCCGTCTCCGTAACGATTGAAACGGCTCCCGACACAGGGACGCGGCTACGCCGCGAAGTGAACAGTCGCATTGATCCAGCCGCCCCGGAATTTGCCACGAGCATCCTCCACGACCTGGTGAAGCAATACCCCGCCGGTTCCGCGACAATCAAGGCCTACGTCGCCATCACCTTCAACGCGGCTGCCCGCGTCGGAGGAAAAAAGCGCACCCCCGATGAAATGGGCCGCGAGCTGGCCTCACGCCTCCCCGGTCTCACTCAAAGCTTGTCATCGACCGGCGCCGGGGCAACACGCCCTTTGAACGCCCAAGAACTCTGCGAAGTCATCCGCGTCGCCTACGACCCGGCTGCAGCACGACTCATCGACGACGCGAACGCGGCCGGTGAGCCGCCTGAGCTCTACTGGCCGGAGGTCGGCCCCACAGCCCATCAGGCGAACTGGGACACCTACCGGCACGATTCGGCCCTGTCGGTGACGTGGATGATGAGTGGTGCCCCCCGCGGCAACGTCCCCTCGAGCATTTTGGCTCGCCTGTTGGCGCCGCACCGAGACGTCGCGCGGAAGCGTGTCACGCTGCTCTATCGGCCGATTGATGCGGCCAAGGCCGCGGCGATCGTCGAGGCAGACGTGCGCGCTTCGACGTTCAATGTGCAGTCCGCAAACAAGCCCACAGCACGAAGCCTGACTACGACACGGGCCGCTCTCGCCACGGCGCAGGAGGAAGCGTCTGGCGCTGGCCTGGTCAATTTCGCGATGCTCGTCACCGCCACGGTGATCGACGCCGCCCACGAGGCCGATGCGAAGGCCGCGATCGATAACCTCTCCGCTACCGCACGGCTGCGGCTGCGCATCGTGCACGGTTCTCAGGATTCCGCGTTCGCGGCCGCACTTCCACTCGGCCTGGTCCTGCCGAAACATTTGCGGATTCCGTCTGAGGTTAGAGAGCAGCTGTAATGCCCGCCATTGATTCCACCCGGCGCAAGGTCTCGAAGCCGCGCGAGCTGGCCACGGCGAAGCAGACGAAGGCAGGCAAGGAAAAGAAACCCCAGGTCCGTCGACCCGGTCCTCGCGGCTGGCCCGGCCGTGGTCGCGGTGAAGCCAGCGTCATCCAGCCGGCAGATGAGTGGCGCGGAACGACCGTGCAAGTGTGCGGCATGCACCCCTTCTCGGTCGGCACAGGAACCCCGATGGTCGGCGTACCGATCGGCCTGCAGCTCTTCACCGGCGCGACCGTGTGCGCCGACCCCATTTCCTGGTTCCAGGACGCCGGCCTCATCTCGAACCCCTCCGTGTTCGTGCTCGGCCTGCCGGGCCTGGGCAAGTCAACGCTCATCCGAAGGATGGCCGCCGGCGGCGCGGGATTTGGGAACCTGCCGCTGGTTTTGGGCGATCTGAAGCCCGACTATGTCGACATGATTCGCGCTCTCGGCGGGCAAGTCATCACCCTCGGCCGTGGCCGCGGGCACCTGAACATCCTCGATCCCGGCGAAGCAACCGCGGCCGCCGAACGGCTACGCCTCGCCGGCAAAGAGAAGGAGCGTCAAATGGTGCTCGCCGACGCTCACGGCCGCCGGCAAACGATGGTGTCGGCCCTGTTGACGATCCTCCGCAAAGACCCGCCGTCCGCTCGCGAAGAAGCCATCATCGACCGTGCCCTCACCGTGCTCGACGAACGCAATGGGGGAGTCCCGGTGCTCGGCGACTTACTGCGCGTGATTCAGGAAGCACCCGCAGAAGTGCGCGCGGTAGCCCTGGACCGTGGCGACCTTGAACGATACAAGAAGATCACGGAGGAACTGGAAGCCTCACTCATCAGCCTCACCTCGGGTGGACGTTTGGGCGAGACATTCGCCCACCCGACCGACGTTCCCATGATGAGGGATCGCCCTGTTGTCTACGACGTGTCCTCGATCGATGACTCCGACACCGACATGCAAGCCGCAATCCTGCTCGCCTGCTGGTCGGCCGGCTTTGGCGCCGTGAACATCGCCAACGCCCTCGCCGACGCCGGTCTCGAGCCACGCCGCCACTACCTCGTCGTCCTCGACGAGCTCTGGCGGGCGCTGCGCGCGGGAGCGGGCATGGTCGACCGGGTCGACGCCCTCACCCGGTTGAACCGTCAACGCGGCGTGGGCCTCGCCATGATTTCGCACACGATGAGCGACCTCCTCTCCCTGCCGAACGAGTCCGACCGGATGAAAGCACGCGGATTCGTCGAACGCTCCGGCATGGTCATCGCCGGCGGCCTACCGGGCGCGGAAATGCCCATGCTCACCAGCGCCGTCCCACTCTCGCGCGCCGAACAAGAACTCCTCACGTCCTGGCAAGATCCCGGCACCTGGGATACCGGGCTCGGGCGCGAATCCGACCCTCCCGGCCGAGGCAAATTCCTCATCAAAGTCGGCGGCCATCCAGGCATCCCCGTCAAGGTCGAACTCATCGAATCCGAACGCGCCATCAACGACACCAACAAGCTCTGGCATCCCGCTGCGTCGTTCCCCGAACCCGACGAGTCGAACCCGACTATTGGACGGGGCGACGCCGACGACGTCGGGCATGAGGTCGACGGAGAAGCCGACAGTACTACGACCGAAGAGGACAGTGCAGCGTGAGCGCATCGAACAGGCGAAACCAGAACGGCCTCGACGGGCAGACGATCATGCTGATCGTCTGCCTCGCGCTCGTGGCCGTAGTCCTGGGCACGGTGTGGGTGGCCGTGACGTGGGGCTCACACCTGGACGGGGTCAACCCCGACCTGACCGGCGACCCGTTCGGGCTGTTTTTCGGCGTGCTGGGAGGCTCCGTGACCTGGCCAGTGTCCGGGACGTGGATTCTCGCGGCCACGCTCGGCGTGGTGCTCGTCTTGGGCATCCTCGTCGCCGTGGCGGTGTCACGTGCCCGGCGTCGCCGAAGCAACGTCGATGGAGCGGCGACCTACATGGGCAAGGGGCGCGATCTTCGCGCGCTGTCGGCTACGGGCGCGAAGGCGACCGCGCAGCGTCTCGGCGTCACCGACTGGCTCGGCGTCCCCATCGGCATCACCGTTGCGGGAAGGCAGAAGCTCTACGGCTCCGCCGAAGATATGCACGTCGACATTTGGGGCCCCCGCACCGGAAAATCCACCAGCCGTGCAATCCCGGCGATCTTGTCCGCTCCAGGCGCCGTCCTCACCACGTCGAACAAGCGAGACGTTCTCGACGCCACGCGTGATGTGCGAGCCGCCGGCGGTGGCCGCGTGTGGGCGTTCGACCCGCAACGCATCGCTCTCGAGGAACCAACCTGGTGGTGGAACCCCCTCAGCTACGTCACCGATGATGTGAAGGCCGCGAAGCTGGCCGAGCACTTCGCTACCGGTTCTCGTGCCGGCGACGCGCGCGCCGACCCGTATTTCGACAACGCCGGCCAAGACCTCTTGGCTGGCTTCCTCTTGGCCGCCGCCGTAGCTGGTCTACCCATCACCAAGGTCTTCACCTGGACCACAACGCCCGGCGATGAGGCTCCGGTCGATATTCTGCGCGCTCACGGATACGACCAGATGGCCGACGCCGTCGACGGCCAAGTGAACGGCGAACCGCGACGCCGCGACAGCGTCTATGGGACGGCCGCGCAAATGGCATCATGCCTGAAGGTCCGTGCGATCGGGCAATGGGTGACGCCCTTGGGCGGCAACATGACCGGGGATTCCCGGCCACAGTTCGACCCCCACGCCTTCGTACGCAGCCGTGACACCCTCTACAGCCTCTCCAAAGAAGGCAAAGGAACCGCCGGACCCCTCGTCACCGCTCTCACCGCCGCCACCGTCGAAGCCGCAGAAGAACTCGCCACAACCCAGCCCGGCGGGCGCCTGGCCGTACCGTTGCTCGGTGTTCTCGACGAAGCAGCGAACGTGTGCCGCTGGCACGGCCTCCCCGACCTGTACTCACACTACGGCTCACGCGGAATCGTCCTCATGACCATCCTGCAGTCCTGGTCACAAGGCGTCGAAGTATGGGGCAGAGACGGAATGCGCAAACTCTGGTCAGCCTCCAACATCGCCGTCTACGGCGGCGGCGTCAAAGAACCAGAATTCCTGAACGAACTCTCCCAGATGGTCGGCGACTACGACAAACACACCACCTCCACCAGTGTCGGCCGAGGAAACCGATCAACATCCCACCAAATGCAGCGCGAACGCACCCTGGACGTTGCGGACCTCGGAGCTCTGCCCCGCGGCCGCGCCGTCGTATTCGCCTCCGGCGCACCCGCAACACTGATCGAAACAGTGCCCTGGATGCGCAGCTCACAGGCTGACGCCGTCCGCGCGTCCATCGCCGCACACGACCCGTCACGCCGCACAGCGCCGGTCAACGAGTTTCCGGTGCTGGCAGCACCGGCTGGCGACACGCAAGCCTGGTTGAACGCAGTTCCACGACAGGAGGATGACCTGTGAGCGAGTTCGACGCACTCCGCGACGACGACGACACGGAAGCTTCAGAGGAGGACGTGCCGCAGCTGTTCTACGGTTCGTCGGACGAGTTCATGCGTGACCGACTCCGGCACATGTATTCCCGCCGCGTCGGCCCCGGCAACGCCAGCTTCCGCTGGGCGGCAAAATGGTGGAACTACCCCGAAGCGCTCGCCCGCATCGACGCCCTCTGGCGCGCCTGGGAACACCTCAGACTCGACGGCGCCACCGGATCAAGCACCTGGTGGATCGAACACGCCGACCACCACATGCCCATCCTGATGAGTACAGAAGGACCCTTCGCAAAGTCAGAGGACACGAACAAACCTGGCGAACCGCTGCCCTACACGGAACCACCGGAAGGGCTCTTCCCCGATATGCGGGAGAACTAAGCCAGCACACAGAGATCAGGCAGTCCCACTGGATCATGCTCCGTCCAAGGGGTGGCTGGTGAATTCGTCGGATATTTCATTTTCACAAGCCACCCCAACACGCCGACGACATCGGTGCGGCGTTTGATCTCTCTATTGGCTCGTTCCTTCGTTCGTCGTGTAGATGCCGCGACGCAAATAGGGTGAACCGGTTCAAAATTCGCTAGGATCGTCTCGTCTCCGTCAGACGGCCGCGACGGGCTCCGAAGGGGGACTGTCAACCAAGGGCGACGTGCAGGTTGTCTGGACCTAAAATCGAAGGAGAAATATGATTCCGGCGGTCGGAGCCGATCCAAGCGACTCGACGAAGAACTCCGATGTCCGCCGCCCCGTCGGAGTGCGGGACGTCGCGCAGAGGTCCCAAGTCTCGCTCGGAACCGTCTCGAACGTAATCAACACGCCAGACAGTGTTCGACCGCACACGCGGGCGCGCGTAGAAAAGGCGATGCGCGAACTAGGCTTCGTCGGCTCGCGCGCCGCTGGCCAGCTCCGCAGTAAGAAGAGCGGCCTCGTCGGGGTCGTTCTGCCGGACGTCGGGAACCCCTACTGGGCGGACGTTCTGCGCGGCGTCGAGTCCGTGCTCGAGGATCAGGACCTCACCCTCGTCGTCGGATCGACCCACCAAGACCCGGCGCGACAAAAACGGCTACTCAGAGCGTTCGCACAACAAGGTGTTGATGGATTGCTCGTTGCCCCCATCGATAAACTCCGCAGCTGGGAGCCGTTCGCTGACCGCCGGCTCGGGGTCGTCGCCCTGGAAAGTGGCGCTGAGCTCGACATTGGAAGCAGCATCAGCCTCGACAACGTGGGTGGAGCGCGTCAAGCTATTACGCACCTTCTCGAGCTGGGGCATCGTTCGATCGCGTTCGTTAACGGGCCTCGAAGCGTTCCCTGGTGCGTCGAGCGGCGCGAAGGCGTGCTCGCCGGCATCCGGGCGGACGGCTTGAAGGCGAGCGAGGTGCTGATCGAAGTCGAAGTGGCTGACCTGACATCGGCGAACGGACTGATCGCGACAGACGATCTGTGGGGCAGGCACCAGCCGACGGCCATCATGTGCGCGAATGACCTCGTCGCGCTCGGCTCTCTGCTCTCGCTGCAACGCCACGGACTGAGAGTCCCGGAGGACGTGTCGTTGATCGGATATGACGATGTCGAGTTCGTCGAAGCGCTGCGCCCGCCGCTGACTACAGTCCGGCAGCCCTCCTTCGAGGTCGGAGTGATCGCCGGCCAGATGCTCCTAAGTGGCGCTGCCCGCGACGGTAGCGAGCGGGAACTCTTGACGCCGTCGCTCATAGTGCGCCAGTCGACCGGGCCGGCACCTTCGCGCTGACGGGCTTGACAAACCAATACGGCAAAGCGCAGAATCGAACCGGTTCAAAAATGAACCGGTTCATTGCGATTGACGACACTGTTACTGCACTGGAGGATTTCATGACAAGGACGTCGATTACTCGTCGCGAGTATGACGAATGGGTGAGGGAGGCTGCCGCCCTCGGCAAGGCGCTTCGCTACCCGATCACCGACGAGATGGTCAACGACTCAGCCGGCATCGTTTTCGGTGACGACCAGTACGACGCTTTCCAGAACGGCCTATGGTCTCGTGAACCGTACGAGGCAATGATCATCTTTGAATCGCTCAACGAGCCGGCCGTCGATGGTCTGCCGGCCGGCGCGGCACCCTATGCGGAGTACTCGGGCCTGTGCGACAAGCTGATGATTGTCCACCCGGGGAAGTTCTGCCCGCCTCATCACCACGGGCGGAAGACCGAGAGCTATGAGGTTGTCCTTGGCGAGATGGAGGTCTTCTACAGTCCGACCCCGTCCTTGGAGTCCGGCGTCGAGGTACTGAATTTCTCCGGCATGCCCGCCGGTGACGCGTGGCCGGAGGGTGTCGCATTGCCGACGGGTCGGGAGAATTCGTACGAGAAGCTGACCAGTTACGTGCGGCTACGCGCCGGTGATCCGAAGTTCGTCATGCACCGCAAGCACCTGCACGCTTTCCGCTGCCCCGCCGATTCGGACGTTCCCCTGGTCGTCCGAGAGGTCTCGACCTACAGCCACGAGCCCACCGAGGCCGCCGCGGGCAACCAGGCGCCGCTCCCGAGCTGGGCAGGCATGCACGACAACGACTTCGTCTCGGAGGTTGCCAACACCGGGCGGCTTCGGACGGCCATCAGCTAATTTCACTTTCCCTCAGCCCCATCCAGCACAACCATCACACAAGTTACATCACACAAGTCAAAGGAGACATTATGCGTCGACGTTTGGGCCTGCTCGCGCTGGCAGTTGTCCCGTTTATCGCACTCGCTGGGTGCGCCTCAGGATCCGATGAAGGAACGTCAGCGAGTGGCGACACCGAGTTTGTGAAGAACGACCCGCTCGTCATCGGGTACTCGGTCTACGACCTCCAGAACCCCTACTGGCAGGCGTGGGCTGCCGGTGTCAAGGCGGCTGCGCAGGAGAACGGCGCGACCCTGGTCACGGCCGACCAGAAGAGTTCCCAAAAGGAGCAGGTGTCCGGAAGCCTCGACCTGATTAACCAAGGCATCTCAGCGCTGATCATCACGCCAGTGCAGCCGTCCGCGCTGCCTGCCACAATCGACGCGGCGCACGCCGCGCAGATCCCCGTCGTCATCGGCGACATCGGTACCGCTGGCGATTACGACACCTATGTATTGTCGAATAACTACAACGGCGGCGAGCAGGCCGCGCAGTACCTAATCGATCAGGCTGGCAGCTCCACCGACACCAAGAAGGTCGGAGTCATCGAGCTGCACGCCGGCTCGGTCGTCGGCGAGGAGCGCGTCCAGGGCTTCAAGGATGCTCTATCGAAGGACAGTCGCTTCGATGTCGTCGCCAGTCTCAGCGGCAATGACACCGTTGACGGTGGTTACTCCGCCGCCCAGGATATGCTTTCGGCGAATTCCGATCTCGACATCATCTACGCGGCTAACGACGCCTCCGCCGTGGGGGCTCAGCGCGCGCTCGAGACTGCGGGCAAATCGATCGCCAACGGCTTCACGCTCGTCGGCTTCGACGGCAACGACGACGCGCTCGGGTTGATCGAGAACGGCCTGATGTCCGCTACCATCGCGCAGGACCCCTACGGCCAAGGCACGGCAGCGGTAAAGGCCGCGCTCGCGCTCCTGAACGGCGAGGACCCCGGCTTCTCCGACCCCGACACCAAGACGGTGTTCTTCCCGGTCGAGGTCGTGACGCAGGAGACTGTCGTCGACTTCAAAGCCGGCCGCGCCAACCGTTAGTCCTAACCTGAGGAGAGGACAGCTCATGACTGCCATGCTCGCTGTCGAGAACGTCGTGCAGCAATACCCCGGTGTGCGCGCCCTGAAAGGGGTGTCGCTTAGTCTGGACGAGGGCCGCATACTCGCCCTCGTCGGCGAGAACGGGGCAGGAAAGAGCACCCTCATCAGGATCCTCGCGGGCATCGAACAGCCCGTCGAAGGCACCCTGCGACTCCGCGGAGAGATTCGCCGACTCACTAACTCCGCGGAGTCGCAGGCGGCCGGGATCTCGGTCGTCAGCCAAGAATTCCGGCTCGTGCCCCAACTTTCGATCGCAGACAACATCATGCTCGGCCACGAGCTGAGAACCGCAGGAGTCGTCAGGGCTAGAGGCACCCGGGCCCGCGTAGGGGAACTGCTCTCCACGCTCGGATTGGACCTCAACCCCGACCGGCTAGTCGGCTCTCTGACCACGGGTGATCAGCAGATGGTCGAGATCGCGAGGGCGCTTTCCCGCGACTTCGAGGTCCTGATTATGGACGAGCCGACCGCAGCGCTCAACCGCGCGGAGATCGCACGATTGCACGGAATTGTCCGGCGACTGGCCGCCCAGGGCAAGACGATCATGTACGTCTCGCACCACCTCGACGAGGTTTTCGACCTCTGCGACGAGGTCGCTGTGCTGCGAGACGGATCCCTTGTGCACCGGTCCTCGACCAGTGAGCTCGACGAGCAGACCCTGATCGAGCACATGCTTGGCCGAAAGCCGCAGGTCTTCGGACGTGCCGACGGCGCCGCAACCGCCAACGATGCGCGCCTAGCCGTCGACGGACTGTGCATCGGCGGCTTCGAGGAGCCCTTCTCCCTAACAGTCGGAGCGGGAGAGATCGTCGGACTCGCCGGACTCGCTGGCTCGGGTCGTGGCGAGCTCACCCGTGCTCTGTTCGGCGACCGCGCTGTGCTCGCCGGAAGCATTTCCATCGACGGCGAAACCGTGCAGGTGCGTTCCGTACCTACGGCGATACGCGCCGGGATTTACATGCTCAGTGAGGACCGCAAAAGTGAGGGCATCCTTCCTCACCTCGACGTCACCGAGAACATGATGGTCTCCCGCGACCCCAAGTCGGTGTCTTGGTGGCATCGCGTGGCCCCATCTCGACACGAAGAAGGCGACCTATTCGAGGAACTGCGCCGCGAACTTCGCATCCGCGTGCCGAACGGTCGCCAGCTCATTGGAAATCTCTCCGGAGGGAACCAGCAGAAGGTCCTGCTCGGCCGTGCTCTCCAGTCCGGCTGCCGCGTCCTGCTGCTCAATGAGCCCACTCGCGGCGTCGACGTCGGTGCGAAACTCGAAATCTACCAGCTGATCCGCCGCCTAGCCACGCAAGGCGTCGCCGTGATCGTGTCCAGCTCCGACGCACCCGAACTCACCGCGATCTCTGATCGCTGCCTCGTGTACTTGTCTGGCCGGCAGACCGCAGAACTCCTCGGATCGGACATCACCGAGGACAACATAGTCGGCGCTTCCGTAGGGCAGATAGCCGTAGGAGGAACTCATGGTTAATGCTCCCCAGCCTCTTCCGATGGATGTCATCACGTCGGCCGAACAAGAGCGCCGCGAGTCTGCGCGCCGCGGCGACCGCGCCGCCCGCCGGCAGAGCATTCTGCAGAAGCTCGGAATTATCATCCCGTTTGTGCTGGTGCTTCTGGCCGGGATAATGCTCGTGCCAAGCTTTCTGAGCACTTCCAACATCACAAACATGCTTGTCGACGGCGCGATCCTCGCCATCACCGCGTACGGCATGACGATGGTGATCGCCCTGCGCGGCATCGATCTCTCGGTTGGATCCACCCAGGCAGTCGTGGCATGTGTGGCTGCGGTATCCGTAAATGCTTGGGGCCTCCTGCCCGGCGTCCTCGCCGGCATCGCCGCAGCAATCATCCTCGGACTGGTCAACGGACTGATAGTGACCACGTTCCGCGTCCCGGCGTTCATCGCTACACTCGCCACTCTGGGTATCTTCCGAGGAATCGCGTTGCTGTTCACGGGTGGAGCTCCGATCATGATCACCGACGCCGCGTTCCGTTCCATCGCAACGTCGTCAATCTTCGGGATCCCCGTACCGTTCATCGTCGCCGTGCTCGTTGGGGCCGGATTCTGGTTCGTCCTAGACCGGATGCGGTTCGGCAAACACGTCGTTGCCGTTGGTGGCAGCCCCGAATCCGCTACCGACAGTGGTATAAAAGTCAAGCGCATCGAGCTCATCGCGTATGTCGTCGCGGCCGCAGCGGCCGGCGTCGCCGGTCTGCTCTTAGCTAGCCAGCTCGGCAGCGTCAATGGGTCGCTGAGCAGCGGACTCGAGTTGCAGGCCATCGCAGTGGTCGTCCTCGGCGGCACAAGCATGGCCGGGGGGCGAGGCAACATTATCGGTACGTTCCTGGCATCGCTGCTACTGGCGATGATCAACGCGGGCCTGAACCTGCTCAACGTCCCGTCGTTCTACCAGTACATCGCCCTCGGCATGCTCCTCGTCTTCGCACTCAGTCTTGACAGCGCGCAGCGAGCTGCCGTCCGTCGCGTCTTTGAAGGGAAAGTGGCGTGACCACTACCACACCAACCATCAAAACCGAGGCCAAAGAGGCGGCGACCAAGACGTCGGTAACCTCAACCATCCTCAGCTTAATCTCACACCAGTACCTCCTTGCTGTTGTCGTCGTCGCATTCGTCGTGGTCGGACTGATCCAGCCGTCGTTCTTCAATGCGGGCAACGTCCAGAACATCCTGTTCGAGACCGCCTTCGTTGGGATCGCAGCGTGCGGAATGGTGCTGCTGATCACCGGCGGCCTTCTCGATCTCTCGGTTGGCGGTGTTATCGCCGTCAGCGCTATAGCCGTGGGAACCGTCCTGCCGTACACCACCATCGGACTAGCGATCCTGATCGCAGTAGTGATCGGCGCGGTCCTCGGGCTGGTGAATGGTCTCTTGGTCAGCTACGTCAAGATCGCGCCCTTCATCGCAACCCTCGGAACGCTCTACCTCTTTCTCGGCGTCGCGTTCATCTGGACTGGAGGCCAGGTCGTTTCCGTCACGTCCTCAAACTTCCGTGCGCTGACAACTGGATCCCTCGGGTTACTGCCGTACCCGTTCCTCACGCTCATTGCGCTAGCACTGCTTACCTATTTCATACTGTCCCGTACGTCGTTTGGTCGTACGCTGCGCGCCATGGGGTCTAACCAGCGGGCCGCGGAACTGGCCGGCATGCATGTGAACCTGACCAAAGCGATCGTGTTTATGGTCGCCGGGGCTTGCTTTGCCCTCGCCGGCGTTTTTCTGGCTGGTCGGCTTTCGTCTGCCGAGGCGAACATGGCCACGGGCATAGAGATGAGCGTCATCGCGGCAGTCGTGGTCGGAGGCACGTCGCTGCGTGGAGGACGAGGAACCGTCTTCGGAACCGTCATCGGCGCAATGCTATTCGCCGTGTTGTCCAAGTCGCTGAACATGCTCGGAGTCACCTCGTATTGGCAGTACATCGTCACCGGCGCTGTTCTCGTCGTCGCCGTCGCCATTGGAGCGCGCCGCCGGTCCGCTGCCGAGGTGCGAGGAGCAGGCTGATGGCTACCCCCGCGCCGCCAGCCATGGGCGACAACGTCCGGAGGCTCGTCGGCAGCCCGGCACAGCTTGTTCGGGTCGACCGCGCCCAACTCACCGACGGGCCCGCCGCCGGAGCCCCCATTCTTATCGTGCGTAACCCTCGAGGTGTCTCTTTCGAGGTTCTCCTAGACCGCGCGATGGACATCGGGTGGGCTGACGCTTTGAGTCTGCCCTTGGCGTGGAGTGCACCGCGCGGCCGTGTCGCGTCGATTCGCAACGAGCCCTCCGGTGTCGGCTGGGTGCGCACCTTCGGTGGAGGCCTGCTCACCACCTGCGGGCTTGCATCCACCGGTATGCCCTCCACGGTCGACGGTTCCGAGTACGGCCTCCATGGCCGCATCGGCCACATTCCCGCCGAGAACGTGACGTGGCGGTTCGAGATCGACGAGTCAGGTCCCCTGATCGAAATTACTGGTGAAGTCGTCGAAGCGGCACTGGGCGAGCCCACGTTGCGACTGACCCGCGTCATCCGAGCTTGGTGCCAGAGCCCTGTCATTGAAGTAGAGGACGTCGTCACCAATGACGGGTTCGTCGACGCTGGGCACATGTACCGCCACCACATTAACCTCGGATATCCCCTCGTCGATGAGGGCTCATCATTGTCGACGGACGCGGCCGCGTTCGCTCGCCGAGGGGGAGATGCTGCCCAGCCGCTCCCCACGATGCGCATGCCCGTCGCCGACACGGCCGTCGACGAGAGCGTCACCTATGCGCGGAGTGGACCGACCGGATCACTGATCGTCAAAGCCCCCCACCACGGTGTCGCCCTCACCATCGAATGGACCACGGCGACATTCCCCCTGCTGCTGGCGTGGCGGGACGCCAGCCCTGGCATCAACGTCCTCGGCATCGAACCCTCGACCTCCCGAGACGACGGACGGGCGGAAGCCGCCCGAACCGGAGAGCTCATCACTCTCGCACCCGGTGAGACCCGCACGTACCGCACCCGCATGTCGCTGCTTCCGCTCATCGGCAGGCAGCGATGACCGAATTCCTGCCAGGACGAAGTGAGAACCAGGATATGACAGCACGTCAGGACAGCGTCCGCGAAACGATTGAGTCGGGCCGTACAGCGCTCGGGATCGAGCTGGGGTCGACGCGCATTAAGGCGTGCCTAGTCGACGCGAAGAATCCTTCGAAGGTGCTCGGGGTGGGAAGCCACGAGTGGGAGAACCAGTTCGTCGACCGCCTGTGGACGTACTCGCTCGAGGCCGTGTGGGAAGGTCTGCAGGCGGCGTATGCAGACCTCGTGGCCGACGTCTACCGTCGTTACGGCATCCGCCCGACGACGTTCGGGGCGATGGGCGTCTCGGCAATGATGCATGGCTGCCTCACATTCGATGCGCAAGGAGAGCTGCTGGTGCCGTTCCGCACCTGGCGCAATACGAACACCGGTCCGGCGGCGGCGGAGCTGACGGACCTGTTCGGGGTGAACATCCCGCTGCGCTGGTCGATCGCGCATCTGCATCAGGCTGTGGTTGATTCCGAGCCGCACATCGGGCAGCTGGACTTCTTCACCACGCTCGCCGGGTACGTGCACTGGAAGCTCACCGGGCGGAAGGTCCTCGGCGTCGGCGACGCCTCCGGCATGGTTCCGATCAACCCGGCGACGAGGGACTACGACGCGACCATCGTCGCTCGGTACGACGATCTCGTCTCGGACAAGGGCATCCCCGCGCTCATACATCTCTTGCCCGAGGTATTGCCGGCCGGCTCAGCAGCGGGCGATCTCACTGCGGCGGGTGCGGCGCTGCTCGACCCGACTGGGGCGCTGCAGCCGGGCATCCCGTTCTGCCCACCTGAAGGTGATGCGGGCACGGGAATGGTCGCGACCAACACGGTCGCGCCCCGCACAGGCAATGTCAGTGCTGGCACGAGCATCTTCGCGATGGTGGTGCTTGAGCACCCGCTGGAGCGAGTGCATCACGAACTCGACCTTGTCACGACGCCGGCCGGCGACCTAGTCGCGATGGTGCACTGCAACAACGGTGCAAGCGAGCTCGCCGCGTGGGTGGGCCTGTTCACCCGCTTCGCCGCCGCATCCGGTGCCTCGGCAGACAGCGACGCTGTGTACGAGACGCTGTTCCGAGAGGCGGTCGGGGGCGAGGCGGATGCGGGCGGCCTGCTCGCTTACAATTACCTGGCCGGCGAGCCGATTGCCGGGCTCACCGAGGGGCGGCCGCTGTTTGTCCGCACGCCCGACAGTCGACTCACGCTGGCGAACATGATGCGCGCGCAGCTGTACGGAGTATTCAGCACACTGGCACTCGGGATGCGG
This sequence comes from Cryobacterium sp. N21, assembly GCF_002929575.1. Lineage (NCBI taxonomy): Bacteria > Bacillati > Actinomycetota > Actinomycetes > Micrococcales > Microbacteriaceae > Cryobacterium > Cryobacterium sp. N21. The sequence continues at coordinate 37,853 of NZ_PJJQ01000024.1, read as the reverse complement.
GTGCTCGCGGGCGAGGGAGCCGAACTTGATCAGATGTTCGCGCACGGCGGCATGTTCCGCACTGCCGGGGTCGCGCAGCGATTCCTGGCAGGGGCACTGGATGCGCCCGTGAGCGTAGCCGAGACGGCATCCGAGGGCGGCCCGTGGGGCATAGCAGTCCTCGCCGCGTACCTGCGGCACGCGGACGTGAACCTCGAGACGTATCTCACTGATCTCGTGTTTGCAGGAGCACGGTTCGACACCGCTGCACCCGACCCCGCCGACGTTGCCGGCTTCGCGACCTACCTCGACCGGTACCGCTCCGGTCTGGCCGTCGAACGTGCGGCCGTCGAGTCCCTCGCCTAAGTGAGCCACACCCCCGAAGGAAAACCTATGATTGACACCCCAATTCCAGCCGAACTGCAGGAGACGATCGACCGCATCCGCATCGATGTCGCTGCGCTGCACGCTGAGCTGGTGCGCTACGGGCTCGTCGTCTGGACCGGCGGAAACGTCTCCGGAAGAGTACCGGGCGCCGACCTTTTCCTGATCAAACCGTCGGGCGTTTCCTATGACGACCTCGCGCCCGAGAATATGATCCTCTGCCGCCTCGACGGCACCGTCGTCGACGGCACGCCCGGCTCCGACCGGTCCCCTTCCAGCGACACCGCGGCCCACGCGTACGTGTACCGCACCATGCCCGAGGTCGGTGGCGTCGTGCACACCCACTCGCCGTACGCGGTGGCTTGGGCAGCCGTGGGCGAGCCAATTCCGTGTACGACCACTGCGATGGCGGACGAGTTCGGCGGCGAGATCCCGATTGGTCCGTTCGCGATCATCGGAGACGACTCAATCGGACGCGGCATCGTGGAGACCCTACGCGACCACCGCTCCCCGGCCGTTCTCATGCGAAACCACGGCCCGTTCACCATTGGTCTGGACGCGCGCAGCGCCGTCAAAGCCGCCGTCATGGTCGAAGACGTCGCCCGAAGCGTCGCCTTCGCCCGCCAGCTCGGCACCCCCATCCCGATCATGCAGCCCGCGATCGACTCCCTCTATAACCGCTACCAGAACGTCTACGGACAGAACCCGACAGAATCGCGGGCCTAGTTCCGCAAACCAATGAATCACGAGAAATACAGTGCTGTGGGCGGCTGCACCTCAGCTCCCATATGGATGGTCTGCTCTCAATCCGCCTGAAGAGGGATTCAGCGCGAGTGAAGTCGACGCGGCGCCTTGCAAACCAAAAATTCAGGCCAGACGACCAAGTACTTCGACTAGGGACAGCTGCCCCAGAGTCCCGCGTCAGGTTGAATGATACGCGTGAACGTAGTTGTGCCGGGGTTACCTCCGCTCGAATGGGCCAATGAAGAGGGTTCGGTTAAGGCGCACGGCCATGATGTTCTCGTCCTCGCAGCTGCTGCAGGCACCGATTGGACCAATGACGCATTCGGAGGTCCTCAGCAGCAAGCCGCACCATTGCTCGGCTTCGTCCCGACGGAAGACTTTTCGCTTTCGGCACGCACCCGGGTCCGGACCGAAAGAACAACGTTCGACGCTGCCGTCCTGGCGATATGGGGCGACCACGGCCATTGGGCCAAACTCTGCTTTGAGTATTCGCCCCAAGGCCAAGCGATGGTCGTTTCCGTTGTGACGAACGAGTACTCGGACGACTGCAACTCAACGCTTGTTTCCGAGGGCTCGGTCTACCTTCGCATTATTCGATCTGGGAAAGGCTGGGCCTTTCACTCATCCACTGATGGTCACGACTGGGTCTTCGTGCGTGTCTTCCGGCTTGCCTTTGACGGGCCCGTGCGCGTGGGTTTCCTCGCGCAAGCACCGATGGGGGACCGGTGCATAGCTGAGTTCGACAACATCAAGTACAGCACCAACGTTCCGGCGGACCTCCGAAACGGGAGCTAACAATCTCACCAGATTTGCCGGCGAAGGCATGTTTCCGACGGTGGCAGTCGACAGGTTCAGTGTTCTGACACCCGTCGAACAACTCTACTTTCGCGTTGAGAAATATTCGTTTAATGATTAATTTCTATCGGAACACTTTCTTAACTACGTGGGTGAAGTAACGAGAGTGTCCTAGCGGTATCTCTTCATCAGCCCGTCAAGCTACAGCTTCACGTCGTCAGACGGCGGCTACGCCGGCACGATTCCAGCAGTTTTATCCTTGCGATGATGAAGGTGTTCTTGGTCGGAGTCGGGCTCGCAGTCGCGGAAGTGCTCGTTCCCTTCGTCGAGAACTGCGGATGAGAGGAGAGTTCAGTGAGTGATCCGCACGGCGCCAGCGTCGCCGTCCATGGTGCTGGAGTCGGCTTGCATGCTGGACCTCACGAGTGCGTTCATCACCACCAAGCACGTGCTTCCGCACATGCTCGCACTCGGCGGAGGAGCCATCGTGAACATTGGATCGATCGGCAGCATGCGCTACCTCGGCTACAACTACCCGATCTACTCGTCGACCAGGGGAGGGCTGGTGCAGTTCACCGTGAATGTTGCGCTGGAGTACGCGAGCCGAGGGTATCCGGCCAACTGCATTGCGCCGGGCCTGATCGAGACTCCGATGATGTACGAACAGATCGTGGGGAACTACGACTCGGTGGAGGACATCCTGGCCCAACGCAATGCGCTGAGCCCCACCGGGTCGATGGACGATTCCTTCGACATCGCTAACACCACTGTGAGCCTCGCCTCGGATGAGGCCCGCTACGTCAACGGCATCTACCTCCCTACGGACGGAGGCCTCACCGCGGCGGTGGCCCAGTAGCCGCCGCGGATCAACGACTAGCTGCCCGTCGCCTCCACCGCGTTCCCCCGCGCCACGAGCACGAGTTTCTCAAGGGATAAGACCACGTGGTCGGAATGGGCACGCAGCTCGTGCAGCGGCTGCGTGCCTGTCACCGCGAGGGTCGTGCATCCCGCAGCTCGACCGGAGATGAGTCCGGCCACCGTGTCTTCCACCACCAGACACCGCGCGGGATCGACCCCGAGGCGCCGCGCCGCCAGCAAAAACGGGTCGGGGCTCGGCTTGCCCGCATTCACATCGTCGAAGGTGATCATGTGCATGGGAAACGGCAGGCCGGCGGCGGCCAGCCGGGCAAAAGCCAGATTGCGCGTGCACGAGGTGACGATCGCCCAGTTTGCGGCCGGGAAAGAGCTCAGCAGTCGCTGCACACCCGGAAAGGCAATCACCCCGTCGGTGTCGTCCTCCTCCATCTGGCGCAGACGCGTAACGGCCGCCTCCGCTACATCCGGCGCCACGACTTCGCGCACGAGGTCTTCGGCCGGCCGGCCGTGCCCCTGCTTACCGAACGGATTGCGGATACCCAACTCGAGAGACCAACGCTCCCACGCCCGTTCCACGGCCTGGGTGGAGTCGATCAGGGTTCCATCCATATCGAACAGCACCGCATCGAATCGACTGCCCACCAGGCCCGAGAGCGCGGCAGGGGTGTGTGGGCTCACGTGGTGAGTCCGGGCAACACTACCGATTTCAGCGCGGAGGGATCGCTACCGGCCTTGAGCAAGGCCTCGGATACGTCATCGAGACCGAAGCGCCCGGTCACGAGTGAGTCCAGGTCGACCACACCGGTGGAGGCAAGTTCAATGGCGAGCGGCCAGGTGTTGGCGTACCGATAGATGCCGGTCAGTTCGATCTCGCGCATCTGAATGAGTGCAACCGGCAGTTCCAGATCGATCTGACCCATGCCCACGAGAACGACGCGTCCGCCCGAGCGCACCGCGCGAATGCCGGACTGGATGGCGCGTGCGGCGCCTGAAGCATCAATGAAGATGTCGACGGCCGGCGACAACGCGGCTACGTCTTCTGTCAGCGGATCGATGGCGCGGGTGGCTCCGAAACGCACGACGGTTTCGCGACGCTGCGCGACCGGGTCGGCGACGAGCACAACCGTGGCCCCGAACGCCCGAGCTACCTGCGTGATGACTACACCGATCGGGCCGGCCCCGGCCACCAGCACCTTGGAACCGGCAACGATCCCGGCCTTGCGGCAGGCGAAAATGGCCACCGACAGGGGTTCAATCAGGGCAGCGGCCTCATCACTGAGGGAATCGGGTACGGCGTGTGCGAAGTCGGACGGAATGACGGCGTATTCGGAGAATGCACCATCCGTTCCGGGAGCTCCGTAAAATTCCACGTCGGGGCAGAGGTTGTACTGGCCGATCTTGCAGTAGGTGCACACGCGGCAGGGGGTCTGCGGCTCGATGGAGACGCGCTCACCGATTCGTTCATCGGAGATGTCGGCCCCCACGGCCACAATCTGGCCGGCCGACTCGTGACCGAGGATAAGGGGGCCGTCGACCACGAGGTCACCGATGTGACCCTCGGTGAAGAAGTGTGTATCAGAACCGCACACGCCGATGGCGGTGATCTTCACCAGCACCTGGTCGTTGGTGAGGTTCGGTACCGGAACCTGTCGCACCTCCACGGTGCGCGGTGCGATGAGTACGCTCGCGCGCATCGAGGTGGGCAGTGCCTTGAGTGTTGGCTCGTAAGACATGGGTGTACTTTCCCACGAGGGCCGTCGGCCACCGTGTGCTGTTAGATGTTATTGCTGGGGCTCACCGGGCCGTAGTCTGGCGGCGACCCAGTGAGCGGATGCGGCGGTGTGCTTAAGGCTCGAGGGTGAAAGCCGATACGTACTTGGCTTCGTTCTCGGGAGTGATGATGAGGCAGTCGATGCTCTGCTTCTCGTCATCGACTCCGGTTTCGCCGGTCTCGATGTAGGACACGGCCTGCGCGACTGTGGCATCGACGACGCCGAGCACCGGCTGCAGAACCGTGGCAACGAGGGTTCCCGAGCGCACGGCTTCAACGGCGTCGACGGAACCGTCGAACGCGAGTACCTTTACCCGGTCGATCATGCCGGCCTGGGTAAGGGCCTCGATGGCGCCGAGCGCCATCTCGTCATTGCCGGCGATGACGCCGGTGATGTCGGGGTTAGCGGCAATCATGCCCTCCATCTTTTCTTTGGCCAGGCCACGCAACCAGTTGGCCGTTTCCGCGCCGACCTTCACCAGGTCGGGGTAACCGGAGATGACCGAGGCGTAGCCGTCGGAGCGAACCTTGGCGTTGTTGTCCGTTGCCGGGCCGATGAGTTCCACGTACGTGCCCGCGCCGCCCATCGCTTCCGCCCACGCTTCGGCCCCGAGCAGGGCGCCCTGGGCGTTGTTGGACACGATCTGTGATTTAGCGATCCCCTGTTCCGAGATCTCGGCGTTCAGGATGAAAACGGGGATGCCGGCATCCGTTGCTTTCTGTACCGCGGCCACGCTGACATCGGCGCCGGCCGGGTCGAGAATGATGGCCTTCACCTTGGTGCTAATGGCAGCATCGATGAGCTGGTTTTCGCGGTCGGGGTCCAGCTCGTGGGCGTTGACGGTGGCTTCATAGCCAGCCTCGATGATGGCTGCCTCAGCAGCATCGGCGAGCACCCGTTCATAGGGGCTGGCGAGGTCGACCGCGATCACGGCGATCGTGCCCTTTCCACTCTCGTCAGCGGCGGGGGTGGCGGAACACCCCGCGAGGGCGAAGACGGTGGCACCGATGATGGTCAATGTTGCAACTTTGCGAAACATTCAAAACCTTTCGAACTATGTGAGTGAGTGCTGGACCAGACGACAAACTGTCGGCTAGATGGTGCCCGCGCAGGTCGGAGGATTGCTGTTCTCGTTCCGAGGCGGAGTTGGGGGGAGGGACGCTGTGACGGTGCGAATGGAGCGCCGCTTTTCGAGCGTCTGCTGAAACTGGTCAAGGGCAACTGCGATGATGATGACCGCGCCCTTGATGATCTGCTGCCAGAACTGGGATACCCCGACGATCACGAGGCCGTCGACGAGGAAACCGATGACAAAGGCGCCGATGAGAGTGCCTCGGATGGTTCCGCGGCCGCCGGAGAGCGCGGCGCCGCCGATGACCGCCGCGGCGATGGCGTTCAATTCAAAAAATTCACCGGCTGCAGGCGTGGCGGAGGAGAGGTCGCCCGTGAGCAGTAGGCCGACGGCACCGGCGCACAGGCCCGAGAGCACGTACACTCCGATTTGCACCTTCTTCACCGGAACGCCGGAGAGTTCGGCGGCCCGTTCGTTTCCACCCGTTGCGTACAGCCACCGGCCGAATGCGCTCTTGCCGAGCACGAGCGCGAAGATGAGGGCGAAGAAGATCATGGCCCAGACGGGCAAGGGCAAGCCCAACGGACTACTTTTTAGGATCTCAAGAAATCCGGTGTTACCGAGTGCCGGCTCGCCGCGCAGTTTCGAGAACGGGGTTCCGTCGGTGATCAGTAGCGCCACCCCGCGGGCAACGTAGAGCATGCCGAGGGTAGCTACGAACGGAGCCACTTTGAATGTGGCGATGAGGACCCCATTGATGTAGCCCACGAGCACTCCCACGGCGAGCGAGATGACAATCACCACCCAGACGGCCGGGTAGAGAAACACGTCGAGCACCGGAATGGAGAGGCCTTCGAGCAGTGACCCCGCGATGACACCGGTCAGACCCACCGTTGACCCGACCGAGAGGTCGATGCCGCCGTTCAGGATGACCATCAGCATGCCGATGGCGAGGATCGCGTTCATGGCCACGTGCCGCGTCATGATGATGAAGTTGTCCAACGCCAGGAAGTTGGGCGACAACAGCGAGAACACGACAATGATCAGGATGAGTGCGATAAGTGCGCGCCCCTCGATCAAGACCCCATTGAGGTTGAACGGCTTCTTATTCGTCTTGATGGTCTTGATCGTCGCCGCGGATGCGCTCACTGGTCTTCTCCAATTGGGTGGGTACCGATTTCGGACTCGCCCGAGGCGGCCATGACTTCTTCTCTGGTGCTGTTGCGCGGGTCGAATTCGCGCACGATGCGGCCCTTCGACATCACGACGATTCGGTGGGAGGCAGTGAGAGCCTCACTGATTTCGCTTGTTACGAAGAGAACCGCCCTCCCCTTCGCCGCTTCGCGAAACAGCAGACTAAAGATCTCGCCCTTGGCCCCGACATCGATGCCGCGGGTCGGTTCGTCGAGCAGAAGCACCTTGGGTTCGGTGAGCAGCATTTTGCCGATCACCACTTTCTGTTGGTTGCCGCCGCTGAGGGAGGTGATGGCTGCCGTCGGGCCGGCGGTCTTGATTTGCAGATCGCTGATCTCCCGTTCCACGTTGCGGAGTTCGCGGGAACGGGAGAGAAGGAAATTTTTTACGACGCCGAGCAGGCTGGCGAGGGAGGCGTTCTGTCCCACGGACATCATTTGCACCAGGCCGTCGCGTTGGCGGTCCTCGGGAACCAGTCCTATGCCCATCGCGATGCGTTCGCCGATCGATCGGCCTCGCAGATCGACTCCGCCGAGCAGCACTCGGCCAGCCGCAACGGGTTCGCGGCCGGCAAGCGCCTCTACGAGTTCGGTACGGCCGGCACCCATCAGGCCGTACAGACATACGATCTCACCCTCACGCACGTCGATCGACACGCTGCTCACTGAAAGGCGGCCGGCACCGGTTGGGTCGACCATCGACACGTCCTGCACTGAGAGCGCCACGTCGCCGTAGTTGCGGGGTTCGTCCCGGAAGTCGTATTCGGCGTCGCGGCCGGTCATCTTGCCCACGACCCAGGCGAGGTCAATGTTCTCGGCATCTTCGGTGGCGACGAGCTCGCCGTCACGAAAGACCACAGCGTGGTCGGAGACTTCGATGGCCTCTTCGAGGTGGTGTGAGATGTAGACCACGGCCACGCCATCATCGATAAGGTCCTGGATCACCTTGAAGAGCACGCCCACTTCGGTGGCGCTCAGGGCCGAGGTGGGTTCATCCATAATAAGGATGCGGGCATCCGCTGCTAATGCTCGAGCAATCTCAATGATCTGCTGCTGGCCCAGGCGTAGGTCGGCCACGAGCGTGTTTGGATCGATCTGTTCTTCTAGGCGCACCATCAACTTTTGAACGATGGCATACTCGGCCCGGAAATCGACGTTTCCGAGCGGTGTCTTGAGCTCGCGGCCGATGAAGATGTTGTCGCGCACGCTGAGGTTGGGACACAGATTGAGTTCCTGGTGAATGATCGAAATGCCCAGGTCGACGGCGTGGTTGGGAGTCTCGAGGGTGATCTCGCTGCCGTGCAGCTCGAGGTGGCCGCTCGTGGGCGACTCGACGCCAGCGAGGATTTTCATGAGGGTGGACTTGCCGGCACCGTTTTCTCCGAACAGCACCGTGACGGCGCCCCGACGCACGTCAAAGTTCACGCCCTTGAGTGCCTGCGTGGCTCCGTAGCTTTTGGTGATATCGACTGCGCGGAGTACCACGTCGGGGTGTGTCGCGGCTGACCGGGGCAGGGGCTCGGTGATCACGGCTGGCTTCCCTCGATCGACACCGGCGTGATGAGGTAGGTGCCATCGGGGCCGGAGTTCGTGACGACGATACCCACGACGGTGATCTCGGTTCCGGACAGTGCCGCGGCGTCCAGGTCGGCGACGACGTTGCTGAGGGTGAGCGCCTTGTATTCGTTGGCAACCTGCTGGTAGTCCGTCTGATTCTGGAAGTCAGCGAATTTGGTGGTGCCGGTGACGTCGCGGAGGGCGGTGCCGTTGATGGCTTGCCCGATCGATACGCGGACGTCGCTGCCATCCGGTAGGCCGTTGACGGTCATTGCAATGAAGTTTGCGTCTACGTTGTTGGCCGTTCCCGCGAAAGTGACCGGGATGGCATATTTGTCGGTTCCGGCGAGGTTACCGTGCGCGTCTCCGGCTGCGGCAGGATCCTGCGCGACGAGACCCAGCTCGACGGCATCCGTTGTCACTGCGGCGACGATACCCGGGTACGCCTCGGCTGCGTACACAGCTGCATCGAACTCAGCTGGATTCACCTTCGCTACTTCTTCAGCGGTAAGCACCTTGGTATTGGCAGCCATCAGGCCGATCAGAATCACCGGAAGGGCGATCACGAGGATTGTGCGCCATTTGCGACGTGCGGCACGTGAGGTGAGTGAACTCATTCGTCTCGGACTGCTCCTTTGCAGCGACAACAGCAGGAAGTTCCTGCGTGTGTCGTACGAGCCGAAGATGCCTGAGGTTATCGGGCAGAAACTGCCTGCACTGAGAATCTAACACAAAAGTCACATTAAAATGTTTCATTTGAACCAAAAGATCACAATGTGTTTGAGTCGTGTCAATTAGCCAACGAGGAGTCCGCCGAAGCGACGATCACGTCGACCCCGGCATCGCGGATTTTCTCAACGACGGCGTCCTCAACGTCACGATCAACTACAACGTGCGTGAAATCGGTCACGCTCCCCAACCGATGCAGGGAACCATGACCGATCTTCGAATTGTCGAGCAGCAATACTCGTCGCTTCGACGCCTGCATCATCGCCCGCTTCACCGAAACGATCCTCTGGTCCTGGTGGTAGAGAGTGAGGTCAGTGAGGGCGGACACCGAGGCAAAGAGGACGTCAGCGTAAAGCTCTGATAACGCCTGCTCGCACCCCACGCCCACGAACGCGTTGTATTGATGTACGTAATTGCCACCGAGGCCAATCAGGTTGATATCCGGTCTTCCTCGAAGCTCTTCGAGCAGCGGCCAGTAGTTCGTGATTATCGTGAGCGGAAGAATTTGCAGAAGATGCGGGACCACCGCCATGGCCGTCGTGGACGCGTCGACGATAATCACGTCACCAGGGGATGCGAGTGTGGCGGCGGCCTTGGCGATTTGCCTTTTCTCGTTGAGCGCCAAGCGGGCGCGGAATGCATCTCCGCTCTCAAACTGGGCGGATCGGAACGCTGACGCTCCTCCCCGCACCTTGCGAAGCACGCTCGCGCTCTGCAACTCGTCGAGATCCCGGTGCACGGTCATGCGGCTGAGCTTTAACGTTTCCGCGAGGGCGTCAACGGTGACATACCCCTCGCGGTTAATGAGCTCTGTGATGAAGGCCAGCCGCTGTTCTTTCTTGCCTGCACCACCCGGTTTTCCTGGCTCGACCGTTTTCTGTGACATCGTTCTGGCTCGCTATCTCGCGCATTGTGTGGTTCGTCTTGAGATTATAACAATCGACGTCACACGGTGGCTCGATGCCGTGCCGCGCGCTGAATCGCCGATCTATTCTACTCGAGGTTGAGCCGACTGAGCAGGGTTGGTAGCTGGACAAATCACCACGTTGCCTCTTCCGTGGGCTAGATCCGGCCGGGAGCACTGGGAAATCTTTCTTACCGGGAGAGTCCGCCGCGGTCCCGCTGTTGCACGCCGCTCTTGCTACTGCGGCGTGGTTTGGCGGCCTTGCCCGACTGGGAGGTGACTGCCTCCCTTGGGTGCTTGGCGTTTTCACCGTCTGCGAGGATTCGCGCGTTGATCGTCTTCTGGTCGGCTTTGCCTTCAAGGCTCGCGGCGAATCGCTCGCGCCGCTCTGAGCTGTCGTATTCCAGTTCCCCCGAGCCGCGCTCGACGCGCGCCTGGTCGGTGACGTCGGCGGCCCGCTTGCGGTCTTCATCGCGAGTGTTGACGTCCGAGCTGTCGGCTCCGTCGAGGTCGCTGATATTCCAGTCGCGGTCAGCCGCTTCCTGAGCCTCACGCTCATGACGGTCGGCGTTGGCGAAGAGGAGCTGGCTCGCGGTGAGGTCTTCGCCCGCTCGCTGCCGCTCGGTAACGGCATCGGCACGGTCGCGCTCAGCGTCCCGGAGCGCCGCAGCAACGGCAGCGGGATCCGCTCCGGGGTCGTCGATGTCGATGCTGTAGCGTTCCTGCACCTCGTGCTTGATGGTGTCGCCGGCGTCACGGGCAACGTCGTCGACGTCGCGCCAAGCCGTGGCAGTCTCATGCACGCCGGCGATGTCCTCGGGGCTGGCCTGGTTCCACCATTCGGGTTGCGCGACAGGCGCGAGGCTGGCTCGGGCGGCTCCACGCTCAGCCTCAAAGCGTGCTTCCAGCTCACGTGCCTCCTGGGTTGCGCTCGCTTCGCGCTGTCGTGCCAGCTGCTCGCGCAGCCGAGCGATGCGTTCTCCGAACTGTGACGCGATGGTGAGTGCGATGCGCAGCGAATCGTCGAACGTCTCGCCGACACCGTCAGTTTCCTCGGCCATGATCTTCCTCCGTCTAATCTCTGCCCAGACCGTCACGCTCGCGCGGAGTGGCTGGGGTCGTACGCTTGGTGGGTTGCAGCGTGTTCGGCACCGGCGAACCGGTGCCCGGCGCCGCGAGCCCGTCGGTCGCTCGTCGCATGACGTCAGGAACGTCAGCGGGTTGCATGCGTGAGTCCGGCTGCACGGTCTTGCTGGGGACAGCCGGCAGGCGATCGGTGACCGTGGCGAACTGGTTGCGCAGTATTGCCGTGACTTGCTCGGCCCGGCGGGCGTCACCGACCGCGCTATGCATGTCAAGAATCGCCACTGACACACGGCCCAGCTGCCGGAGCATGATCGCTTCAGCCATCGTGCCCTGACCACCGCTAGCCGCCTGCATGAGAATCATGGCAGCGTTCGACGCCGACCCCAACTGAGCAGGTTTCGGCCGCGACTGGTACGCCCGAAGGTGCGCCGACCTGGCCAGCTCCCGGGAGGTCTCTGCGAGCGGCCCCGGTGTCGTCTCAACGCGCTGCGACCACGCGGCGAAGGCGCCGGCCGTCTCGCGGGCGACATGCGCCCACGTAGCCCGATCCGTCACGGGAACGTCGCGGAGCTGCTTGCGGAGCTGCCCGATCTCGTCGCTGTACTGCTTCCACATCTCCGGGGACGGCGTCGACTCTTCCCGGCCCGGCGCGACAGGTCGATACTCCCACGGGTTCTTCGCCGTCGCCCGCCATTCATCCACAGCCCCCTGCGCCGTCTGAGGGCTGTCTGGCCATCCCTCCCGAAGCCGGGGCAACGTGAGGTCACGAGCCAGACGGCCACCCCCATACCAAATCGGCTTCTCCCCAGCAGGGGGCCGCACCGCTACCGAATAGCCAGCTACAACATCATCGCGCCCAGCGGCGTAGCGAGGCCGAATGAGGACACCGCCACGGCGCAGCCGGCGAACGAATTCGCCCTCGTCAACCGAGGCGGTCGCCGCAGCCCGGACGGTGCGCTCCATCTTGTGAGCGTCAACCTCCGCGCCGCTCGAACGCGCGGCCCGCTCACGCTCGGCAGGCTTCACGCCGCGCTCTCCAAGACCCAGCCCACGGCTCTCCAACTGCTCGAGCCCATAGTCACGTTCGAGGTCGCGGCACACCTCCTGGGCGCGCGTGAAGTCGTTGTGTGTCGTCGCTTTGGTACCGTCCTCACGCACCAAAGACACCGCTAGGTGAATGTGATCGTTGCCGTTCGTGGACAGTCCGTGACGCACCGCAACCCACCGGCACGCGGCTTTTCCACTGCTCTCGGTAAACCCCATCCGATCCGCGAAGTCCTGCGCGATCGTTCCCCACTTCTCATCCGACAGCTGTCCCTCTTCGGCACGCAACGATAACGAGCAATGCCACACATCCCCGGCAACACGTTTACTCGTCACCGCGCCCGTAACAGGGTCGGAATCCTTCACCATTCGGAGCACCTCAACGTCGAATGCACGACGTGGAGCGTCCAGGCTCCGCGCAATCGCCAACGCTGTGTTGGTGTCCAACACGCTGTAACCGTGCTGCGCCATGATCGCGGAGTCGCCAGCGACGAGGTGCTGTTCCTCATGCTCGTTGTGCCGGCCGCCTCCAGCCAGGTAGACCATCAGGCCGCCCATCTGGCCACCCCGCCGAATGTTCGGCATCATGACTCGGCCAACCTGTCAATGACATCCTCAACCTTGACGGCGAGAGTACGGTACTCAGCCACAACGGCGGCCACCGTGTCGGGGAACTGGCCTTCCGTATTGGCGAACTTTGCCAACTGGTTCACGTTATTCGACACGTTCGCCATCAACCGGGTCACGACGAACAACTCCGCAATCGCACCCTTGCGATCCGTCGTCGTCTCAATATTCGCGTTCATCGCCGACTCAAACAACAACCGCGGCACCGTCACATCAGCAACGACCGCACGGGCACGCAACTGAGCATCTTCCTCTGCCGTGACGTAGACCCGGTAACTCTTCTCCCGCCCGCCATCAACATTCGCGCGGCGCTGACGACCAAACAAGCGACGCTCGTTCTTCTCCGTCAACGTCTTCGCCTCCTCCTGGCCCAGCGCAGCGACCCCGAAAAGTCGGGGACATACGTCCAGTATGCCAATTCCGGCGCGCGGCGTCCAGAATTTGAAGCCATTTACCACCGGTAAATGTATAGCTTGCTCCAAATCGGCACCGCCGATATTGAGCGTTTCCGCTCTTGGTGCTTCGGTAAAAGGACGCTGAGGCGCACTCGGTCGCGGCGCGTGCGCTGACTGTAATCTGGTGAACATGAGCGATGCGAACGTGAAACCAGAAGATGCAGCCGCCCGAGCGCGGGTAATCATTGAAGCGAACGTGGACGCCCGCGTAGAAGCGGTACGAGTGCTGGCGGATGCCGGGAACGAGTACGACGCCGCAGACCAGCAACTAAAGTTGGCGACCCTCGCTCACGAACACGCGTGGACTGCCGCCCTCGCCTCCGGATGGAGCGAAAAGGACCTCCGCGCTACCGGCGTCAAAGCACCCGGCCAGCCCACATCGAAAGCACGCAAACGACGCACCACTGCTCCGGTTACGACCCCAAACACTGAGGCGTAGCCTCCGGCTCTAACCTGTAACGAAGAAGCCCCGTCGAGCACAGCTCGACGGGGCTTCTTCGTGCAACTTCCGTTGCCTTTTGGGCTGTTTATCGTACGCATCATTCCTCTCTTGGCAAGGGCTTTCGCGGCATATCCTCACTCGCTGCGCTCCCTTGCGGTATTCCACGGTCCCTGGCCAATTCACCCCTGACGCTGTAAATCGGCGTGCGCCAAAAGGCAATGGGGTTATAGAGAGGACCACACCATGAATGAACCGCTAACCGTCTACACGCTGCCGAACTGCATGCAATGCACCATGACCACACAAGCACTCGACACCGCCAACCTGCCCTACATCGTGATCGACCTCACAACCGACGAGCGAGCCAGCGACCTAATGCACCAGTTCGGCTACACCTCAGCACCCGTCGTCATCGCCCGCATGGTGTCCTGGTCAGGCTTCCGGCCCGACTGGATCGCCAAGATAGCCGCCCTGCGCGACCACCCGACCCTCACCGGCAAATAGGCGCCCTGCAATGGACTTCACCACCCTGCAAACGACCACGCCCGTCAGCGATCTGAAACACGCGGCGCGCGCACGAAAGAATGTCGACCACCTCGACGACCGCCGCGCCCACGGCCGCGCCGGCTACACCCTCGCCAGCACACTCACCGTCACCGGAACCAACTACGTGACCATCATCGACACGCTCACCAAGGACCAAACCCAATGACCAAAGCAGCCTGCACCTCACCAGCATTACCCCTGATGACACCCGACCAAACCAGCGACGCCCTGGGCATCTCACTCGAGGAACTCCGCACCCTGAGACACGGCAACGCCGGACCCAAATACCACGGCATCGGCTGGGGCCTCATCCGCTACAACACAGCAGACGTCATGCGCTGGCGAACATCACGCGCCGTGGCATAGAGCCATACTCCTGGTTGCAGTCGATCTCCACGCCTTAACGAAGGTGCCGCGGCTCTCGCAACCACGTGTTCATTCGTCTTATTCGCCAGGTACCTTCAGCCACGTAACGAGACGGATGAATCCCCTGCGCGCCTGCCAGCCCGAGGCAGGTGGCATTCCTGATTTCTGTTGTCAACGGGTTTGGATCTTGCAGAACGCCTGTGCCGTTTTTAAGTCCGCGTCGCGCTCGGCGATGGCAGCCTCACCAATAATATCAATCGGCTCGTTAAGTCCTGCGTCGGTCGCGCGCATCCAGTAGGCCCAACATGTTCCGGTGCCGCCGGCAGGGTGCCCGTGCTTGGATGTGAAACGAACACCGAGGCGTTGCGTATCGTCAAAAAGAGTCACCGTGTCTCTGAGCCACCCCGCGATCAAGGTAGTGATTGCCCGGTCGTCGCTTGTGACGTGAGCAACAGTGAGTCCTCCGGTAATACCCAGGTCGGCCAGTTCGCTGTCGAGGTGAAAAGACAGCGCTGCCAGAGTATTGGTTGATGTGATGTCCACCCACCACCCGAACGGGTAGTTCAGGCGATAGAGAACGCGGCCATCGCGCCACGCTTTCGGTAGCCACCTGGCGCGCATGGTTCCGGCCTGATCCCAGTCGGCGACCACCATGGCCCAATACTCATCCAGCGGGACGCCCATCGCGTCCGCGTCCTTCTGCAGAGCTCGACGGGCTCCGTTGATCTCGGTGCGGTACGGAGCGAGAAGCTCCATAAAGGAGGTGAGCCGGTCGTCAGTGGAATACAGCGTGCGCCCGACGGTGTCGAAACGGCTCCAGCCGGCAGGGTCGTGAGAACCGTCAGAGTCTAGTTCCCGGGGTACCGGAGCGAGCGGCCCAAACGATGTGCGAGCAATGCGGTAACTCCCCAACATCGGATCATCCACCAGCTCCAACCCAGAGCGGGCACAAATCTGCATCAACCGGAGAAGGAATCGTCGATAACGGCCTGAGCCGCTGTGGCTGCGTCCTTGAACCGGTCGTCACGAATGGCGGTAACCGGGGTGTCATATCCAAGCCACGGGTTCGCGCCAATAAACCAGGCACGGGCGACATGCTCACCTTCAGCCTCGGCCAGCATTGTCCACTGCTCGTAGGCGAATTGAAGACGCCGCATTGCCTCGTTCTTCGGCGCAGGACCATCGGTCTTCGCCCACCGATACGGAAGCTTCGCATCTTTACTCCCAGCCAGAGAGGCAACAAGAGTCCCGCCTAACGCCCCATTCAACCGGCGAGTGATCTCCCGAATGTCAAGCTTGATCATCCGCGTGTGAGCAGATGTGACGTGCGTGGTGGTGGTAGCCATGTGATCCTTCAATCGCCGGTGCTATCCGGGAAAACCCGCATAACCACTTCAATGCCACCAGAATTACACTAATTTCTGAGTTTTGACCGCACGGGTGTCACCGAGTTCGGTGCGGCGGCCACCTGGCTATCTGCGGGCGGAGTGACCTCACTACCCGGCAGCGAATGCGCGAGCAGCGGCCAGTACGCGGGGGCCAACTTCATCCGGGTTGCCCTCACGAATGAGCCGCGCCGGCGCCGTGTCTTCGAGCTGGGGGTTCATCCCCTGAAACCAAGCCTGGACGACTCGCGGCTGGTCCCGCTCGATGAGCAGACCGGCGACCTGGTACGCGAGCCTTAGACGGCGAATCGCCTCGGCGGGTGGCTTGCGGGTACCCTCGGCCCACTGTCGTACGGCCCGGGTTTCAGTGACGGACCCGAGGTAGGCCACCAGTTGTGCGCCTAGGAGCTCGCGCAGCTGGCCGACAAGCTCGGCGACGTCCAAACGGACAGAAATCTCGTATGCTCGCAGTCCGGGAATGGTTGATGACATGTTATAAACCTAGCGGTCTGCCTTAGCAAATGCTATCCATACACCACCCGGAATCACACCCCATATGACTGATAATGATGATTATGTCAACACATAATGTACCTATTGCAGGATTTGCAGGAAAAGGGCTAGACCATCGTTTCCCTTCCTTTAGGAGGCAGCCCGGCGAGGTACACCAACTCCTATCAACCCGATCCAGCGGCAGGAAAAGCTTCGTACTTGTGCCGTCGATTATCGAAGGCGGGCTTCGTCCCCTCGAGTATGTCGATGGCAGCGTGGACTGGCGCTACCTACAAGCGCTACTCGCCAGTTGGCGACGCCAAGCTCTGAGATACAGCCACTGGTTACCCCAAATTGCCGATCCAGCACGGTGCAGTGAACTATCTGATCAGCATCGCCAACGAACGCGAGATTGGCGTTGTGGGTCACGATGACTGTCTGTCTGCGCGTTGCAGCCTCATAAAGGTTTACATCTTCCGCCAACAAGCGCTACTCGCCATGCAACACGTTGGTCAACAGGAAGTGCCCGCACTTGAGGATGATGACATCTGTTCACGGTGACCTCGCAAGCCTGCATTGCGGAGACCTCGACAGTCTGCCGCCCCGCCGCTTGTCGTCGAGGGACACACCGGCAGCTCGTTATTGTCCGCCAACAAGGGCCTGGACAGGAATCACGTCAGCGCAGAAGCGGCCGGCTTGGACATCTGAATCTCAGATATGACGCGCGCCCGGCTCTCAAGGAAAAGCGGGTCCGATTTTGTCCCTATTTGATCTCTGTTTCCTCCAAGCTGAACCGAAATGATGTCCCGAACCTCTGCGGGCCAGCCTCCAAGGACGACGACACGGTCCGACAGATATACGGCCTCATCGACGTCGTGCGTAACCAGGATCACCGTAATTCCAAGTTCTCTCTGCAGGCTGAGGAGCAGGTCCTCAAGCTCCGCGCGGGTTTGTGCATCCACAGATGCGAACGGCTCGTCCATGAGTAATACCTGAGGGCGGTAGGCCAAAGCGCGAGCGATTGCCACGCGTTGTTGCATGCCACCGGAGAGCTGCCACGGGTAGGAGCGTTCAACGCCCACTAGCCCGACGGCAATCAACGCCTCGGCAACTCGCGCATCCTGCTCCGCCCGCGGCATTCTTTGCCCTCGGAGGGGAAGTCGGATGTTCTCGGTGATCCGCAACCACGGCATCAAGGTACGACCGTAGTCTTGTGACACGAGCGCAAGCGCAGCTGGAGGTTCGGTGATGACATCACCCGAAACGAGGATCTCTCCCGTTGTCGGGCTCTGCAGGCCGGCCATACAGCGGATGAGTGTGCTTTTCCCGATCCCCGAGTGACCGACAATGCAGACGATTTCCTTGGCCTTGATGCCGAGCGAGACTGATCGGAGCACCTCCCGTCCCGTCTGCCCCCCATAAGTAACGCCGACGTTTCGGAGTTCAGCTGTGTATGACTTGGTTGCGTCGTCCACTTCGAGCCTTCCTTGTTGATCGTTTGGTCGTTCGGGCCGGGGGCTGCCAGCGCAGCAGGAACCGCTCGATGAGACCATAGCCAAAGTTGAGGAGGTAACCGATTACTCCGAGGAGGAGTATGCCTGACCACATGTCAGTTAGTGCAAAAGTTTGCTGGGCGACAATAACGAAATGGCCAATTCCCGCTGTGGACACGTACATTTCGCTTCCCACCATCAATACCGCTCCTATTGCCAAACTGGTTCTGATGCCCACCGTGATCTGAGGAAGCGCCCCCGGCAGAAGCACTCGAAAGATTAGGAGTGCGCGGTTGACTCGATAGCTTCGGGCCACGAGCCGGATGCTGGGGTCGATTGACCGAATTCCATCCAGTGTATTGAGCAGTATCGGCCACACCGCACCGAACGCTATAGCAACGATTTTTCCCGTCGGCCCCGTCCCCCACATGATGAAGAGGGCAGGTAGCACCGCAAGCGCAGGGATAGCCCGAAAGAATTGGAGAAAGGGCTCTCCTACGTCGGCCGCATATGGGAACAAAGCGAGGGCCAGCCCGGCGATAACACCCACCACGAGTGCGATAAGCAGCCCAATGCCCAAATTCGACAGGCTCGGGATGATGTCGCGCTCGAAACCTGCGCCCAACCAGGTGTCCCCGAACGATTGGAGAATATTGCGCAGCGGTGGGAAGAAGACCGATCCGCTCGATGCGCTTGCGATGAACCACAGGGTGACTAGGACTGCGGGAAGCCAGAATTCAAACACAGCAAACTTGCTCATTCGAAGGACACTCATAGTGCGCTCGCTCTCGGCACGAAGTGCCAAGCGAGAAGCCGCTTTTCCAGGGCGAGAATACTGAATGCGAGGACCATGCCAAGTGCCCCAGCGACAATAATGAGAGCAAACATTCGATCAGACGTTGCCTGCTGGCTCAAGAGGATCTCTCGTCCGAGACCGGGAACGCCTGCAATGAGTTCTGCTCCGATGGCAAGCAACAAACTTAGCGTTGCGGAGATACGAATTCCGGTGAAGATATATGGCATGGACGCCGGAGCCACAACGAACAGGAGCCGGCGGTGCAATGGCATCCTGAACGAACGTGCAGTTGACAGTAGTTCCGGATCAACATTGCGCACTCCGAAGATGGTCTGAAGAAGAATTGGCCACACTCCCACAGCCACAATAAGCGCAATCGACATTTGTGGCGTCGGCCCCAAGAACAGAAGGAATAAGGGAATGACCGCCAATGGCGGCACCGTCCGGCAGAAATCGATCAGGAAACGCGTTGAGATTGTGAGAAATGGATGTGAGGCCAACAGCAGTCCCACGGGTATCCCGATAACTAGACAAATCACGACCCCGCTTGCGGTCACAAGAAGCGTCTGCCCGATCGGCAGCCAGAGCGTTCCGACCGCCAGCTCGCGGACAAGCGCCGCCCCCGTGTCGGTAAACGTCGGTATTGACGCACCGAACTGGGGCGACGCAGCGACACCGATCTGCCAGAGCGCGGCAAGGCAGACCGCTACCAATGCCTGCCCCAGCAATACTCTGCGCTGCCTCCCAGACGTCACGGTGCCGCGCCGACTCATTCCGGCACGACGAGGTTAGACGTGTCGCCTGTTCCCTCGAGTGCACCGTACTTACGGAGCATGGCGGCTTCCACCTCAAGCCGCTGTGGGTCAACCACGGAAACAAACTTCGGCACCGTGGTACCTTCGAGCATTTCCAAAGGCACCTTTGCCTCGGCAGAAAGGGCCTTGTTCACTCGGTCTGGGTTTTCGTTGGCAAAGGCTGCAGACAGCTTGAGGGCTTCACGAAACTTTTTGATTACCCCCGGGTTGGCGGCTGCGTATTCAGTGCTTGCTACCAGTGATGTGCCAGGCACTCCCGGGGCAACGTCGGCAAACGGCCGCCCAAGTACCTCGAGTCCTGATTTCGTGGCGAGTGTGAGGAATGGGTCGATGAGGAACGTCGCTTGGGCGCCGCCCGTTACGACCATGTCTCCCAATGTCGGCATGGGGCCCTGAATGAAGGAGACCTTGCTTGAATCGCCCCCAGCGGCGTCGACTGCGGCCGAAATAACCGCTTCACTTACAGATTTCAAACCGCTGATGGCAACGGTCTTGCCCTCTAGATCGGCGAATCCTTTGATATCACTCCCGACGGCTACAAGGAGTCCCGACTGGTCAGCAGACGCATTGGTCGCAAAGTCAGTGAGACCGGCGACGATCTTGACTTCGAGACCGCTTGCAGAAGCCTGCAAGGCAGCAGCAGCAGTCGTCGCCGCAATATCAGCTGATTTACTCAGGAGGAGCGGGATCTGGGCCGCGGAACTCGCGCCGCCTTCCACTATCTGCAGGTCAATACCAGCGTCGGTAAAGAAGCCCTGCTCCAAACCAAGCCAAATCGGAGCGAAGTCCGCGATCGCCTGCACGGCTACTCGGACGGTCGTCGCCTCATCCGTAACGTGTTCGGGCGTCGCCTCTGCGCTAGCGCAGCCGGTTAGAAGCAAACCGGCAATCACAACTGCCGCGCCCGCTTTTGTACGGTTCAGCGGGCTGGTAGATCTCTGCATGTGGAGCCTCTCATCTTCGACATAAACTCGGGCCACATCAACAGTTACCCGCATATTCCATAAATTAATTTCATTGAATGGAACATATGGTTCACACCATAGTACTATCGGAACAAATATCCGCATGATTCTGAAAATCTGTCTTAGGATCCGCAGCGGCACGAAATGCAGAGGACAGCGTCATGACTTCATCACCGCAGTCGGCCGTAGATAAAGCGCTCGATCTTCTAATCGCCGTCGCGCGGTCGTCAAATCCACCGAAATTGAGCGAATTGGCCGATGAGGTCGGTCTGCCGCGCCCGACAGCACACCGAGTCCTCTCCGATCTCGTGGGCAGAGGATGGGTTTTCCGGTATGACGGTCGTTATCTGCCTGGCGCTGTGCTGCTTCAGCTCTCGAATGATGCTGCCGTAAACTCACTCGCCGCGCTCTGTCAGCCAACTCTTGCCTCCCTATCCGCAGCGATGGGAATGATGACCAATATGCAGGTACTGGAGAAGGCTGGCTCGCGCGTCATAGCTGCGGAACGCCCTGAGCGTTTCAAGATGATCACACGGATGGTCGGCGACCTCATTCCGCCGCACAGATTCGCGGGTGCCCTCGCCCTCACTGCCGCGCTCGACGACAACGCCATCAAGCCATATCTCGAATTGGTCGCCCAAAGTGGTCACCCGCTCGATGGAGACTCCGGATTCTTGGCGGACGTCGCTCGCACGAGGGAATCTGGTTTCGCGATAATCCGGCAACGCTCACAGGAAATAGTGGCCTCCGTCTCTCGCGCCGTTGTGCCGAGGCTGGGCTCCCCCCTTTGTTCGATCACTGTCATCGGCTACGACACGGACTTCGACGACGATGTCACTCTCGGCGCCGTCAAACGCGAACTCACCGTTGCCGCGACCACCATCGAACAACTGCTAACTAGCATCACGACAAGTAAAGCCAATTCATCTGAGCGAGAGGAACCAACTTGATAAAGCACACGGAGGGCTACGCAACCGCCGCTGATGGCGAGATGATTTGGTATGAAACGGCAGGCTCCGGCCCCGATCTCATTCTGAGTCATGGCCTTGGCGGAAATGCCGCTACGTGGTATCAACAGGTCCCGTACTTCGCGCAGCGCTACCGGGTGATCACATGGGATCAGCGTGGATTCGGGCGTTCTGGGAATCTTCAGAAAAACCATGGGCCTGCTTCCGCTGTAAAAGACCTGATTATGCTGATGGACACTCTCGAGGTCGAAAAGGCAGATCTGGTGGGTCAATCAATGGGGGGTTGGGTCACCCTGGGCACTGCGATCGCTGTTCCCGATCGTGTCCGCTCTATCGTCCTTGCATGCACCACTGCGGGAATACCAGTCAAATTTTCCGCGTCTGATACCCCGATTGCACCAAGCACGAGCATGAAACGGGGCCTAGGAGAGCACCCGGCCATTGGCGGGCGGCTACAAAGTCTCGATCTCGCGCGCGCCTATCTCTATCAGGCTCTCGGTAGTTTTGGTCACAGGCCGCCAGACGACGAATTCTTCAGAATCCTGCAAGAATTTACGTTCAAGACGGATGCCCTTAAATCGTTCCGTGGTCGAGCGCTACTTATCGCCGGTGAATTGGATGTGTTGATGACGCCGGAACGCATCCGTTCCGCAGCTCGCTACCTCAGCGCCCCCACAGTCGTAGAAATGTCTGACCGCGGGCACTCACCGTATTTCGAAGACCCACAGCCCTGGAATGACCTGGTCGCGAAATTCCTCAAAAACGAATTAAGGCTGACTAAGGACGATGCCGCCGATGTCTAATAACCCGAGAATCGATTTCCTTCCCGTGGTTAAGGGAAGGCCATTCTCATCAGCCGTTCGCGTCGGTGACGTTCTGTACTTATCGGGACAGATTGGCACTCTACCAAACGGAGATCTCGTCGCTGGGTTCGAAGCCCAAGCCCGTCAAACGATGGAAAATATCGCAACGACTTTGAGAGAATCCGGCTTGAGCATGAAGAATGTTTTCAAGGCAACGATCATGATGGACGATATGACACGGTGGGAGGAATTCAACGAGATCTACCTTGAGTACTTTCCGGTTCTTCGACTACCGGCAAGAAGCGCTTTCGGTGCTGACGGGTTGGCAATGGGGGCGCATCTTGAAGTTGAGTGCGCGGCGTACGTGCCCGTGTGAGTCTGACCGAATGCCAAACATCATTACAACAACCACAACATTCTCAATGGAGAGATTTAGATGACAGTTTCAACCGCCGAAACACACCCTCGCCTGGTATGGGATTCGCTCACGTCCCCTCGACATTTCTCACAGGAAGGGACGTACAAATGACCTTCGCAAGCCCCTTTTCAGACGTATTGATCCCAGACGTCAGCGTCTATGAATATCTCTTTGGAAGCCTTAGACCGGACGAGCTCGATCACGAGGCTGTCGTGGATGGCATCACCGACGAAGTCACGACCTACCGCACCCTGGTAGAACAAGTGCAGGGCATCGCCGGTGCGCTTTCCGCTCGCGGAGTCGGCGTGGGCGACGTTGTGGCGCTTCATCTTCCAAACCTTCCGGTCTTCGTTTCGATCTTTCACGGCATCTTGCGATCGGGCGCCACAGCGACCACGATCAATGTCCTAAACACATCAGACGACATCTGTTCGCAGATAGAGGATTCGGGAGCGACCCTTGTGTTCACCATGTCAGCGTTGCTGGCGCCAGCCATGGCCGGCGCAGCAGCGGCGGGGCTGGGTGCTGATCAGGTAATCGTGGTCGACGGGAGCGCGGACCACACTTCTTTGAACGATCTACTCGCGATGCGAGCTCCAGCACCAGTGGTGGCTATAGATCCCGCCACACACCTTGCGGTACTTCCATATTCTTCCGGGACGACGGCACGGCCCAAAGGCGTTATGCTCACCCACCGCAACCTCGTCGCAAACGTCGCTCAATCCGCGCCGCTCATCGGAGTGGTTCAAAGCGATAGGTTGCTCGCTGTACTTCCATTTTTTCATATTTATGGAATGACTGTACTTCTTAACCTCGCTGTGTTTCGCCGCGCGACATTAGTGACGATGCCAAAGTTTGAACTCGCCAACTTTCTACGAATCGTGCAGGACAACTCGTGCACCTACGTTTTCATCGCGCCGCCCATCGCTCTCGCGCTGGCTAAGCATCCGCTCATCGACAGTTACAACTTGTCGAGCGTGCACACGGTGTTCTCCGGCGCGGCTCCCCTAGACGGCGGAATTGCAAAATCGCTCGCGGACCGACTCGACTGCCGAGTTCGGCAGGGCTACGGAATGACCGAAATGAGCCCAGTCTCGCATGTCATACCTCTCGAAGACGACCATGCGCCCCTCAGTTCGGTCGGTGTAACGCTGCCAAACATTCAGTGCAAACTCGTCGATCCTATGACAGGCCAAGAAATTGACCGTCCTTCCTTTGGCGTCAGCGAGCCCGGCGAGTTGTTGTGTAAGGGGCCAAATATCATGCTCGGTTATCTGGGCAACTCCGAGGCCACGGCCGAAACCTTCGACAGCGATGGATTTTTACGCACTGGCGATATCGCAACCCTAAGTTCTGAGGGGTACGTCACTGTCGTTGACCGACTGAAAGAACTCATCAAGTACAAGGGGTACCAGGTGGCACCCGCCGAGCTCGAAGCGATGCTTGTCAGCCACCCCCTGATTGCCGACGCAGCGGTAGTCGCTGGATACGACGTAGATGGCGAGGAGGTGCCCAAAGCCTTTGTTGTTATTCAGACCGGCGCTCAACTCAGTGAACTTGCCATTATGAAGTTTGTGGCCGAACGCGTAGCACCTCACAAGAAGATCAGACAAATCACCATCATCGACAGCATCCCGAAATCATCGTCGGGGAAGATTCTGCGCAAAGACCTGCGTATGCTCCGCGGCAATCCAATCGAAACATAGTGTCAAGATCCCAGACATTTCCTCACTGAACAGGCCGCTTTGGAATGCTTGTATCTGGTCACTCGCGGTTTCGATCCCATCGGAGTGGGCCGAGCCCGGTGGACGATGCGCTGGAAGCCAGCTCTCAACGCCTTTGCCTTCACTTTCCGTGGCCGCTGGCCGCTGGCCGAACGCAGAATCCCATTAATGAAAAATACCGGAAACACCGCTACCGAGACGCGCCCGATATTACAGCTAAGGCGGCGGCCCGACGACGGTGTAGCCACCAGAACGTGCCGGCCGCCAGAAGTAGGAGCACGGCTCCGGAAGATACGAGGGTGATGAACAACACTGGGGACTCATTAGGGGCGACGGTTTCACCGACTCCGGTGTCGGGGAAGGTGATGGTGGCCGCGGCTTCGCGCTCGACCAGTCCGCTCTTGAGCGAGAGGGTGGCATCCCACGGGCCGTTCGGCAGTTCGTCGGAAAGAGTGAAGACCACTTCGCCTGAGTCACCGGGGGCGAGGGTGGTGGCTTGCTGCACGGCGAAGGGGCCCGCGCTGAGACCGGCGGGGCCGTTGGCCAGGGTGAGGTCGCCGGAGATGTCGACGGCTCGGCCACCGGTGTTCGTTACCTCGGCTGAGACCGTCGGCTTTCCCCCCGATTCGCGAGCGGGGGTGAGGGCGCCGATGTGAAAGTCTGCGGGCGGCCCGTTTCCGGGTCCGACGGATAACAACATCCGTATTCCGGCGCGCGTGGCCTGCACAACTGATGAGCCACCGATGTCGGCGCTGCGTACCTCCGCCCAGATCACGGCGTAATATTCGCTTTCGGCGGCATCGGCCGGAATGCTCACGGTAACCGGAATGCGAGCTGTCGCTTGCGCTTCGAGCGTGAGTCGTTCCCCGCCGAACGTCGTCCACCTGGTGAGTTCGTTGACGGACGGGTCGCTGTCAGCCGTGAAAAGTCCGTTGCCGATCGTCGCCGCCCCCGTGTAGATGCGGACGGTTCTCGTGGAGTCCGATTGGTTGGAAACCTCGATGCGACGCTCAATTGTCGCACCCGGAGACACGCGGTCCACGATACCCGAAAGGGCCCTCGGGTCATTTTTCGCCGTCTCAGGAACGTCCACTAGTCGAATTCCCACGCCAGACGATTCTGATTCCCCCCGTGTTTCACCGAACGTCGGGGTCCCCCCGGCGAGGAAGGCCACAACGAGGCCGACAAGTATTAGATTTCGCACGATGGGTAGCCTTGGGGTCAAGATAGTGGATCGGAGACGAATGTGAGGCACCGGTAGTCCGGTGCCTCACATTGAACGCGGCGCTACGCGGTGGTGACGGAGTGCGTGATCGTCGACGTGTAGGTACCGGCCAGAGTGTTGGCTGGGATAGGAACGCTCAGGTCTGCGCTCCACGTCGACTCGTTGTTCCCGGAAACGTTGGTCGCCGTCTGCTGGACGAACGCCCCACCGGTTGTTCCGAACTGGACTGTGCCTACCGCCACAGAGCTGGTACCCAGGTTTGCGGTTTGAGTCGCGGTCCCTGGGGTATAAAACCCTGCACCTTCCACGGAGATTTCGGTAGCCACGCCTGTTCCAGCAGTGAAGTCAGCCATCGAAACGGATGACGTCCACCCGGTCGTGCCGGCGCGGTCGTCCGTTACGGTAATGCCGGCTGCGATTCCTGAAACGGTCGTTCCGGGAGCGGCGGCTGCGCCCGCGGTCCCAAGAAGGGCGAAAGACGAGCCGGACGTGATGGACAGCGCACCCCCCACGATCTCGATCGTGGCGGTCTTAGGAGTCGGTTCGTCATCTGCCATAGCCGGCGTGACTGCGGCACCGACGAGGGCGACCGAGCCGATAAGGGCGAGGGCCGCGAAACTGGACTTACGCATGGTAAAGCCTTTCGGATCAGGTGAACTGATCGACGTTAAGCGTGAAGCCCCCGTGTCGCTCAGCCGGTCGATTATGTCGACCAACTTCATGCTACGCATGCAGCTAGGATCCGGCCAATGAGGCATTCGGCAGGCGTTCTACCCCCGGATCCGTGCCACGACTAGGATCGCGGGCTCTTGCGCAAGCCATACCCCCAAGGCGTGTCCCCTACTCTGGGGTCGACAGGTCGGCTAATCATTTGGTTTAGCCTCAATGCCATCCAGATAAGTGTCACTGGTGGTCTCTGGCTCGTGAACGGGTTGTGATCAATGTGCGGGGTGACGACATTTGGCGGGCCCTTTCGCGACCTTGCGCTTGAGAGCTCGAGGACTTGAGGGTTCGATCGGCGTCGTCGTGCGGGATGCAGCCGTCGGCGAAGGCGAGAACGAGGGCGGCGTGGCGCAGTTGAAGGAGCCGGGGATTTTCGGACAGGATGCCTACCTTCATTCACGCCGTGTCCGACAGTTCAGACGCTGCCGTCGTTACGCATCTTCTCCTCCGGTATCTCTTGTTGGCCGAAGGACTGCGATCTCACCTGGTTCATGCGCGGCATTCGTCTGGCAAGGGGCTGCGACCGCCCGGTTCGCCGGTCAGCACCCACCCTTCAACGTAGGAGCTGTCTTTAATCTGGCTTGCGGTGTTCTCGGCAGCTGTCACCTCGCGCAAGTATTCGCGGAGCACGCCGACGCTGACCGGTGAGCTGCGGCCACCGTCAAACACCCAAGCCATTTGTGTGAACACGGCCCCGCTGAGCGTGTCATTGCCCACATCCGATAATGCTTCGTTGTAGGTAGAGGCAATGACAAGCACGTTGTCTCCACGTTCGATGTCGTTAATGCTGAACATAAGGTTGACGGCGTCACGCAAGTACGGGAGACCAGACGCATCGGTGAAGATACGCCCGGACCGTATTTCGCTCTCCCCTGCAAGCGTCGATAGCATCCCTACCTGACTTTCGTCAGCATGAAAGAACTGGCGGATGTCCTGCCAGATACCACTGTGAAGGTCTCGGACAAAAGCAGTGGAATCGGGAATATTCGCTGTCATGACAGTTTCGAACGCGGCAGGCGAGCAGCCGATCGGCGGTAGCCCAGACTGTGCGCCCGAAAAAAATCATCTTTGACCTCAACATCGTTGAATTGAACAGCTTCGAACGTCGTGAGGTTGGCGTTAGGGCTCGTGGTTGTGAGTCGTACCGTCGGTCCACTACTAGTCAGCGTTTCCACCTCACCCATTTCATTTTCGGATTGTGTACGCAAGAGATATTCCGTTGTTATGGACAATTGTGTTGTCGAGCCGACGCCTACACAGGTCCACTATTTTTTTCCAGCTAATAAATCCCGGGTGCCCACCCGGTTCACCGAAACGTCACTGCAGGTACAGCCGAGCCGTTGTGCCACGTCACAGAGGCATGTGGAGGCAGGGCGCGACAACGCCCCGGGTAAGCGAAAGGGGAATGCATGATTCACAACATCACAGGAGACGTTTTCACACGGAGACGACCTGGCCTAGCCACATGAATGTGGCCCACCCTCTCCACTATGTGAAAAGAAACAACTGGGCCGTAATATCTCTGCCGAGAAATTTCCGCTCAGGAAACGTCAACTGCATTTGGTATGTCGTACGCATATTCATCAAGCGACACACTCAGTTTGTGCCGCAAAAAGTAGCTAACTAGGTTAATTACTTTCGTAGTGCTAAATGTAACGGGATGAACCAAGTCAAATTTCCAAAAAAATAACCCAGTTCGGGGAGAGGAAAGTTGATGGCGTATGGTTCCACGGAGCTGCCTCAGGCGTTTTGAAAGCACGGGACGCCTCACGCATCGGTAACGATGCCCGCGGAGCGCATTTCGCCGTCACCATCCAGCGTCGACAGCTCCCCTGCCTGACTTTCATCGGCAGGGAAGCTGTCGAATGTCCTGCCAAATACCTATGTGAAAATCTCGAAAGAGAGCAGGGGATCGGGGATTTTTGCTGTCATAACAGCTTTCATGCGCGGCAGACGGCCGGCGGAACAGACTGTGCGCCCGTCGAATTCACCTTCCAACTCAACAGCTTCGAACAATGTAGCGCTGACGTTGGCGCCTGTAACTTGAAACATTGTGGTCAATCCACTACTCATCAGAGTCTCCGCACGACCCGCTTCACTCTGCAGTACGTCTTGCCATCACGCCCATCGTCGACGCTGTCACCCAGCCACAAGCCATGAATGACCCGCACTGTGCTATCCACCGGATCCACGAGAACAGCGGGTAGCTGACCGCACCGATTCACGCCGACCAGAACGAAAACTGGCCATCGCGCAAATCGGCGTCGTAATGTCACGATTACTTTATTCACACAGCTCCTTGAACTGCCTAGTTTTTTAAGGTTATGCAGTCCATAAGGAACAGCAATACCCCCCCCCCCCCNCCCCCCCCCCCCTTTCGGCCATTCGTTTCTCTGACCAATACAAGACACAGCGAAAAGGATCTTCCCCTCAACGCCGCCAGATAAGTCCGAAAGCCCCACCTGTCGGCTCTGGCTGCTTGACTATCACCATGGACGCCGCATTATTTTCTCCTGCTGGATATGACGCCGATTTCTTTGAAATTCCTCTGGCGCTCCCGGCTCCTCCTGTAGGGACCCTAATTCGTGAACTGCTTTACACACATTTCACCGTGCTTCTCGACCCCGCGCGGCGCCTCGCGATTGCGACCGGCGTCAACATCGACGGGGATTACCTCGTTACCGTTGACCGAGGCGACGACTGGCACCTCGACTCGCGGATACCGCTCTACGAACAGACGGGGGAGGGCGTCTACGCCAGAAACGACCTCGACCGCGGGCACCTCGTCCGGCGCCAGGACCCGGTCTGGGGCGATATAACGACAGCCCGCCGAGCAAATTACGACACCTTCGCTTACACCAACGCCGCCCCGCAAGCAGCAGACTTCAACCAATCGAAACAACTCTGGCTCGGCCTCGAGGACCACGTCCTCACCTACGCACGCACCAACGGTAACCGCATCAGCGTGTTCACCGCTCCCGTGCTCTCAGCCGAGGACTCGACATATCGCGGCGTGAAGATCCCGCAAGCGTTCTGGAAGATCGCGGCGTGGACCACGACTGCGGAAGGATCCACTGTTCTGCACGCTGCTGGGTTCGTCCTCGACCAAAGTCCACAGTTGAAAGACATCGACCTCGACACCGTCCGCGCTCCAGCCCTCATGTACGGCACTCCCCCACCGCTTGGACCGTACCGCACCTATCAAGTGCCTATCGTCGACATCGTCGACCTCACCGGGCTCAACCTGGCCGCCCTGTCCGAAGCAGACGTCTACGCCCCGGCCCCAGCGATCCGAGAAGGCACCGGCCGTCGAACGCGCTGGGTCGAACTGATCGACACAGCAAGAATCCAGCTCTAAAGCGGCTCTCCTGACGTAACCGTGGGTCCGTTGGGAGCGCCTTAACGGCCGCACGCCGCTCTCCGCCTAGGTTTCTAACTGTCAAAGGTAAGAAACTTAGGAACGGAAAAAGCGGCGTGCGAACTCTAAGAATATGGCGAACCCTCCTCGGTGTCGAGAACACGTTCGTCGAGGACATCGATCTTGATCTGGAGGGCAGGATTTTGATCGCGTCGGTGCGTCCGATGGCGCCGAGGCGGAACCGATGCGGATCCTGTCAGAAGCGCAGCCCACGCTACGACCTCGATGACGGGCGGCGTCGCTGGCGAGGGTTAGACGTGGGCTCGATTCAAGTTCACCTCGAAGCCGACGCACCCTGAGTGTCCTGCCGCGTCCACGGCGTCACCGTCGCCGCCGTCCCCTGGGCTCGGCACCACAGCGGCCACACGATTCTTTGACGACCAGGTCGCGTGGCTGGCCACGCAAACATCCAAGACCGCCATCACCGTGCTGATGCGCATCGCCTGGCGCACCGTCGTCGCAATCATCACCAGGGTCTGGGCCGACACCGAAAAGCAATACGACCAGTTCGCGGACCTGACACGGATCGGGATCGACGAGATCAGTTACAAGCGCGGCCACAAGTATTTGACCTGCGTCGTCGACCACGATTCCGGCCGCCTCGTCTGGGCCGCACCGGGCCAGGACAAAGCCACCCTCGCGACGTTCTCTGACGCGCTAGGCCCTGAGCGTTCAGCGCAGATCACGCATGTTTCCGCGGACGGTGCGGCCTGAATCGCCAGTGTTGTCAAGGAACGAGCGCCCAACGCCGTTCGGTGCGCTGATCCGTTCCACGTCGTGAAATGGGCCACCGAAGCCCTCGATGACGTCCGCCGAACTGCGTGGAACGATGCCCGCACAGCCGCCCGCCACAACGATGCCCGACGCACCCGTGGCCGGCCTGCCGCCGACGCTCCTGCTCGCCCGGACAGCGCCCGAGCTGCCGGCATCAAGAACTGCCGCTACGCCCTCTGGAAGAACCCGGAAAACCTGACCGAGAAGCAGCAAGCCAAGCTCGCCTGGATCGTGCAGACCGACCCTCGCCTGGCACGCGCCTACTACCTGAAGGAAGGCCTCCGGGTGATCTTCACACTGCCCCTCGACGAAGCGACCGAAGCCCTCGACAAATGGGTCGGCTGGGCCCGACGCTGCCGCATTCCGTCCTTCGTGAAACTGCAGAAAAGCATCGTCAAGCACCGCACCGCGATCCTCGCGTCCATCGAATACGGCCTCTCCAACGGCCGCGTCGAATCCATAAACACCAAGATCCGCCTCATGACCCGCATCGCCTTCGGCTTCACATCACCCGACGCCCTCATCGCCCTCGCCATGCTCAGCCTCGGCGGGCACAAACCCGTGCTCCCCGGACGAAATTAACCCACGGAAGAGTCAGGAGAGCCCGATTTTGGACTAGATCTCAACCGTCGCTGACACGAGTTTTCTCACATGATTGAAACATAACTTAGTACCCCTCGCTTGGGGTCTATTAGGTCGCGTCGCCGAGGAGCATACTAAGTGTCTTTCGTGCGGAGGACATCGTGCTATCTATTGCCTACGTGAGTGCTGTGGCGGTCCCCTTGTCGGATGAAGACATCGCTGAAATTCTCGTGCATGCGCGAGCAAAAAACGAGGAGAATCATCTCACCGGTGCACTCATTTACCACGAGGGCAAATTCATACAAATTCTGGAGGGGCCCGACAGGGAAGTTCACGCTCGGTTCGCCGCTATTTGCGCAGACTCACGGCACCGCAATGTCAACAAGGTGAGTGAAGAGCAGATCCTCTTACGCCAATTTCCCAAATGGACGATGGGCTTTCGGCCCCTCTCGAGTATTGCGGTGAAGCAATTGGCCGGATATGACGATATTTTTGATGGAAGTACCGGCAAGGTCCAACTGGGAAAAGCCGACCACCAGGCAGTGAGCTTTCTTGAATGGCTCGGCCGACACTGGTTCCCACCGGAAGATGTCAACCTGTATAAGTCAGTTTCTTGAGCTGCCGCGGATATCTCGGACAGTGGGCCCTCTTAAAATGAGGGTTCGCTGAAAGTAGAGATCAACATGGCCGCAGCACGTAGGCGTTTCACCCAAGACTTCAAAGACGAGCTGTGCCGTGAGGTGATCAACACCTCCAAACCGATCAAGGACGTCGCCACCGCATACGGCGTCAGCCCCGAGACGCTCCGGAACTGGCTCAACAAATACCGCGAAGCCAACGGCGGCACCGAAACCGACTTGACGGTCTCGGAACGGGCCCGTTTGAAGGAACTCGAGCGGGAAGTTCAAGAGCTGCGGGCGGAGACCGCATTCCTGAAAAAAGCCAGCGCTTACCTCGCGCGGGAGCAGCGGTAGTGAGCAAGTACGAATACATCGACTCCCAAAAATCTGAGCCCACCAACCGGAACTCAATGGTGCAAATGTGCCTCTGGCTGGCCGTCTCCACGTCCGGCTTCTATCACTAGGGAACGCGTCCGCAATCGGCGACGTCGGCCCGTCGCGAGGCGCTGATCGCCCGGATCCAGCACTTCTTTGAGGAGTCCGACGGCACCTACGGATACCGTCGCATCCACGCCGACCTCGGCGCGGAACAGACCGAGTGCTCGCCCGAGGTGGTGCGGCAACTCATGCGCCAAATCGGCCTCGTCGCCTGCCAACCACGGCCCTTCCGCATCACGACCGAAGCCGATGCGAATGCGGCCGCGAGCATGCCCGACCTCGTCAAACGCGACTTCACCGCCGACTGTTAACGCCGACTGAAAGTAGGGCCATAAATCGATTTCGAGACGTCAGTGGTTGGGCATCGCGAAGGATGCTGCAAACGTGGCCCGTATTGAAACGTGGTTTCGCCAGGATCGGTTTCGGTTCCTAGTTTCGGTTCCTGATCGCAGCGTCAAGTGCGCTCATGAGTTGTGACAGTCGCGACCTTCCCCGCGGTGCGACCGGATACCGGCGAAGCACATCGGGAAGGGGAAGAATGGCGTGCGCTGCGAGTGCACTGATGGTTGCCCTGCCCACACTCTCATCGCCATCCGCTTTCAGCTCGGCGACCCGCGCAGCACAGGAAGCGGCCCGGAGTATGTGACCGACCTGCGTCGCCCTCGCTATCAGGTGAAGGTATGCGGCGGCCGCGGCATCGCCGCAAGCGAGCGCCGCCAACTGTGCAATCTCGGTCGGCGCGCTCTTTGCCGCGCGATGAGCAGCAAAGGCGGTTGTTCGTTGGAGGTTCGTTCGCGGTGTTCCCTCAGCAAATGCCAGTGCTGCAGTGAGTGCTTCGCGCGGACGCGTGTCGTCTGGTGCGTCAGCCTCGAACTCCGCGAGCACGGTCTGCGCACTCTCGGCGGCGAATCGGACCACGGCTCGCAACTCATTCATCGTCAGGTTGAAGTCGTCGCTCGCTGATGCCATGACCCTATTGTCCCGTCCGCTTGCATGAATCCTCAGCCCGAAACTAATCGTTTGCGAGCAGCCAAGCCCACAGCAACAACGCCCGCGAGCTTCAGCAATTGGGACGTGCGTGATTTTTTGCGCTCTCTGGCGGCATTCAATGATCGCTATTTGGCACATCGAACTGATTTCCCGCGCCGGTCCTGAGCGGGGTCAGCGTCTTGTATCCCATGGGTTGTGCGGCACTAATGTGCCAAATTATGGTCACAGAACGTCGCCTAAGATCGCTCACAGTCACAGTCACAGTCACAGTCACGGTCAAGGAAACGACGTGGGTGTCTCATGAATGATTGTTTAAAGGCTGGCGCAGTATCGGGTTGAGCCTGAGTCGCATTTTGGTTGTGTCGAGAATTTCGCTCGACTGAGATCGGGGTGTTATGGGGCGAAGAGGAGAACGGTGAACATGCCGAACAGCATGAGGTGGACAGCTCCGTGGAGGGCAGTGGTGCGGGGTGAGAAGTAGGTGATGATGCTCGTTGCTAGTGTCACTGCGATGAGCACCATGTTTGCTTTTGATTCTCCAAGAATGACTTCTTGGCCTGTGGTTAGGCCGATGATCAGTACTGTCGGGATGGTGAGTCCGACCGTGGACACGAACGCCCCGAGCCCGAGGTTGAGAGTGCGTTGGGTCTCGTTGGCCAGCGACGCCCGAACTGCGGTAATCGCCTCTGGTGTGAAGACGATGATCGCGATGATCACCCCGCCCAATGCGGTGGGGGCGCCCGTGGCTTCGATGCCAGCGTTGACCAAGATCCCAAGGTCGTGGGAGAGCAACACAATCGGCAGGACGGTACCAACTAGCAGGAGCATCCGCCGGACAAGCTCGCCTCTGCCCACGCCGGCGCCGACGTTGGCGTTGGCGTCGACGCCAGCGACAGCGGTTGCACGAGAGTCGGAACGGGATTCGGGAATATTGGAGGTCGTGACGCTTTCACAGAGCGGTTGGGCGTGGCTGGGCTGTGTGAACAACGCCCGGCTCTTCCCCGTCTGCAGGTAGATGAAGAACCCGTAAAGTGCCGCCGCCAGTACCGAGACGGCGATGGCCTGCGCAGGCACCAGACTCCCGTTGGATGTGGACACTGTGAAGTTTGGTAGTACGAGCGTGCACAGCGACAACACTGCGATCATCGCAACATAGACCGATGCGCCTTCCCTGTTGTAGCGCTGCGGGCCGTGCTTCATGCCGCCGAGGAGGAGAGAGACACCCATGACCCCGTTGATGATGATCATCATGACGGCGAATACTGAGTCGCGCGCGATCGTCGTCGATTCCGACGGCCCAAGCATGACCGAGGAAATAAGGACCACTTCAATGATGACGACGGTCAACGTCAGAATCAGCGTGCCGAATGGTTCTCCCAGCTTGTGGGCTAGCTCCTCAGCCTGGTGGACGACTCCGAACGCGGCGACCATGATCGCTGCGAGGACAATCAGGAACACACCCACCGCAACTGCCACACTCGGCGGGTGTGCCACAAGGTCATGGCCGACTGTCAACACGCCGATCGAGACGAGCCAGGCGATCGCGAGGGTCATCGTCGTTGATCGGCTCAGCAGCGCCGACCAGCCATCGTTCGAGCAGACCTGGGTAGGGGTGTGAGAATCCGTGTGGCGCTTGATGGGCATGAGCCTGCCTTTATTGGAGGTCGTCCCCCTACAAACCGCAGCGTCCGAGGTCGTCCCGTGACGCATGAACACAGCGCGCATTCACCGAAGAGACGATACCAGAATCGTGGTTTTCGCCGGAGATCACCGGCTTCAGGTCAATACCCGACGTGTCTCGCAACTTGCATGTCTTATAACCTATGTGTTTCGACACACTGAGGTTGCGAGACACCTCCCGTATGAGGATTGCAACGGGCGAGCCACGCGGCGCCTTGGTCCGAGGGTGCCCGCAAGCGGAACCCCCTATGGGACGAACAATTGCGGTTCAGCCTTTAGATCCGGCGTGCGGGATAAGTCAGAACAGGACGCGCACATAACTATGGATCTATCGCTAAGCATTGGTATAGTTATTCCATGGCCACGTTTGACGAAAAGTTACCCTGGGCGCCAATCGGTTACGAGGAACGGCCCTGGCGCAGCGTCCAAGACGACTATGGTTCACGAACGCAGAAGCGTCTGGCATCCGGGCCGTACTTGGCATCGGTGCCCGCATTCATTGCCGATCTCGATATCCCGCTGAGCAGCGAACTCCACGCGGTGACCGAAGAGGCCGCCAGTGAGCTTGCCCGCTTCGATGCCGAAGTGGGACAGATCGCGGCACCATTCGCATCCATTCTCCTGCGCACGGAGAGCGCCTCCAGCTCAGAGATTGAGAATCTCACGAGCGGAGCACGCCAGATCGCGCTGGCGGAGCTCGGTGAGCACGCCTCGAAGAACGCACAACTTATCGTCGGCAACGTCCGAGCAATGCAAG
The DNA here is from genome assembly GCF_002929575.1 of Cryobacterium sp. N21. Classification (NCBI taxonomy): domain Bacteria; kingdom Bacillati; phylum Actinomycetota; class Actinomycetes; order Micrococcales; family Microbacteriaceae; genus Cryobacterium; species Cryobacterium sp. N21. Next base: position 2,216 of record NZ_PJJQ01000024.1, on the reverse strand, counting down.
CGGCCCTGGCACTGTCCGAGTCCATCGACGGACGCGCCATCCTGGAAATGCATCGCGCACTCCTCGAGCACAGCAATCCGGACATCGTTGGTTACTGGCGTGACCAACAGGTCTGGATCGGAGGCGGGAACCTAGGGCCCCACACCGCACAGTTTGTGCCACCGCATCACGATCGAGTCCCCGAGCTCATGGATGATCTCGTCGCCTTCGCCAGCCGCGACGACCTTCCTTTGCTCGCTCAGACCGCGATCGCTCACGCTCAATTCGAAACCATCCACCCGTTCCCTGACGGCAACGGAAGGGTCGGTCGCGCTCTTATTCAGGCGATGCTGCGCGCGGGGAAGCTCACTCACAATGTCGCCGTTCCGGTGTCCGCGGGGCTCCTCCACGACACCAGTCGATATTTCGAGTCCCTCAGCGCATACCGGTCCGGAAATATTGCCCCGATAATCCGCTCCATCGCGGACGCATCGTTCGCCGCGGTGCACAACGGACGCATCCTCGTAGTGGATCTAGAAACTGTGCAGGTCGACTGGCGCGGGCGCATCAACGCAAGACGAGACTCGGCGGCCCATCGACTAGTAGGCGTTCTGCTTCGTCAACCCGTGATCGGAGCGGCCGCAGCCGCGGCTGAGCTTGGCGTCTCGACCGTCAACGCTCAGGTCGCTATCGACCGACTCGTTGACGCTGACATTCTGACTCAAATTACCGACGGACGGCGAAATCGAATCTGGCTCGCCAAAGACGTCGTTCGGGTCCTTGACGAATTCGGCGCCCGGGCGAAGAGGCGCCGATAGCGGGTGTTCCGCGTCGCCGGTTGAGGACAACATGCAGAGCCGGGGGTCGGGGCGCGCAATGTCTCATAGGGAACCTTGAGTGGGGCAGTTACAACGTACCGGCGGAGGATCCCCGACCGAGTCGGCTGCGTCGCGGTGTGGGCGTTGGGTTAGCGTGGGTTTATGACGCGCGTGTGGCTGACGGAATGGGAATGGGCGTGCTGTGGCGATGCTTTTGCCATCGGCGATGAGGTCGACTTCGGTATCGAGACGCGAACGCCGCATGCTGCTCTCGCTGACATGCTCGGACCGGAACTATTCGCCGCGGTGGAAGCGATGGAGTCGCACCATGAGGAAGAGTTCACCGATCGTGTGCGCGGCCGGGTAGTCGCGGTACACGAGGTCACGCGAGACGTCATCGAGCGTTGGTCATTACGTCGTCCCGGCCACGGCGCGCCGCCGGAATCGATCAAAGCGGCGGACGGCGACGAGTGGGCGGAGGTTGGCCGCGAGTTCGGCAACGGAGCGTTCCTCGCCCGTTCCCCCTCTCGATACATGATCGAGATCGAGCCAGTTACGAATTCAGCGAGGTTAACCTCGGCTCAGGGAGTTCGGCTGCGCATCGATGACGACGACGAACCGCTTCCTCGCGTCGAAGGGACCGCTGTTCCACCGCCCGAGCAACGCCGACGCTCGCTGGAAGGCTGGCTCGTTGATGTCGAGGAGCACGCGTAGAGTGTCCGCTCGCGGAACGCGGAGCGGGCACGACAAGAAATCACGCGGGCTCTAGGAATCTCCGTTTCACGTGATTCGGCGACGTGCCATCTTGTAGCCTCAAGGCATGAAGCCTCGTCGCGCTCTCGCTCTCGCCGGATTCGCAACTGTGTGCGCAGTGGTCTTGAGCGGGTGCTCCGTAGACACGCTAATTTGGGGGAACGACGGTGCTCAAGTTATCCAAACTACCGAGAACCTCATCAAAGACCTCGCTTCTGGCGGGACATCTGATCTCGTTTGCGAAGACGCCGAAGCCGACCTCGGTACGGCAAAAGATTGGGAAGGCCGCTCTGCAGGCGAGCCGGAACGGTTCTTTGCCGACTACTGGGATGAACAAGTACCACTCGATCCGCAGTGGAACATCAACCTGGAGGGTCTTCCCGAGGGGGCGACTCCGGGTGACAAACATCCCGGCTACGTCTTTTACCGCGAAACCGACGATGGTCTCTGCGTGATCGATGTCGCATGGTCGACACTCATCGGCTGACGCAGCCGAATTTTTCCGCCACCCCTGTGGCTATTGAAGAAGAGTGGCGGTGCTCTATTGCCGCAGAATAGCGGCATCACCGCCCGGGAGCGGAACCCCTACCGGTCACGCGCATTCCTCAGCGGGACATGACCCCGGAAGGCTCAGGCCTTACGAGCCGCCACAGAGAACACCAGCGG
>NZ_PJJQ01000007.1:0-3787 GCF_002929575.1 Cryobacterium sp. N21 | reverse complement strand
GACCAGCTACGGTCCCCCCACTGACCCAGAATCTGGGCGCTCGGCAATCGGCCCGATTGGCCGCGGATCCGTCGCGCAGGGAATTCCCCTTTGAAACATCGAGCCGGCCAACTTCTGGCTCAGCAATCTGTCGCGACCTGTGTCGCCCAAGGTTGCCACCGCGACATGCAGAGGCTACGCGGCCTGCATCGTTTGCCTGCCGAGATCGCCGACGAACTTCGATCGACCATAGCCGATGATGAGAAAACCGACGGGCGAGAGCAGCCACAGCAAGAAGAAGCTGAACGCTCCGCCTTTGCCGAACGCACGCCCACAGCCGAATGCCACGACGATGCTGACGATGAGGTTCACGATGGGGATGGAATACAGGATTGTCAGTGCCCCATGATGTCCAGCGATCTTGACCAGGACGTATGTATTCAAGATCGGAATCAGCGCGCTCCATCCTGCGATGCCTGTCTTTGCAAAAACTGGCCAGAGTGCGATGACAGTGATCACGTAAGACCAAACGCTGATGAGGAGGGAAGCGGTTCTGTAGCCGCTGAGATCCTGGTCGCTTATCAGTTCGCCGACTGCCTGCAAATCGAACATTGAAGTCCCCCGATTCTGACCGATTTCCACGCAAGTTTAGCTACGTCGAAAGTGCCCGTTTACGGTTCCCGTTGCCGGACCGGCAAGTCCGGCAACGAGACTTCGGTTGAGGCCCCGATCAATGGCCCGAGTCGGACTGACGTTGGATAGTTCGATAATCGGTCGACTGCGCAACGTTGAAAAGCTCCGCCAGTTCAGCGCTGGAATGTAGGCCAGCGTTGTGTACTTCGATCAAGTGTTTCTGCTGCGCCACCGACAGTTTGGGCTGCTTACCGCGAAGACGTCCCTTCGCTTTGGCCACCTGCATTCCTTCCGGCGTTCTGGCGCGGATCAGGTCCGACTCGAACTCGGCGACCATCGCCAGTACGTTGAAGAGGAGGCGCCCGACCGGATCGTTCGGATCATGCACCGCTCCGCCAATACTCAGCTTGACGTCTTTAGCCGTCAGCTCGTCAATGATGTCTTTCGCATCTCTAAGTGAGCGTGCAAGTCTGTCGAGTTTGGCGACGACGAGGGTGTCTCCAGCACGGCAGGCGGCCAGCGCTTCGCGAAGGCCGGGCCGGGCCCGGTTCGTTCCGGTCAGACCATGATCGGTGTAGATCAGTGACGATCTAACGCCCAGTCGTTCCAGGGCGTTTTGTTGGGCGGTGAGATCTTGTTCCTCTGTGGAAACGCGTGCGTATCCAATGAGTAATCCATCCATGGCGAGACCATCCCGCTCTGCTGTGAACGGGTCAATAGTCGTCGCAGTGGGGGTCCCGCTTGCAGGTACTGAGCGCCAGTTGAGCACCGGCACCCGAGATCCGACGCGCGCGGTCATAGAGGTGAGTAGAGTGCACCGTCCGCATTTGCCACGATAGAAGTGCTGGCGAGCGATCACGATCACCTCCGGGACTATGCGTAGCCTGAAGTGACGAGTTAGGAAATCGCAGACGAGTCCAGAGGGGTCGAGCTGCCAGATCAGCTCCCGAGCGACCGTGACTAGGCTGGCGTCATGAGCGAATGGCGGGGAATCGGCGACGTTGCTACCGTCAGTGACCACGCAACCGCCCCTGCAAAAAGGGGCGGCTTCGACTTGCTTACTCTCGGGTCCGCGTTTGTGACTTTCGTGCTGACCTTCGAGCTCGTACGCCGCGCGTTTTCAGCAAGCTTGAGCCCGCAGCCGCCAACCTCGGACATCGTGGGCTACTGGGTGACCGCCGGAATCACGCTCGCCCTTCAAGTCGGGCTGCTCGTGAGGGCAATCGTGCAGCGTCGGGTCGGCCTCGTGTTCATCGCGAGCGTCGCGTTGATCATGGCTCTTGGAGTGGCGCTGTTGATGTCAGTGCCAAGGATCGACTGGCGCCCTGAACCCCCGGCTTCAACGATTAACCCGAATTATCGCCCCTGCTACAGCGGAAGCGGTGACTGCATCGGGGGCTGAGTTCCCGGGCCCGCTGAAGGGGTTTACCGCGTGCAGGTCGTCAGGCCTGGGGTTGAGCAACGCGAGCGATTGAAGCCCTTGTGCTCTCGCACCGGTCGAGACCGTGCGCAGTCACCGTTCTTCTTCTTGTTTTGTAGCTGCAGTCCGCCAGCAGGTCGGGTCTCGATGAGGAAGAGTTCCGTCGCTCGAACTAGGTCGGACAGCTTGGCATAGCCCCAGTTTCGTGAGTCGAAGTCGGGCTATTGCTTACGCATTAACTGGCCCACCGTGGCAAGATTCGCCCATCCGTCCTCTCCGGATGCAGGGGTGACGCTTATCCGCAGCCCGGAGATGAGCTTCGTGTCGCTGCGTAGTTTCGGAGGCGGAACGCGCGTGAGCGCTGCCGCGGTGCTCTCCGCTGCAGCCTCGTCGAGCACGTCGAGGTATGTGAATTGATCGCACGCGTTGCGGAACGCTTGGGGTGTCTTCCGCTCTCCGACCCCATAGACGGTGACGCCTTCTTCGCGGATGCGGGACGGGTGAAGTCGCTGTCGGATGACACGATGCAGAACCCGTGAAAGCGGCGCGTGTAGAGCAGGTCCATGGCGTCAATGATCAGTGCACTGTCGGTCGCATTCTTGCCGATCGTGTTGGCAAACTGCTGCATCGGCTGAATCACGTGCTCGCTCGCAATAGGCTTCCAACTGCTCAGGTTCGGCTTGGTCCAATCACCGTAAACCCGCTTGACAGAGGCAGTCCCGAAACGTGCGACCTCGGCGAGGACTGCGCCGATCTTTGCAGGGGACACGTTGTCCGCGTCGACAAGGACTGCGAGGAGATCGTTCGGTTTCGCCATGTGACAAGCATGGCAGTCAGCGCCCAACAATTAGTCCTGCCTGCTCAGGGTTCGGCTTGCGGGCGCTGCACACAGATGGTCCAACACGTGTCGCGCTCCGGAAAGGGACCGTGTTTCCTCACTCTAGGGACCCGCTGAACGTGCGGCCCGAGGCGAGGTGTGGTTGGTTACGCTCGGGGGATGAGAGATTCGGCCCGGCCTGAACACGAGATCGAAATCCCTCAGTCCTTTCGAGAGCTGCCACGTTGGTGGAGCGACGGGACGGAATGGCTTGACTCGCTCCCTGGCCGCATTGCAGACAAGTGCGCTGATTGGCGTCTGCGGCCGGGTGGCAGCGCGCTCCATGGCTCGAATGCGATCGCTCTGCCGGTGACTCGTGACGGGGTCCTGCTCCTCTTGCGACTGACTCCGCCTCATTCCAGTTTCCAGCTCGAGATCGACGCGCTCCGCTTCTGGGACGGACGCGGAACAGTCCTGCTGTTCGAGCACGATTCCGATGCTGGTGCAATGCTTCTGGAATGACTTGAGACCACGGAAACTCTCGCAAGCGCCCCCTTGATAGACGCGGTGCCCGTGATCGCACGTCTCATGGTTTGGCCGTCGTGCGCTCGGCCACCGCACCACCGCCGTCTAGAAGTCAGTCACTTTCTTGGCATGCCACGCACACCTTGCGGGAATACGATCTCTCTATCGGGCTTCCCGTCACGTCGGCAGCCCGCGACGCACCGCCTCACAGCAGCGTCGAAGCATCGCTGCACCACAGCTTGACGCCGCTGCGATGCGGCGGCTAATCGTTAAATTGTGACCCCGACGACACCGTTTCTCATCCAGCTAAAGCACACAGGGAGCATCAATGAGCACTGACGACCAGACCAACACATGCAGTTTCCACATGAGCGGTGCGCTGCCAGCAGGTGGCGACCACCTCGGTGGCACCT
>NZ_PJJQ01000032.1:0-332576 GCF_002929575.1 Cryobacterium sp. N21 | reverse complement strand
CTAGAAACGGGCCGACAACCACGAGGTTTTTGGCATTTGACATTGTGCACGCTGTTGAGTTCTCAAGGATCGGACACACCCAGCCGCCGGCCACGAAGACCATTGCACTGGAGTACTACTCTTATTTCTTGTCGCCCAGCACGAGTCAAATTGAATCGACTTCGTGTGAACTTCATCAAGTCACTGTCACGCGAAAAATTTCGGGCTATTTTGACTTGGGATTGGTCCCGCTTGAGGCCGGAAGCGCTTGGCTTTTTCCGAACCTGTGGGGTGACTTAGATGACATTACGGTGAATCCTGATACCCCGCAACTCACTGCTACATCCCGGGCGTGTCGGGGGCGGTCATCCGCTCGAAACACGTCCGAAATGCCCCTGGCGGGCCTCCCGGCGCGTCCGGGCCCACCTTCTAGCCGTGGGCCCAGTTTATAAACTGGGCCCACGGACGGGGCCTGGGCCCCGTCCGAAAGCAGGGAAGCGCGGAGGCTAGGGCTCGGGGGCGAACGCCAGGAAGAGTTCGCTCACCGAGTTGTAGTACTGGTCGGTCCTGCCCTTATGCGTCATGCCGATACGAAGGCACACCCGCTGCGACGGCCGGTTGCTGGGCGTGGTCACCGCCACCACCCGGTCGAGTCCCGTCTTCCAGCCTTCGGCCAACACAGCGGATGCCGCTTCAGTCGCGTAGCCGTGGTGCCACGCGTTCGGGTGAAAGTGCCAGCCGATCTCGGTATCCCCCGACGGCACGAGCGGCGTCACCGGACTCGACGCCGGAATGGACTTGAGCAATAGGTTGCCGAAGATCTCGCCGGTGTCGGCATCCGTCACCGCTCGAATGGCATGAATGGGATGTTCCATTCCCTGCCAGCGGTTGATCACCGCGATCGCCTCGGCGCGGTCGGTCATCACCCGTGGATTCAGCCCGATGTGTTGTTGCACGGACCACAGCGAATACAGACCGAAGACGAAGTCGGTGTCATCGAGGGTCCAGGGGCGCAGCAGCAGGCGTTCGGTTCGAAGAGTTTCCACGTCGACATCTTGCCATCCGCATCTGTCGCCCCCCTGCAACGGAGCCGTCGAGGTGGCTACTCGACGAAAATACCCGCGAGCGTCTTCTTGCCGCGGCGCAGCACCGCTACTCCCCCGGGAAGCACCGATCCCTCAATGGTCAGGTCGACACTGGTGACCTTCGCATTGTTCAGGTACACCCCACCCTGCTGAACCGCACGCCGGGCGTCACCGATGCTCTTCGACAGCTCGGTGTCGACGAGCAATTGCAGCACGGTCGCGTGCGGCGCCGTCGTGGTGTGCGGAAGTTCGCGCAGGGCGGCCTCCAGAGTGTCCGGGTCGAGCTCGGCCAGGTCACCCTGGCCGAACAGGGCCTCGGCGGCGTGGATGGCAGCATCCGTCGCCGCCTGGCCGTGCACGAGGCTGGTCACCTCGAGCGCGAGCCGGCGCTGCGCTTCTCGGCGGAACGGTTCGGTTTCGACGAGTTCGGCGAATCGCTCGATCTCACTACGTGAGAGAAACGTGAACACCTTGAGCCGAAAGACCACGTCGGCATCATCGGTGTTGAGCCAAAACTGGTAGAAGGCGTAGGGGCTCGTGAGGTTCGGGTCGAGCCAGACCGCGTTGCCCTCGCTCTTACCGAACTTGGTGCCGTCGCTGTTGGTGATGAGCGGGGTGCCGATGGCGTGCACGGTGCCGCTTTCGGCGCGACGGATGAGATCGGTTCCGCTGGTGAGGTTGCCCCACTGGTCGCTGCCACCGGTCTGCAGCACGCAGCCGTAGCTGCGGAACAGTTCGAGGTAGTCCAGGCCCTGCAGAATTTGGTAGCTGAACTCGGTGTAGCTGATGCCGGCGTCGGAATTGAGACGCGCGCTGACGGCATCCTTTTTGAGCATGGTGCCCACGCGGTAGTACTTGCCGATTTCGCGCAGAAAGTCGATCGCGCTCAAGGGCGCGGTCCAGTCCAGGTTGTTCACGAGCGTGACGGCATTCTCGCCCTCGGAACTCAGGAACCGGGAGACCTGCGCCTGCAGGTAGCCCACCCACTCTGCCACGGTGTCGGTGGGAGTCAGCGTGCGCTCGGCGGTGGGGCGCGGGTCGCCGATTAGTCCGGTGGAACCGCCGACCAGGCCGAGCGGATGATGCCCCGCCAGTTGCAGACGCCGCATCAGCAGCAGCTGCACCAGGTTGCCGAGGTGCAGGCTCGCCGCGGTCGGGTCGAATCCGCAGTAGTAGGTGATCGGGTCACCATCGAGCAGCGCTTTGAGCTCGGTTTCGTCGGTGGAGACGTGCACGAGGCCGCGCCAGTTGATCTCCTCCCACACGGAATCGAAGGAGAGATCATTGGTCTGCTGGGCAAGGATGGTGGGGTCTGACACGCGTTCAGATTACCAGCCGGGGCCGCCTCACCGAATCGGCGGCAGCATCCACTCTCCTCGCGTGACAATTCAGCCTAAAGCCTATACTGGACTTGATTTAGCCTGTGGGCTTAATTAGACTGAATGCAGGACGGAGCCTGAGCCATGTTTGTCATCACCGCTGACCAGATCGACAGCCGCAACGATCACGATCGTGCGCGGGAGATGATCGCCCGACTCCTGGCGCAGAATCCGGATGCCTTCAGCCTGCCGCCCGACCAGACCGCCGGCGATGAGATTCAGCTGCTTGTGTCGGCGGCGCGGCCGACTCTCTCCACGATTCTCGCGCTCCATCGGTCCGGCCACTGGAGCGTCGGGCTCGGTGTGGGAAGCGTGCGCACTCCCCTGCCGGCGTCTACCCGGCAGGCCACCGGCGGTGCGTTCATCGCGGCCCGCGATGCCGTGGTGCGCGCGAAGCGAACCGAGGCGCACTTTGCGCTCGAGGTCAGTCCAGCTGATGCAGCCGCCCCGGGCATCGAGGCACTCGTCACCATGCTGTTGCTGCTGCGTCAACGCCGTACCCCCCAGGGCTGGGAAGCCGGCGACCTCTTCGAAAGCGGGCTGGCCCAGACCGATATTGCTGCCGAGCTTGGAATCACGACTGGGGCCGTGAGCCAGCGACTCAAGGCAGCGCAGTACCGGGTCGAGCAGGCAGCCCGACCGGCGTTGGTTAGGCTGCTAGAGCAACTCGACCACGACGCGAACGAATCGGAAACCCTATGACTTTCAACGTTCTCACGTTCCTGTACTGGGTCGCCCTGATCCTGGTCACCCTGGCCTCGCTCACCTGCGCCGCGATCGCCTTCAAACTGCACCGCCAGCTCTACGCGATCGCTGCCATGGCCACACTCGCCCTGGCCCTCGTGCTCGCCGCGGTCCCGATGGGCCCCGGCCCCAGCGCGTTCGGTATCGTGCTCGGAATGCTCGCGCTGGCCCTCGCCGTGATCGGTGGCGGCCCGGTCGCCGTGCTCGCCCTCGATCTGGCCACCAACAACTCGGTACCGCCCGGCCAGCACGGCGGAATCATGGTGCTGAACGCCGGCAAACCGGCCCCGACCTTGGCCGGGGTCAGCGACCCGGAGACTCACGAGGTGCTGCGGGGCGGCGTGACCATCGGCATCCTGGAACGTCTGGCCGTGGCCGGCGCGATCCTGGCCGGCTTTCCCGAGGCCATCGCCATCGTCGTCGCCATCAAGGGTGTCGGCCGGTTCACCGAGCTGGCCGCAGCCGAATCGCGTGAGCGGTTCATCATCGGCACCCTGTCGAGCCTCATCTGGGCCTGCGGCTGCGCTGCCCTGGTGCCGACGGCGCTGGTCTAGCGACGCGCCTGCCGGGTCGATCGCCGATACGGCGAAACGGATGCCTCCACCGGCACCCAGAAGCGCCACGGGTACTCGACTGCCCACCGAGACCGCTCACCCCGGTACGCGGCCCGGTGGCGAAATCGGCGCGGCGGGCCGGCACCTCAAGGTCGAACGGTGCCACAGCCAGATCGGCGCCGTCATCGCCGAGCACAATGCCGAGGGCCTTGGTCAGCCGGGCCGGGCCGCGCGCGAGGTCAGCATCCGTTTTCGACGTCAGGCGTCGACTGCGGGCCTCGTCGATTCCCGCGACGACCTCGCCGCCGCGCAGGAGTACGGCCGATGCCTCACCGTCCGGCGAGCAGACAACGTTGGCGCAGACGTGCATGCCGTAGCTGAAATAGGCGTAGAGATGCCCGGGCGGGCCGAACATGGTTTGCGTGCGGGGTGTGCGACCGCGAAAGGCGTGCGAACCGGGGTCGCTCTCGCCGAGGTAGGCCTCAACCTCGGTGATGCGTACGGAGACCGCCCCACGGGTCGCTACCGCGCCGAGCAACAGCGGGGCGACCTCGAGTGCGGGTCGCTCCAGCAGGCCCGGCGCGAACGTCACTACTACCGGCTGAGCGCGGCCGTCAGGTCGCGTACGCGGGCCACGAGGTGGGCGCGCTGCTCGGCGACTCGCACCGGGGCGGTGCCGCCGGCGCCGTCGCGGCTGTCGACGGATCCACGGATGGTGAGAACGTCGCGCACCTCGGGAATGAGGTGCGGTGAGATCGCCAGTAGTGCGGCGTCATCGACCTCGTGCAGGTCGAGTCCGTTGGTCTCGGCGAACTTCACCAGGGAACCGGTGATTTCGTGCGCGTCACGGAACGAAACGTGGCGTTTGACCAGCCATTCGGCGACATCGGTGGCGAGGGAGAAGCCCTGCGGTGCGAGCTCGGCCATCCGCTCGGTGTGAAAGGTCAGAGTCGCAACCATGCCGGTGAAGGCGGGCAGCAGCACCTCGAGAGTGGTGATCGAGTCGAAGACCGGCTCTTTGTCTTCCTGCAGGTCGCGGTTGTAGGCGAGCGGCAGTCCTTTGAGCGTGGTGAGCAGCCCGGTGAGGTTGCCGATCATGCGGCCCGACTTGCCGCGAGCGAGCTCGGCGATGTCGGGGTTCTTCTTCTGCGGCATGATCGAGGACCCGGTGGAATAGGCGTCGTCGAGGGTGACGAACCCGAATTCGCGGGTGTTCCAGAGAATGATCTCCTCGGCCAGCCGCGACATGTCAATGCCGATTTGCGCGGTGATGTAAGCGAATTCGGCGACCAGGTCGCGGCTTGCGGTGCCGTCGATGGAGTTCTCGACCACGGCGGCGAAGCCCAGGTCGGTGGCAACGAGGTGCGCGTCGAGACCGAGGGTGTTGCCGGCGAGGGCGCCGGACCCGTAGGGCGAGGCATCCGCTCGCCGGCCCCAGTCGGCGAAGCGGTCGAGGTCGCGCACCAGCGGCCAGCAGTGCGCGAGCAGGTGGTGGGCGAGCAGCACAGGTTGGGCGTGCTGCAGGTGGGTGCGGCCGGGCATGATGGCGTCCTCGTGCGCTTCGGCCTGTGCGGCGAGGGCGTCGATGAGCTCGATCACGAGCGAGGCGAGAATGGCGGCGTGGTCGCGCAGCCACATGCGCACGAGCGTGGCGACCTGGTCGTTCCGGCTGCGGCCGGCGCGCAGCTTGCCGCCCACCTCGACACCGATGATGTCGATCAGGCCACGTTCAAGAGCGGAGTGTACGTCTTCATCGGCTTCGGCTGGCAGAAATTCGCGGGCGACGACGGCGCGCTCGAGTTCTTCGAGCGCGCCGACCGTCTGGGTCAATTCGGTGTCGGTGAGATATCCGGCGGCGGCGAGGGCCCGCGCATGCGCGCGGCTGCCCTGCAGGTCGTATTCCGCCAGCATCCAGTCGAACTGGGTCGACTTGCTCAGCCGCGCCAGTTCCGGCGACGGTCCCCCGGCGAAACGGCCACCCCAGAGGGCGCCAGCTCGGCCGGCGCGGTTTTTCTCACTCGACACGCGGGCCCTACTTCGCGGCGGCGTCGCGGCGTGCGGCGACCTTGCTCGGCAGCGACCACAGTTCGATGAATCCCTTGGCCATGGTCTGGTCGAAGGAGTCGCCGGTGTCGTAGGTGGCGAGGTTGAAGTCGTACAGGCTGGTCGTGCTCGAGCGTCCCGTGACGACGGCGGTGCCGGCGTGCATTTTCAAGCGGATGTCGCCGGTCACGTATTTCTGCGTGTCCTCGATGAACACGTCGAGGCTCTTCTTCAAGCCGGAGAACCAGAGTCCGTCGTAAACGAGTTCTGCCCATTTGCTCTCGACGCCGCGCTTGTAACGGGCTACGTCACGCTCGAGGGTCATGTTCTCGAGTTCTTCGTGCGCGGCGATGAGCGCTATTCCGGCGGGGGCTTCGTAGATTTCACGGCTCTTGATGCCGACCAGACGGTCTTCGACGATGTCGATGCGGCCGACACCCTGGTCACCGGCGAGACGGTTCATGAGCTGGATCATCTGCAGCGGACTGACCTTCTTGCCGTCAATAGCGACGGGCACGCCCTGCTCGAAGGAGATGACAACCTCGGTCGGGGCGCGGGTGACCGAGGGGTCCTGGGTGTAGGTGTAGAGGTCTTCGATCGGCGCGTTCCACGGGTCTTCGAGGAATCCGGTTTCGACGGCCCGACCCCAGACGTTCTGGTCGATAGAGTACGGGCTCTTCTTGGACTGCGCGATGGGCAGGTCGTGCTTGGCGGCATATTCGATGGCCTTGTCGCGGGTCAGTTCGAAGTCGCGCACCGGGGCAAGCGAGGTCAGCTCGGGGGCGAGGGCTGCGACGGCCGCTTCGAACCGAACCTGGTCGTTGCCCTTGCCGGTGCAGCCGTGGGCGACGCTGTCGGCGCCGAGTTCGATGGCGGTGGAGGCGAGGTACTTGGCGATCAGCGGACGGCTGATGGCCGAGACCAGCGGGTATCGCTTCTGGTACAGAGCGTTCGCCTTGAGCGTCGGCACGATGTAGTCGTTCGCGAACTCGTCCTTGGCGTCGATGACGATGGATTCGACGGCTCCGCAGTCCAGGGCGCGCTGACGGATCACGTCCATGTCTTCGCCCTCCTGTCCGACGTCGACGGCGAGGGCTACGACCTCTTTGCCGGTGGCATCCTTGAGCCAGCCGATGCCGACCGAGGTATCCAGCCCGCCCGAGTATGCGAGTACAACGCGTTCCGCCATGGTTCTCCCTAAATCTTGATCTGTCTAAAGTTTACGTGTTGCGCCGCGGCCCCCGGTCGCCCGCCTGCACTGCGGACGGGGCCCGGGCCCCGTCCACGGGCCCAGTTTATAAACTGGGCCCCGGGACGGGGCCTGGGCCCCGTCCCAAAGGCGAGGGGTCGGTCAGGCGGCGTTTTGCGCGAGCAGCCAGACCAGCAGCGCCTTCTGGGCGTGCAGGCGGTTCTCCGCCTCGTCCCAGATAATGCTCTGCGGGCCGTCGATGACCTCGGCGGTGACCTCGTAGCCGCGGTCGGCCGGCAGGCAGTGCATGAAGTGCGCGCCCGGCTTGGCCAGGCCCATGAGCTCGGCATCGACCCGGTACTGACCGAGGTCGCCGAGCCGCGCGGCCTTCTCCTCTTCTTTGCCCATCGACACCCAGGTGTCGGTGATGACCACATCGACGCCCGCGACAGCCTCACGCGGGTCGGTGAAGAGGGCGACCGAGCCGCCGGTGCGGGCGGCGATGGCCGTCGCATCCGCTACCACCTGGTCGGTCGGCGTGTAACCGACCGGTGAGGCGATGCGCACGTGCATGCCGGCAGTGGCACCGGCGAGCAGGTAGGACTGGCCCATGTTGCAGGCGCCGTCGCCGAGAAAGGCGAGGGTCTGGCCCGCCAGGTCGCCACGGTGTTCGCGAATCGTGAGCAGGTCGGCGAGCAGCTGGCAGGGGTGGAAGTCGTCGCTGAGCGCGTTGACGACGGGCACCGTGGTGCCGAGCGCCATTTCTTCGAGCCCGGCCTGGCCGTAGGTGCGCCAGACGATCGCGGCGACCTGGCGTTCGAGCACGCGGGCGGTGTCGGAGGCGGTTTCCTTGCCGCCGAGCTGGCTGTTCGCGGTGCTGATGATGAGCGGGCTGCCTCCGAGGTCGGCGATGCCGACGGCGAAGGAGACCCGGGTGCGGGTGGAGGACTTGTCGAAAATGACCGCGACGGTCTGCGGGCCAGCGAGCGGGCGCACCGCGAATCGGTCTCGCTTCAGCTCCAGGGCCAGATCGAGAATCTCGGCCTGTTCGGCCGGGGAGATATCGTCGTCGCGCAGGAAATGGCGGGTCACGGTGTCACTTTCGGTTGTCGTTGTTCAGTTGCAGAGCGGATGCCGCTCCACCGTCTTAAAATCACACGCGCCGGCGTAAAACCGGCGCAAAGTGGGATTCGTCCAGCCTAGAGGCTGGCGAGGGCGCGCCCGAACCGCACTTGGAAGTCGGCGATTTCGGCGTCGCCCACGATCAGCGGCGGGGCGATGCGAATGCTGGTCTCGTTGGCGGCGTTCACGATGAGTCCGTTGGCCAGGGCGGCCGCACCGAGCTTCAACGCGACCGGTTCGGTCAGGCCGACGCCGAGCAGCAGGCCGCGTCCGCGAACCTCCTCGATCAGCGGCGAGTGGAAGCCGAGGATGATCTCGCGCAACTGCTGGCCTCGCCGGAAGGCGTTCGCGGCGAGGTCGTCGCGTTCGATCACGCCGAGCACGGCGTTTGCTGTCGCGGTGACGAGCGGGTTGCCGGCGAAGGTCGAGCCGTGCTGGCCTCGCCGAAACAGGTCGGAGGCCCAGCCGAAGGTGACCAGCGCACCAATCGGAACACCGCCACCCATCCCCTTGGCGATGGTGACGGCATCCGGAAGAATCTCAGCGTGGTTGTAGGCGAACCAAGCGCCGGTGCGGGCGATGCCGGTCTGGATCTCATCGATGATCAACAGAACGCCGTGTTCGGTGCAGAGTTCGCGGGCGCGTTTGAGAAAGCCGTCGGGCAAGTCGATGACGCCGGCCTCGCCCTTGACCGGTTCCAAGAACAGGGCGGCGACGGTGTTGTCGATCGTCGCTTCGAGGGCCTTGATCGTGCTGTCGATGTGTTCGACCCCGCCGGGAACCGGTTCGAACGCCTCCCGCATGTGTGGCTTGCCCGAGAGCGCGAGTGCGCCCATGGTGCGACCGTGAAAGGAGTCGTGCAGCGAGATGATGCGGTTGCGATGGCCCGTGTTATTCAGCCGGGCCAGTTTAAACGCGGCCTCGTTGGCTTCGGCGCCGGAGTTGCAAAAGTAGACGCGACCTTCGTCGCCAGCGCCGGTGATGCGCTTGAGGCGTTCGGCCAGTTCAATCTGCGGCGGCGTGGCGAAATAGTTGGAGACGTGGCTGATGGTGCTGATCTGCTTCGTGACCGCCGCGACGACCTCGGGGTGGGCGTGACCGAGCGAGTTCACGGCGATTCCGGCCAGAAAGTCGAGGTACTGGGTGCCCAACTCGTCCCAGACGTAGCAGCCTTCACCGCGCACGAGCATCGCCAGTGGCGGGCTGAACGTGCGCATCATCGAATCGGCGAACCGATTCTGCCAGGGTTGGTCGGTCATGCGGGTATTACCTCCGTGCCAATGCCGCTTCCAGTGAAAATTTCGAGCAGGATCGAGTGCGGCACTCGCCCGTCGATGATCGCGGCCTTGGCGACTCCGCCGTCGACAGCGTCGAGGCAGGCCGTCATCTTGGGAATCATGCCCGATTCCAGCTCGGGCAGCAGGCCACGCAGCTCGAGAACGTCGATGATCGATACGAGCGAATCCCGGTTCGGCCAGTCGCGGTAGAGCCCCGCAACGTCGGTGAGAATCACGAGTTTGGCCGCGCCGAGGGCGATCGCGAGTGCGGCAGCAGCAGCGTCGGCGTTGACGTTCAGGGATTGACCCGGGACATCCGTATCTGGGGCGATCGATGACACCACCGGAATGCGGCCGGCCGCGAGCTGCGCGAGCACGGCTTCGGGGTCGACGCCGACGACGTCACCGACGAGTCCGAGGTCGACCTCGACGCCGTCGATGAGGACGCCACGACGCCGTCCGCGAAACAGGCCAGCGTCCTCACCGCTGAGCCCGGCGGCGAGCGGACCGTGCTGGTTGATGTGGCTGACCAGGTCGCGGTTGATCTGGCCGGTGAGCACCATGCGCACGACGTCCATCGCCTCTGGGGTGGTCACCCGGTAGCCGCCGCGAAACTCGCTCTCGATGCCGAGGCGTTTCAACATGGCCGAAATCTGCGGGCCGCCGCCGTGCACGACGACCGGACGGATGCCCGCGTAGCGCAGGTAGACCATGTCTTCGGCGAAGGCACGCTGCAGGTCTTCGCTCACCATGGCATTACCGCCGAACTTCACGACGATGATCTGGTCGTGAAAGCGTTTGAGCCACGGCAAGGCTTCGATCAGCGTTGCCGCTTTAACGGATGCTTCGGCCTGGCTGGTCTCGTCGGGCTTGGTTATGGGTGTTTCGGTCATGGTCAGCTCGAGTACGCGCTGTTCTCTTCGACGTAGTCGTGGGTGAGATCGTTGGTCCACAGGGTGGCCGTTTCGTCCCCCGCGTGGAGGTCGATCAGCACGGTGACCGAGCGCTTCGTGAGGTCGACGAGGTCGCGCGGCTGGTCGGGCTCCCCCGCGGTACACACCTGCACACCGTTGATGGCGACATCGATGCCGTACGGGTCGAAGGCGGCGTCCTTGACCGGGACGGTTCCGGCTGCGGCGAGCACGCGGCCCCAGTTCGGGTCGTTGCCGAAGATGGCCGACTTGAACAGGTTGCTGCGGGAGACGGCGCGGGCCACCGTGACGGCTTCGTCTTCGGAGACCGCGTTGGTGACAGTGATCGCCACGTCGTGCGCGGCGCCCTCGGCGTCGCCCTGCAGCTGAAGGGTGAGGTCGCGGCAGATCTCGACGAGCGCTGCGGTGAATTCGGCCAGGTCGGCGCTAACGCCGCTGGCCCCGGAGCAGAGCAGGCTCACGGTGTCATTGGTCGACATGCAGCCGTCCGAGTCGAGGCGGTTGAAGGTCACTCGCGTGGCCGCGTGCAGCGCAGTGTCGAGCTCGGCCGAGTCGAGCACGGCGTCGGTCGTGATGACGACGAGCATGGTGGCCAGTCCGGGCGCGAGCATACCGGCCCCCTTGGCCATGGCGCCGATGCTCCAGCCGGCCGGGGAAATGTGCGCGGCCTGCTTCGGCCGGGTGTCGGTGGTCATGATGGCCTGCGCGGCCAGGAGGCCGGCGGCGGGGGTGGTGGCGGCATCCGTTTTGATGGCGAGGGTCGCGTCCCAGACGCCCGCGGTGACGAGGTCGAGGTTGAGCTGCTCGCCGATCAGGCCGGTGGAGCAGACCAGAACGTCGCCGGAGGAGAGGTCGAGCCGCTTCGCGACCGCTTCGGCGGTGGCGTGCGTGGTCTGAAAGCCGATGCTGCCGGTGTAGCAGTTGGCCCCGCCGGAGTTGAGCACGATCGCGCTGACCTGGCCATCGCTCATGACTTGGGTGCTCCAGATGACGGGGTTGGCCTGGCAGCGGTTGCTCGTGAACACGGTCGCGGCGTTCTGCAGCGGGCCGAGGTTCTGCACGAGGGCGAGGTCGAGCCCACCGGACTTCTTCAGGCCGGCAGTGACGCCGGCGGCAGCAAAACCGGCGGGAAGGGTGACACTCACGGAGCAACTCCATTCATGGTCAAACCGAGTGTTTCGGTCAGACCGAGGGCAATATTGGCGGATTGGATGGCAGCGCCGGCGGTGCCCTTGACGAGATTGTCGATCGCGGTGATGGTGACGACCCGGCCGGCTGCTTCGTCGACGGCCAGTCCGATCAGTGCGGTGTTGGCGCCGAGTACGTCGGCCGTGCGCGGAAAATGTCCGTCGGGCAACAGGTGCACGAACGGTTCGTCGGCGTAGGCGTCCTCCCAGGCGGCGCGCACGGCGGCGGCGCTCGTTCCCGGCACGAGTCGAGCGGTCGCCGTGGCGAGGATTCCGCGGGACATCGGCACGATCACCGGGGTGAAAGAGATGGTGGCGTCGGGGGACGAAGCGCATGCTGCGCTGGTCGGGTCGGCGGGGCCCGCCGCCGCGGCCCAGCGCAGCGACTGCACGATCTCCGGAATGTGCCGGTGCGTGCCGCCGACCGCGTACGGGTTAGCTGAACCCAGGATCTCGGCCGCGAGGTTCGGCAGCTTAAGGCTCTTGCCGGCGCCGCTCGGGCCGACGGCGAGCACGGCCACGAGGTCCTGCGCTTCGATCACGCCCGCGTGGATTCCGGGGGCCAGGGCGAGGGCGACGGTGCTGGCGTTGCAGCCGGGAGCGGCGATGCGGCGAGCGCCGACGAGCCGGTCGCGCTGTTTGCCGGCGCCGATGGGCAACTCCGGGACACCATAGGTCCAGGCGCCAAAGTAGTCGCCGCCATAGAAGGCCGCCCAGTCGTCGGAATTCTCCAGGCGGTGGTCGGCGCCGCAGTCCACCACGAGGGTTTCGGCGGGGAGGTGGGCGGTGATCTCGCCGGACTTGCCATGAGGCAGGGCGACGAAGACGACGTCGTGGCCGCTGAGATTCTGCGGCGTCGTGTCGACCAGGGTGAGGTGGGCCAGGGAACGCAGCGAGGGTTGAACGTCGATCAAGCGCTGCCCGGCGTTGCTGTGCGCGGTGACCGTGCGCACCTCGAATTCGGGGTGTCCGGCGAGCAGCCGCAGCAGTTCGCCGCCCGCATACCCGCTCGCGCCCGCCACTGCCACCGAAAAAACCATGTGTTAAACCTAGCGCGGCCCTGGCGGCCCCGCTTCCGCGCCGGGTGCGGCGTCATGCGCGGGTCGGGGCGCATCCGCTTGCTGCGCCGCACCCCACCGCGCACGGCTCGTGGCACCCGGTCGGCTCGTGGCACCCGGTCGGCTCGTGGCACCCGCCCGGCTCGTGGCCCGTGTTGAGGAAGCTCGCACGTGTTCAAACCAGTGCCACGTTCCCCAACACGTGCCACGAGGAACGGATGCACCTCCTGCACATCACCCCTTGGCACGAATACTCCACAGGTCGTCTCCAGGTCACGGCTCACCCTCGTGCCCGCGGCACACTGGCCACATGCGCGAGATCTTTGAGACCTGTGAGGCCCTGCACGATGGTCTGATCCCGGCGGAGGCACTGCGCGCCTCGGGCATGAACTCCCATGCCGTGGATTCACTTCTCAAACACGGCGAGCTCGTGCGGGTGCGACGGGGGGTGCGACGGGGGTGGTATGTCCTCGGCCCGCGCTGGGAGGAGATCGGTGCAGATGGTCGATACCGCCTCCTCGTTCGGGCGACAGCGGCCCAGGCCAAACGTGACTTGATGTATTCGCACCATTCCGCCGCCGCACTGCACGGACTGCCGCTGATTGGCCAGTGGCCCCAGGGCGTGCATGCCATCGATCCCGACACCGCCGGTGGCAGCAGCTCGAGGCTCCTCACGACTCACCGAGGGCCGGTCGACCCATCCCCGTGATCATCGACGGCATCCGAGTAACGAGCCTGTCGCGCACTCTGATCGATGTGGCCGCGACGTCGAGCTTTCTAGTCGGAGTCACGATGATCGACCACGTTCTACATTGTGAAGCAGCCCGGATGGCCGCCGCCCAACGGTCCGGGAGTGTTGGGGCACCACCGATCACTCATGCAACGCTACTGACCGAGCTGGATGGGGTGCAGCCGAGAAATGGGCACCGGGCGGCCGAGAGGGCCATCGCATTTGCCGATGGGCTCTCAGCTAACCCCGGCGAGTCGCTCGGGCGCGTGCGGTTCGAGGAATTGGGCTTCGAGATTCCCGAATTGCAAGTGCGTTTCGACGTGGGCGGGCGCACCTGCTACGTGGACTACTTCTGGCGAGGGGTGCGCAAGATCGGCGAGTTCGATGGCCACATCAAGTACACCCGTGCGGCAGTTATGGCCGGTCGCGACACCGTACAGGTTGTCGTCGACGAAAAGGACCGGGAGAGCGTTCTACGGCCGGAGGTCAACAGCTTCGACCGGTGGGGATGGAAGCTCGCGCTCTCGCCGCAGGCGTTTTATCGCTTCCTGATGGACAAGGGTGTGCCGCGAGCGCCCACAAGACGCGACAGGTGACGACGGCACGCGCCTGACTCACGAGAGGGATCGTGGCACTCGTTGGGGAAGCCCGCACGTGTTCAAACCAGTGCTAACTTCTCAAACACGTGCCACGAGAGGCGGATGCCACGCAGCCGGCCCCGTTAGGGCGACTCACGGCATCCGCTGCCCGCGGGCGGCACAGGCACAGGCACACGCGCAGGCACCAGCGCTATTCGCGCAGGGTGGCCCCGAACCGGTCGGCGGCCAGGGCCACGCCGGCCAGACGGGCGGCGCTCGCCTCGGCGGCGGTCAGCGTGCGGTCCTCGCCGCGAAAACGAAGCGCGAAGGTGAGCGACTTGTGGCCGGGTTCGACACCGGCACCCCGGTAGTCGTCGACCAACACGATGCTCTCGAGCAGCCCACCGGCCCCCTCGACGACGGCCGCGCGCAGGGCCGCAGCCGGCACTGAGGCCGCGACGACGAGCGAGAGGTCCTGCGTGGCGGCGGGCATCGTGCCAATGGGCGTGACCGTGAGATCCCCGTCGGACTGCCCGAAGACGAGTCCCAAGTTGATCTCGGCGACGGCGACGACTGCGGGCAGGTCGTAATCGTCGGCGACTGTGGGAAGCAGCTCGCCGGCGAATCCGACCGACACCGTCGAAGCCGCGGCAGTCGCAGCGCCGGGCTCGGTGACGAACAGCTCGGCCGTGCGACCGGGGTGCATCGCCGGGTGCAGGCCCTGGCGCACCTCGATGCGAACCCCGGTAGCCAGAGCCACCTGCTGCACGGCGGCCAGCGCCGACTGCCAGCCGGCAGCAACGGCGGGCTGGTTCGGCTGGTGCCGCACGTCGTTGCCGACGAGAACGAAGCCGACCAGTAGCGGCTGCGGAACGATTCCCGCGTAGAGGACCGCCTCCACCTCAGCGCTCGGGCGCTCTCCCCCAGCCGGAAGCACGGGCGTGCCATAGGTCACTCCGGGTTCGGGCCGAAAAACCAGTCCCTGCTCGTAGATGGCGAGATCCACGAGGCCGCGCGAGCGGTTGCGGTGTGCGATCTGCAGCAGGCCCGGCAGCATCGTGGTGCGCAGGAACGGCGCCTCCCCGTCAAGCGGGTTGGCGACCTTCATCTGCGGCACCGAAACGGGCACCGAAACCGAACCCGCCAGAGCGGATGCCGCACCCGCGTCGGTAACGCCGGCGTCAGCATCCGCTTCGCCAGCTGGCACAGTAACAACCGAAGCAGCGGCGGGCGCAACGGCCACGCCAAACAGGTTGTTCGCCGCTTCCGACACGAACGGATAGGTCAAAACCTCGGTGTGACCGGTGGCCGCGAGGGTCTGCGCGACCGTGCGGCGCAGTGTCTGCGTGCGAGTCAGGCCGCGGCCGGGCGGCGCGACGGGCAGCACGGAGGGAATGCGGTCGTAGCCGACGATGCGGGCGACTTCCTCGGCGAGCGTCCACTGGTCGGTGAGGTCGGGGCGCCAGCTCGGCGGGGTGACCTGCAGGTCACCATCGGCCTCGACCAGCGAGGTGCCGATCTGAACGAGGGCATCGCGTACTTCGTCACCGGTGTAGGCAAGGCCGATGAGGCCGGACACGAACCCGGTCGGCAGCAGAATCGGCTCGGGGGCCGGTGCCACGTCGTAGACCGAGCCGAGGTCGTCGGCGACTCCCCCGGCGAGGTCCACGAGCAGCTGTACGACGCGGGCGGCGGCAACGGCGGCCACGCGGGGGTCGACGCCGCGTTCGAACCGTTTGCTCGCCTCGCTCGGCAGCTTGTGGCGGCGGGCAGAGCGCGCGATCGACACCGGGTCGAAGTTGGCGGCCTCGACGAGTACGTTGACGGTCGTCGAGGTGATCTCGGTGCTCGCCCCGCCCATCACGCCGGCCAAGCCAATCGGCCCGGATTCGTCGGTGATCAGCAGATCTTCGACGTTGAGCGTGCGGCTGACTGCGTCGAGCGTTGTAAATTTCTCACCGGCGGTCGCGCGACGCACGATGATGCCGCCGGCCAACTTGTCGAGGTCGTAGCCGTGCAGCGGCTGGCCGAGCTCGAACATCACGTAGTTGGTCACGTCGACCACGAGGGAAATGGAACGGATGCCGACCAGCCCCAGCCGGGCGATCATCCAGGCCGGAGTCGGCCGGGTCGGGTCGACGCCGCGCACAACGCGGGTCACGAAGACGGTAGAGCCGATCCGGTCCCGAATCGGAGCCTGATCGTCGATGGTGACCGGGAAGCGGGTGACCGGGGCCACGACGGTGAGAGCGAGGGCAGGGTCGCGAAACGCCACGCCGGTGGCGTGCGAGTATTCGCGGGCGACGCCGCGAATGGAGAAAGCGTAGCCGCGGTCGGGGGTGACGTTGATTTCGACGGCGCTGTCATCCAGGCCGAGCAGGGGAATAGCATCCGTTCCCACCGGGGCGTCGATGCCGAGGTTCTTCAGCAGCAGAATGCCGTCGTGCTCGTCGCCGAGGCCGAGTTCACGGGCCGACGCGATCATGCCGTCGGAGACGTGGCCGTAGGTCTTGCGGGCCGCGATCGGAAATGGGCCGGGCAGCGAGGCGCCGGGCAGGGTCACGACGACCTTGTCGCCGACGGCGAAGTTGTGGGCGCCACAGATGATGCCGTGAACGGCTGGGCCGCCGTCAGCGGCGAGTTCACCATCGGGTGCGACGCGCACCTGGCACCAGTTGATGGTCTTGCCGTTGGTCTGCTCTTCACCGACGAATTCGAGTACTTCGCCGACCACGATCGGGCCGGAGACCGCGATTCGGTGAATATCTTCCTCTTCGAGGCCGACGCTCACGAGGGCAGCATGGACGTCTTCCGGCGTGGTGCCGGGCGCGAGGTCGACGTATTCGCCGAGCCAGCTCAGTGGTACGCGCATTAGAGGTTCATTCCGAACTGCTGGCTGAACCGGATATCGCCCTCGACCATGTCGTGCATGTCCTTTACGTCATTTCTAAACATCACAGCTCGTTCTACACCCACGCCGAACGCAAACCCGGAGTACACCTCGGGGTCGATCCCAGCCGAGCGCAGCACGTTGGCGTGCACCATGCCGCAGCCGCCCCACTCGATCCAGCGTGCGCCGTCCTTGAAGGTGGGGTGCCAGACGTCGAGCTCCGCGCTCGGTTCGGTGAAGGGGAAATAGTTGGGGCGCAGCCGCACCTTGGCCTCCGGGCCGAACAAGGCCTGCACGAAGTGGTCGAGCGTGCCGCGCAGGTTGGCCATGGTGAGGCCCTTGTCGATGGCGATGCCCTCGATCTGGTGGAACACCGGCGTGTGGGTGGCGTCGAGCTCGTCGGTGCGAAACACGCGTCCGGGCGCGACCACGTAGACGGGCAGTTCGCGGCTGAGCAACGCGCGCAGCTGCACCGGCGAGGTCTGCGTGCGCAAAACGAGGTGGGCATCCGTCGGTTCGACGAAGAAAGTGTCCTGCATGGCGCGGGCCGGGTGGTCCTCATCGAAGTTGAGGCCGTCGAAGTTGAACCATTCGCTCTCGAGCTCCGGCCCTTCGGCGACTTCCCAGCCCATGGCCACGAACACGTCGGCGGCCCGTTCCATGAGGAGCGACGTGGGATGCCGCGCCCCGGCTTTCCAAGCGGATGCTGCTGCGGTCACGTCCACCGTTTCAGTCAGGAGCCGGGCGGCTGCTTCCGCCGTGCCGATCTCGTCTTCGCGAGCGGTCAGCGCTTTGGTGACGGCGCCGCGGGCCTGGCCGACGAGCTTGCCGGCAGCGGCTTTCTGGTTGCCGGGCACGCTGCGCATGAGGGCATTGAGCTTCGACAGCGGAGAGGACTCCCCTGCGTGCTCGCTGCGTACGAGCTTGAGCGCGGCGGTCGTAACGGCTTCGGCGATGGCGGCCAGTGCGGCGTCAACCGCGGCGTTGACGGCGGCGTTGGAGATCAACGGCGCAGCTGGTTCAGATGCTGGTGGATCTACTGGTGTGGTGGGCTCTGGGGGAACGCTGGGAACAGACACAAGGCCCAAGTTTAGTGCGTACTGCGCGCGGGCCCGCCCGAGGCGGCGCCGGGGCGGGCATCCGCGCGCCGCGCGACCGGAGAGCTAAGCGGCCTCGTTGACCAGTTCCTGTGCCTTGATGTTCTTTGCGGGACCACGCTTGGTACGCACCTCGATGAACTTGGCGAGGCCGGCAAGGAGCAGACAGAGCGAGATGTAAATGGCCGCGACCACGATGGTCGATGGAATGATGGGCGACCCGATCTGCGACTGGGTGCCGTACATCTTGGCCAGGTACAACAGCTCCTGGTAGGTGACAATGAAGCCGAGGGCGGTGTCCTTGAGCACGACAACGAGCTGCGACACGATAACCGGCGCCATGGCACGCAGGGCCTGCGGCAGCAGAATCATGCGCATGACCTGGGTCTTGGTCATGCCGATCGCGTAGGCAGCCTCGGCCTGACCCTTGGGCAGCGATTCGATGCCGGCCCGAAAGACCTCAGACAGCACGGAGCCGTTGTAGAGCGTGAGCCCAGCGACGACAGCGATAAACGGTGTGACGAACGTGTAGCCGAGCGGCGGAAGGCCGTAGTACATGATCATGATGAGGATCAGCAGCGGAACAGCTCGGAACAATTCAACGAAAACGTACGTGGGCGCGCTGATCCATTTATGCTTCGATACCCGGCCGACCAAAAGGAGCAGGCCGAGCGTCAGGCTGAGCACGGCAGCGAGACCGAAGGCCTTCAGCGTGGCCACCGTGGCTTCTACAATTTTGCCCTGCGCGTACGGAAGGGTAAAGATGTTCCACTTTTGCGCGGTGAACTGGTCGGTCTCAATGAAGCGGTAAACGATGAAACCGAAGATGCCGAGCACAACGATCAGGGTCAAGACCCCGATGTAGCGGTGGCGCACGCGTGCGCGGGGGCCGGGAGCGTCAAACAGCACGTTACTCATCGGAGCACCTTCAAACGGTTTTCCAGCACCCGCTGAACGAACGACAAAACGGCCACGAGCAGAATGAAGATCAACGCGACCCAGAGCAGCACCACGATGGCGGGTTCACCGCGCTCCGAGAGGTTCGCGCGAATGTAGCCGGCCTCGGCGACGGAGAATCCAGCCGCGACCGTGGTGTTCTTGAGCAGGGCGATGAAGACGCTCATCATGGGCGGAATCACGGCGCGAAATGCCTGCGGCAGCAGAATATGCGACATGCTCTGGCCGAAGGTGAGTCCGATGGCCCGTGCGGCTTCCGCTTGGCCGAGCGGAACGGTGTTGATGCCGGCGCGCAGCGTCTCGGCAACATAGGTGGCGGTGTACAGGCCCAGGGCGAAGATGGCCAGGGTGGTGTAACTGACGGTAGGAAGATCAAGTTTGGGGTACCCGAAGGCGAAGAAAAACATGATCAGGGTCAGCGGGGTGTTGCGCACGAGGTTGACGTAGCCGGTGCCGACCCACCGCATGGGGGCGACGGGGGAAACGCGCATGGCGCCGACGATGGTTCCGAGAATCAGGGCGAAGAGGGCGGCCCAGAGGAACACCTGCAGCGTCAAAGCGAACCCGTCGACGAAGACGTCGAGGTTATTGAGCAGTGTGTCCATGGGCCGAACCTCTCCTTTCGTTCTAGATGGTGACAAGCATTAGTGCTGGTTGGTGGCGACGGTCTCGACGCCACCAACCGTGAGCGGATTTCTTAGTACGCGTCAACCTTGGGCTGCTCGACGACCGTGCCCGACTGACCCAGGGTCTCGTCGTAGATGGCCTGCCAACTGTCATTGCCATTGGTGAACATGTCGTTGATGAAGCCGCGCAGGGCGTCGTCACCCTTCGGCAGGCCAACGCCGTAGTTCTCTACCGAGAAGGGCTCACCGACGACCTTGAGGTTGTCGGGGTCTTGCGAGGCATAGCCGAGCAGAATCGCCTGGTCGGTCGTGACCGCGTCGGTCTGGCCGTCCTTGAGCGCTTCAACACACTGCGAGTAGGTGTCGAAGGAGTTGGTTTTCGTGTCGGGGAAGTTCGCGACGATGTTCTGCAGCGGCGTCGAGCCCGTCGCGGAACAGACCGTCTTGCCGGCCAGGTCATTCTCGCTCTTGATCGAGTCGTCGTCGGCGGCCACCAGAAGGCCCTGGCCGGTGATGAAATACGGTCCGGCGAAGTCGATCTGTTCCTTGCGCTTGTCGGTGATCGAGTAGGTTCCGACGTAGTAATCGATGTCACCGTTCACGATGGCGGACTCGCGGTTCGCGCTTGGGATGGCCTTGTACTCGATCTTGTCCTTGGCGAAACCGAGCGATGCGGCAACCCACTCGGCGATCTCAATGTCGAAGCCGCTGCGTTCTCCGGTCGTCGCGTCGAGGAAGCCGAGGCCGGGCTGGTCTTCCTTGACACCGATGACGACCTTGTCGGCGGACTTCATCGCGTCGTAGGTGGGGCTGCCGGTCAAGGACACGTCGCTGGCAACCGCGAAAGGGCCTGTCGCAGCGGGAGCGTCCGATGTTCCGGTGCCCGCGGTGTCTCCGCCGGAGCATCCGGCGAGAAGCAGTGCCGCCGTGGCTGCTGTGGCCAGGAGACTGAGTTTCTTACGCATTGTGATTTCCTTTTCTCGTTGGGAAGGGAGCTGTCAGGGTGGATTGCGGCGACCCTGTGGCCGGTGCAACAGCTCAGATCGTGAGCTGGCACCGGGCTAGTGGTCGAGAATCTTGGAGAGGAAGTCCTGGGCGCGGGTGCTCTGCGGGTTCGTGAAGAATTCCTCCGGCGAGGTCTCCTCCACGATTTCGCCGTCAGCCATGAAAATGACGCGGTCCGCGGCCTTTCGGGCGAATCCCATCTCATGGGTGACCACGATCATGGTCATGCCCTCGTTGGCGAGGTCGACCATGACCTCGAGCACCTCGTTGATCATTTCGGGGTCGAGGGCGCTGGTCGGCTCATCGAGCAGAATCAGTTTCGGCTCCATGGCGAGCGCTCGGGCAATGGCCACGCGCTGCTGCTGGCCGCCGGACAGCTGGGAGGGCATTTTGTGCGCCTGGTTGGCCACGCCGACGCGTTCCAGCAGGGCGAGACCCTTCTTCTCGGCGTCCGCCTTCGACAGGCCGCGCACCTTGATCGGTCCGAGGGTGACGTTGTCGAGCACGGTTTTGTGCGCGAACAGGTTGAACGCCTGAAAAACCATGCCGACATCCGCACGCAGGTGGGCCAGCTCTTTGCCCTCTTCGGGCAACTTGACGCCATCGATCGTGATGACGCCGTCATCGATGGTCTCGAGGCGGTTGATGGCCCGGCAGAGGGTCGACTTACCCGACCCACTCGGTCCGATGACCACTACCACCTCGCCGCGGTTGACCACGGCGTTGATGTTCTTGAGAACGTGCAGTTCCCCGTAGTGCTTGTTGATGTCTTTGACGACGACTAGCGGTTCCCCCCGGCGAACGGTGATGTTCGACGTAGCCGGGGACGAATCTGATGGCTCCATACCCCCTAACCTAGGTCAGAACGCGGGTCTAGGCATGCCAAATGCCCGGACAGTAACGCATTTGTAACAGTCCGGGCATCCGTCGTTTGTGCTATGCAGCAGGCGAGCCTGCGGTCATCGGCCGTGCCCGTCTCAGCCCTTCGGTCGGTTCGGCAGTCGCAGAAAGAGCGCGACCGCGAGAGCCGTGACGAGGCACAACGCCGTGTTGACGACAATGGCATCGGACACCCCGCTGAGCACGGTTTCGGACGTCTCGACACCGAGTTGGTTCACCCGGGCTGCAACGATCGCACTCATGATCGGAATACCCAGGGTGATGCCCACTTGCTGGCTCATGGTGGCCAGGCCGGTGGCCAGGCCCTGCTCTCGATCGGGCAGTCCCGAGGTCGCGGTGACCATGAACCCGACGATGACGACCAGGTTGGCCACGCCACCCACAAAGGTAGCGATGAGCAGCAGCACAATGGAACTTCCGTTCGTACTGAGCAACAGCAGGGATCCAGTCGCTGCTGCCTGCACGACAAAGCCCCAGACGATCGACGTCTTCGTGCCCCAGCGACCGATGATGCGGGGGCCAACGATTCCGCCGAGCACGGTCCCGATCCCGAGCACAGCGAACGAGAGTCCAGCCATCAGGGGCGAGTAGCCGAGCGTCTTCTGCAGGTACAACGTGAGTAGAAACACCAGTGACGTCTCGGTGACGAAGGCGAGCATGCCGGCAATGTTGCCCCAGGCGATGGTGCTGCGGCGAAGAACGGCAAACGGTACGAGCGGATGCTCCGCCTTGCGTTCCACCGCCCAGAAGAGCACCAGAAGTAGCACGCCCGCTCCGAGCGACCCCACGGTGACCGGGTCCGTCCACGATGTCTGCGCCGCTGAGGACAGTCCGTAGACAATGGCCAGGAGCCCCGCCGTCACGGTGATCGCCCCGGGCAGGTCCATTTTCGATCGGTTAGCCGGTCGCGATTCGGCCACAACCATCGGCGCCAGCACAACGACGGCGAACGCGATGGGAACGTTGATGAAGAACGCCCACCGCCAGGAGAGCAGGTCGGTCAGCACACCGCCAAGAATCGCGCCGGTGGTGAAGCCTGCGGCCATCAGGGCTCCGTTGAGCCCGAGGGCCTTCTCCCGCAACTTTCCCTCGGGAAAAGTTGTCGTCAACAGTGACAGTGCCGCCGGAACCACGGCGGCCGTTGCCAACCCCTGCAGAGCGCGCGCGATGAGCAGCAGGGCAGGAGACGTTGCCAATCCCCCGATGAGCGACCCGACGCCGAGCACCGCCATGCCCAGAACGAAGAGACGCCGGCGACCGACGAGGTCCCCGACGCGGCCGAAGAGCAGCGTGAACCCGGCCGCGCAGAGGGCGAATGATGTAGCCACCCACTGCAGGGTGTCCAGGCCGAAGCCGATCTCATCGCCGATCGCCGGCAATGCCACGTTGAGAATAGAGAAGTCGACAGCGAGGGTGAAACTCGCCGTCAGGAGCAGCACGAGGATCAGCCTTTGCTTGCCGGTCATGCTCGTGGATGACGTCGCCGCGCCCGCCACAGTGGGTGGCGGTGTTGCGTTCGTCGTCTCGCGGACGCCGTTCGTTTGTGTCATGGGGTGCACCTTCCGGTTGCCAGTGGCGGTTGTCTTTTTCCTGCCTCCAGCCTGTGCACTCCGGCCGGGAACAACCACACCGCGTCGTGCGTATCCCTGGCAAGGGTAGGTAGTCCTCGCTCGGGTAGGACAGACTGAAAATATGACTGGCCCCACAGAACTTGGTGAATTTCTCCGGATCCGACGTTCCGGGTTGCAGCCGGAGGACGTCGGGCTTCGGAATTACGGCGTCCGGCGCGTTCCCGGGCTGCGCCGGGAGGAACTGGCGATGCTCGCCGGAGTGAGCATTACCTACTACACGCGTCTCGAGCAGGGCCTGAGCAGCAATGCCTCGGAATCGGTGCTTGAAGCCATCACCAGGGCGCTCCAGCTGAATGAGGCCGAGCGCTCGCATCTGATGGATCTCGCCAAGCCGACGAGAACAAAACAACGCAGTGGCGCGAAACCAGACAAGGCCAGGCCCGGAACCCTTCGCCTGATCGAATCGATGTCGAGCATGCCGGCCGTTGTGTTGGGCCGCCGCAGTGAGGTTCTGGCGTGGAATTCGCTCGGCCATAAACTCGTCGGGTCGCACCTGGACTTCGAGAGTCCGCACTGCCCCGCCGACCGGCCCAATATGACGCGGATGCTGTTTCTCGATGCCCACACGCGCGAGTTATATGCAAGCTGGTGCGAGGAAGCGACACGAGCGGTCTCGTCACTGCGCCTGTTGGCTGGACGTTTCGACGACGACCTGGACTTGATTTCGCTCGTCGGCGAGCTGACCGTAAAAAGTCCGGAATTTGCGAAACTGTGGGCGAAGCATCCGGTTGAAAATTGCATGTCGGGTCTGAAGTACTTCCAGCATCCTTCCGTCGGTTCGATGGAATTGGACTTCGAGGTGCTCACCTCACCGGATGAATCGGGCCACCGAATATTGATGTACACCGCCGAGCCGGATTCTCCAAGCGCGGCGGCGTTGCAGCTTTTGCAGGCCACGGCGGCCTGACTCTCGGCCGCAGAGGGGGTTTCCGTCCAGGTCGGAAACCACCCTGAGGCCGGTGCAGACCTACTCGGTCAGAACCGGTACCGGCGCCGCGACCGGCACCCGACGAGGTCTGGCCCAGCGGTCCATCGCCGGCTTTTCGACCAGGGCATACAGCCCCCATCCTCCGAGCAGGGTCGCGCCGAAGAAACCAACCACCACGAGCAGGGCAATCGGGGTGGAATAGGTCTCGTTCCCGAGCAGAATTCGCCCGAAGAAGATCACGACGCCCTGGCACAGATAGAAGCCGAACGAGGTATTGCCCAGCCACTGCATGACTCGGCTGGCCAGGAAGGCGTTCCCGCCCCTCAAGTCGGCGGCAGCACTGGTGCATATCAGGGCTCCGATAGGAATAATCATGGCCAGCGTGAACGAGTACACAAACGGCACAACTTGGGCGACGCCGTAGCCCACGAGGCAGAGCAGGAGAGCCTGGTACATCTTGAGGGGAATCCACCGCCCCGACAGCACGATCAGGGCCAGGATCGAGCCGAAAATGAACTCGAACAGACGCGGGGGCGGAAAGATATAGCCGAACCAGAACTGGGTGACCGAAATGGGTGTCAGGGCCGAGACCGGCGTCGCGGGAATGAGGTAGAGCGTGACGAGCTGCACCCCGGCCATGCACAGCACCATGACTCCCGCCCACGCCCAGAGGTGCCTGGGCGGAATTCGCCGCAGAAGGTTGATGATGAGCGGGAACAGCAGATAAAAGAGCAGCTCACTGCACAGGGTCCAGGACGGCGGGTTGACTGCCACATAGACCGATCCATCGGGCGAGTACGAGTTCAGCAGGAAGAGATTCGATATCGCCCCTAGCGGTGTCGTCAAGGCCGCGGCGAACAACACCATCGCCAGTACCCACATCACGATGTGGTTGGGAAAGATCTTGAGGAGTCGACGACGCCAGAAGCGCACGAACGGTTCCCCCGGTCTCGACGCCCACGCGAGCAGGAAGCCGCTAAGCACGAAGAAGAACGAAACTCCCGCGTAGCCCGCCTTGCTGAAGATGGACTCGAGGGTGTCCCCGAGCTCCTGGTCCTCGAACGGGTTGATGGCGTTGTTCGGTGGGATGGGCGAGTTCGACAGGGTGATGTGGAAGCAGAACACCAGGAGCGCTGCAAAAAAGCGCAGCCCGGTGAGCGACGAGAGCTTGCTCCGGACTGCATGGGGCACAGGCTGGAGGTTCGCGCTCATCGCCGAGCCGCCGCTCGGTCTTCAGCGGATGCTGCTGGCAGTTCGATTCCGAGCCGGTGGCCGAAGAAGCCGGTCGGATCCCACTCCAGTTTGGCTTGCTGGAGGCGGGGATAGTTGTCCTGGAAGTACAGCTGTTGCCAACCAACGCCGGAACGATTGTGCTCCGCCATGGCAACGTCCGTGTCGGGATAGTTGATGTAGCAGCCGTCCGTGTCATCACCGGGAACAGGGACTCCACCGGTGGCTGCGAACATGCCCTCGTAGGTGTCTCGCTCCCACCCGAGATAGTAAGCGTCTTCGGCCTGGTCGGACCAAAACGTCTGCAGGCAGAGCTTGAACGATGAGTTGCGCTGCGCGTTTGCCGTGGCGTGTTGTTCGACGGCATTCACCTGCCCACCGAAGGAGAACAGCACCATCATGGTGTTGGGGTTGGTGAAGCCGGGCTTCGTCATCTGCTGGTAGAGCACGCGGAGCTGCTCATTCGAAAACCGCTTATTCATGTAGGCCGACTTGTGCGCCCCCCGGCTGGTGGGATTCGTGATGGTGGGGTTGTCTGTTCCCACGAGTCGGGTGGCCTGCAACCAGGGGATCTCCTGGGGAGTGAAAAAGTCCGGAACAGCCGGAATCTCCCCGTTCGCCGTCGTGACCGGTTGTGGGGTGATTGCGACGCCAGCGAGGATGGCCGCCAGGTATTCCTCGAGTACAGCGCGCGCCTGGGGCGCGCCCGAGTCGATCTGGGTGAACATTCCCAGACTCCCGTGTGCCTTGTGGCTGACGTTGAACAGGCTGCTCAAATTCGCCTCTGGTGTTCCCGGCGCGCGATGCCTCTCGTGCCAGTCACCGAAATTCGT
The DNA here is from genome assembly GCF_002929575.1 of Cryobacterium sp. N21. NCBI lineage: Bacteria > Bacillati > Actinomycetota > Actinomycetes > Micrococcales > Microbacteriaceae > Cryobacterium > Cryobacterium sp. N21. The sequence goes on along the minus strand of NZ_PJJQ01000032.1, from coordinate 306,622 downwards.
GAGCAAACGGCTGAATTTCTGCTCGTCCAGCTGGTCCCAGGGCAGGCTGATGGCGCTGACGAGAACCTTCGACGGTGCCGGGATGAGCTGCTTCTGGGGAGAAGCACCCCTGGCTCCCGGTGAACGAAACCAATATTTCGTGATGAGTCCGAAATTGCCGCCACCCCCGCCGGTATGGGCCCACCATAGGTCGCGTTTGTCCCCGACATCGTCTCGGGTCGCAACAACGGTTTTTACCGTGCGATCGGCGGCGACGGTCACCACCTCCACGGCATACAGGTGATCGACGGTGAGTCCGTGGGCGCGGGACAACAGTCCATACCCACCGCCGGAGATGTGCCCACCAATTCCGACGCTGTAACAGATGCCCCCGGGGATGGTGACTCCCCAGTTCTTGTACAAGGTCTCGTAGACGTTCATGATGCGGGCGCCCGGCTCAACGGCGAAAGCCCGCATGCCTTTGTCGTAGTACACGGCGGTCATCGGCGAGAGGTCCAGGATGACCTGAATCTCCGGGTTGCAGACGAAGTCGGCAAAGCAATGCCCGCCGCTGCGGATCGACACCTTCTTCGTCTGGGCGACGGCATCTCGGAGTGCTGATTCCGCATCCGTCGTTGTGGTGATGAGTCTGACGTAGTCAGGGTTCGCCACAAATCGCTGGTTGTTTCCGGTCATCAGATCGGCGTACCGCCCGTCCCCCTTAGGCACAGTGGACCCGTCGGGGGTGTTGGGGCCGGACGATGACGGAATCGAGCCGGTCAGCGTATCGGGCGTGGCCGCGGACAGCGAGCCAGGTGACAGCGCCAGGGCTGCTCCGGCAAGGGTGCCGGTTGAACCGGTGAGGAACAACCGACGGTTGAGCGGGGAAGCTATTGAGCGCTTCACAGGAATTCTCCTGCCGCGGGTGCTCGAACGGTCAAATTTTGGTGCAGGGTGATCTGCGCCTTCGGTGCGACAAAATAGTGCGCGACCGAGTATGAGATGGTGGCGAAGTCGTCCACGCCACTTCCGCTAAAGTCGCCCGCCACGATTCGAGCGACCGATTCGCGCGATACCCGCCACTTCAGGAACAAGCCCCGCGCTGCGTCGACCGCCTTGTAATACATCGCGCCCTGCCACGGATCAGGTCCGCGCAGCCCGACCAGAAATTCATCGTCACCGTCCCCATCGAAGTCGCGACACATGACCGTGTGGCCCGTTCCCTCCCCGTTCTCATTCGGGTCACCGTAGATATCGAGCACGTGCCGCCTCCACTCGCCCGGGACCCCGTTTTCGGGCGCCGTGCGGGCATACACCGCCACGGTATTTCCGTGGAATGGCTCGACAGCGGCGACGTACGCCAGAGCATTCGTTCCGAGACGTCCCCCGTCGACATCCCCGCTGCCCTTGAAGGTGGTCTGCTCGAACTGTGATTCCTCGCCGCCACCGACGTGCTCCCAGGTCCACTCCCCCGCAACCGCGTCGTAGTAGAGCCAGGTCACACCCTCATCCGATGCCATCAGGATGGAATCAAGGTCGGACCCGGGAATCAGGCCTTCCTTTCGGGCAACGCCATGGATCATTCGAAAGTCCCGGTTGGAGACGACCTCCATCGGCCACTCCGCAGCAGACCTGACATCCGCTGGTTGGGTGAAGAGCACGATGGGGAGCACGGCATGCACGCCCTCCACGGCCACGATCGGAAAGCCGATTATCTGCATCACATCGTTGCGTGTGAAGTGACCCAGGCGCAGGCGGTGCATCCCCGTGGCGCGACCAACATAGTGGCGCATCCATTGCTCACTCGTTTCGGCTGCGTTTCCCGGGTTTTCCAACCAATCGATCTTGCCGCCCTCCGGGTCGGCGTGGTGGATCGTTCCGCCGGGGCCGTAGAGCTGGTAGCACACGGCAAGATCGGCCAGACCGTTACCGGTAATGTCGCCGTGGTCCATCCCCACGGGTTCTTTTACCTTGTCCACAACAAGGCGCTTCTGCCACCCAGGGTTCTGGTACCAATAGATCTCACCGAGCGAGAGGCCGTAGCCGACCAGGTCCGGTCGACCGGTTCCCGTGATATCAGCGGCCTCAAGCCAGTACCCGTCGCGAAGGAAGTCGGTGACCGTCTCGGAACCGAAACGCGGTTCGAGGATACGAGACCCGTACGCGGACATCGTCATGCTGCGACTCTCACCGGCTCGGCCCCGGGAACAAAGGGCATTACAGCCGGTCCCCGGCCGAAGAAGTGCGCCACCGCGGCGACGGTGCGTTGGGTGGCGCATCCGTCCCCGTACGGGTTGATGGCCTCGGCCATCTCACGATACGCATCTTCGTCGTCGAGAAGGTGCCGCACCTGTGCCACGATGTGCGGGCGGGACCGGCTGACGAGTCGGGAACTGCCCGTCAGGATCGATTCCTGTCGCTCGGTGATGTCGCGCAGCACGAGCGTCGGCTTGCCGAGGGCCGGGCCTTCTTCTTCAGCCCCCGAACTGTCCGACAAGATGATGTCGCTGCGAACGAGCAATCGGCAGAAGCTCAGATAGGGGAGCGGATCCACGATCGTGACGTTGTCGAGGCCGGAGAGGATGGGAAGCATGATCGAACGCACGAGGGGGTTCAAGTGCAGGGGCACGACAATCCGCACCCCAGGATCCTGGGCGATATCGAACAGTGCGCCCGCGATTTCCCGCATCGGCTGACCCAATGATTCCCGTCGGTGTGAGGTGGCGACGATCACGCGACGCGGATCGTCGTCCAGGTCCTCGAGCGCGGCGTCTCCATAGGAACCGAGGTTCTGCAGCCCCCATTCAAGGGCATCCACGATGGTGTTTCCGGTCACGACGATCCGATTCTCTGGGATTCCCTCGCGAATGAGGTTGGCGCTGTTCCCCATCGTCGGTGCGAGGTGCAGGGCGGCGATTTGACCCACGAGCTTTCGGTTCACCTCTTCCGGATACGGAGATAGGTTGTTACCGCTCCTGAGACCGGCTTCGACGTGGATGATCGGAATCTGTTGGTGCAATGCGGCCAGCGCCCCAGCCAGAGTGGATGCCGTATCGCCGTGAACCATGACCGCGTCCATGCCGGCCAGGTGATCGCCGTCGCTGATGCCTTCGAGGATGCGGTGGGTGACCTGGCTGAGGGTCTGCTTGTCGCGCATAACCCGGAGGTCGAGATCGGGGGTGATACCAAATTCGGCCAGCGTCGAATCCAACATCTCCCGATGCTGCCCGGTTGAAATAAGTATCGGCGTGAATCGGGCGTCTTCCTGCAACGCTTTAATGATGGGTGCGAATTTCACGGCTTCGGGCCGGGTTCCAAAAATTAATCCGATGGTCTTCATGGTGCTCCTCAAGAGGTCGAGCCAGGTTTCGCAAGGGTGCCCCGCACTATGACGAGGACTCCGAATTCAGATCCGGTGGTATTCGACGGCAAGCCACACGCAGTCGGTGTCGGCGTGGTATTGGTGCCAGGGGTAGTGGAAGGTTCCGCCGACTCCGATGCAGAACGGAGTCGGGTTGGTATTCCCCGGGCTGAGCAACTGATCTTCGTAGAGTGTGTCTTCGTTTTCGGACATGAATTTCTGCATTCGGCCGCGCCCGAGCACCTGGGTGTGCACCTCGATGAAGTCGTGTTGATTGTGAATGCCGCAGTCAGTGCCGGCCGGGCTGAACCAGAGGTTGGCTCGCACCTCGAAGCGGGACGTCCCGATGGCGTTGTCAGTGATGCCGAGTATGTCGGCGCAATTCAGCTCCACCGTCCCCAACCGGTCCTGCGGCGATTTCAGAAGGACCGGAGAACCAAACTGGGAATCATAGAAGTTCGTCCACCCACGGTGTACGAGTTGAGCTTCCTGCACGGCTGGTGATTCTATGGTCAGGACGATGAGTTTCTCGCCGGCGACCGTGCCCTGCCGAAGAATCGTAGATGAGAGGGCGGGGAGGATGCTCCGTTGGGAACCGGAGGTGAACGCGCGGGTGGGTGCCACGTTCACGACGATGCCTGCTCCGACGATCGGCACTTCTGCCGGATCGTCGAGCACGCGGGCTGAAATAAGATCGCTGGTGAAGTTAAGGAGTCTCGCTCTTTCCATTTCTTAGGTCCCTCAGTTTGGCCTCTGCGAGGCTTTTAGGACACAAGATGCCGCTTCAGCGGCCCGGGAAGAGAACTGAAACAACGCGGTCACCTGCGCCGATCAACAGCTCTGTTACAACGCCCCCAGTATGGGTGGTGTTATTCCCCAGTATCCACACCCTGTCAGTGATAGGCAGCGCAGGGAGAGGCGGTGACCCGCCGTTCTTGTCAGGATCGACCTATGAGATTCGGCGCGATGACAGCAGCATCCGTGCGGTGGTCCGAGTCGGAAGTGCAGGCCGAAGACGGGTATCGCATCCCGCTCAGAATCTATGACGGTCCCCGAGCCGGCCTGGCCACACTGGTATGGGCGCACGGCGGAAGCTGGACGCGCGGTTCCCTTGAGGACTGGCACGCGGCATGCCTGGCCCTGACCTCCCTGTGCGGCCTTCGTATCGTCAATGTCGGCTATCGGCTGGCTCCGCGGTGGACGCACCCCACCGCCCTGAATGACCTACTCAGGGTGGTGCGGTGGGCGTCCGCGCATCTGACAGACCCCGCGAGCCAGCTGGTGATTGGCGGGGACAGCGCCGGAGGCACGATTGCCGCTGGCGCTGCATTGTGGTGCCGTGATCACGGAATTCCCCTCGCGGGACAAATACTGGCCTACCCACCCTTGGACCCAGAGTGCACAGCGCCTTCCTACCTCGCCATGCCGGCACGATTCCCGGAGCGTCGCCAGCTTCAACAAGCGTGGGCTCGCTACCGGGGGCCACTCGCCGACCGAATGGGTGAGTCCTACCTGACACCGCTGAACGGGTCAAACCTGTCCGGACTCTGTCGCACCGCCCTCATCACGGGGACCTTCGATCCTGTCTCAGACGACGTGCGATCCTACGCCGCAAACCTGCAGCGCGACGGAGTTCCTGCCCTTCTGCACACCGATCCGGCGCTGGAGCACGGCGACTTTCTGTTTCAGAGAGGACCGCGGCCCAATCCTGTGCACGTCTGGATCAACACAGTGCTGGACACCTGGTTCGACACCACACACGACCACAACAGAATGAGGACCCCACGATGACCAGCCCATACCCGATTGACCTCTCGGTGACAGACAATGCTTCAGCCCTTCTCCGGCACTTCGCCGATCTCCGCGACGGCACGCACGGTCAGGCGCACAGTCGTGCCGACAAGGAGGCTCTGTTCGCGACCACAGCGACGCTCATGGATTCGCCCTGCCGCTCAGCGCTGACAGAACTGAATGCGGCGCTCTTGCTGAACACTGGAACGATCCACAGCACCGGTGTGGCCCGAACGCAGGACGGCGGGCTCGGCTGCTCGTGGACGCTGTCGTGGCCCCGTCAGGTAGCCGCAGAGATCCCTCCGATCACTCTGACGGCCTACTTCGGCCGCAACTTTCACCATCCACATCTCCGCGGAGGGACGGTGCGCGACTGGCCTCTCAACGTCTTCACCCCCCTGCAGGCTGCGGGCGAGCTGCCGACGTTACGCGCGATAGCGGCCGCCGAACTGCACAACCTGGTCTTCCTCGCGGATTTCCGCATCGTGCCGGCAACCGGACCTGCTGAAGCAGTTTCGCCGTGGTGAGGCTGTCGATTCTTGACCAGTCGCCGATCGCCGAAGGCACGACCGCTGCTGCGGCAATCCGCGACACGGTGCGGCTGGGGACGGTGGCGGCCGAGCTCGGTTATGAGCGTTTCTGGGTGGCCGAGCATCACGACTCCCCCAGTTTCGCCGGCACTGCACCGGAGATTTTAGCGCTCGCGCTCCTCGAAAACACGAGCGGGATCCGGATCGGTACCGGCGGGGTGCTGCTCGCTCGGTACACTCCGGCGAAGGTGGCCGAGACGTTCAATATTCTGGCTGCCTTGCACCCAGGGCGAGTCGATCTGGGGATCGGGCGGGCCGGCGACCGCGACGGTTCATACCCCGCGAAGGTTGTTGAGTTGCACGAGAGGCTGGGTCTCCTGCCCGATGATCCGGAACGCACGGATCTTCGACTCTGGATGCTGGGTGCCGGCCGCAGCACTGCCCCGGTCGCCGGAGCGATCGGAAGCGGCTACGCGCACGCCCACTTCTTGAATCAGGAATCCGCACAGGCTGCCCTGCACGCCTATCGAGACAGTTTTCTTCCCACCGTCCATCGCCTTGAGCCCGAGCCTCTTCTTGCCGTACGAGTCATCACAGCGGAGCACTCCAGCGTCGTGTCCGGGTTGCGGGAGATCGCCCTGCTGTGGCGGTCACGCAAAGACCTGGGTGATGACAGCCCGTTCCCCGCCATGAACGTGTCCTTGGCGCACCGCTGGAGCGGGCACGAAACGACCCGCCGCGCTGCCAACCAGTCATCGATTATTTCGGGAACACCACAGGACGTGAGACGTCAGCTTGAAGATCTGGCCCGCCTCCACGGTATCGACGAGATCATGGTCAACAGCCCGATTGCCGGGTATGCCGATCGAGAAGCTTCGTACGCCTTGCTCGCTGAGGCTTTTGCCCTGGTGCGGAAGTGATGCTCAGGCGCGCTGGGCGAATGCACTTTCATACAGGCAAACGGATGCCGCGGTCGCCAGGTTCATCGACTCGGCTTCGCCGTAGATCGGCACGCTGACACTGCGGTCGACCCGAGCGAGGTCTTCGTCGGTCAGGCCGCGAGCTTCGTTGCCGAACAGCCACACGGTCGGAGCTGCGAGCAGCCCCTCGTTGCGGGCGGTGAGCAAGTCGGAGCCTTTAATGTCGGCGGCGAACAGCTGCAGGCCGGCGGCGCGGGCACGGTCGAGCACGTCGGAAAGGTCGGCCGCGATGGCGACGGGCAGGTGAAAGATGGAGCCGGTCGAGGAACGGATGACCTTGGGGTTGTACAGGTCGACGCTGCGACCGGTGAGGATGACGGCGTCGGCGCCGGCGGCATCCGCTGCGCGAATGATGGTTCCTGCGTTTCCCGGGTCGCGTACCTCTTCAAGGATGGCGACGAGTTTGGGTTCGGCGTTGAAGATCTTCTTCACCGAGGTGGGGAACTGGTGGCAGACGGCCACGAAGCCCTGCGGGGTGACCGTGTCGGCCATGGCCTCGAGCACCTCTTCAGAGACGAACTCCACCTCAACCTGGGCGTCGACCGCTTTCTGGGCGAGGTCGGAGTAACGATCGAGCGCGGTCGGTGTGGCAAACAACTCCACGACCAGCTCTGGACGAAAGGTGAGGGCTTCGGAAACGGCCTGTGGGCCTTCGAGCAGAAACAGACCGGACTCGAGGCGCGCGTCGCGCTTAGCAAGTTTTGCGACGGCACGGACGCGCGGTGAACGTGAATTATCAAGCATGTACCCCAGTTTAGGTGCACAGCGAATGCGTACAAAAAAGGAGCGGGTGACCAGGTCACCCGCTCCTTGTTTTGAGCCGTTCACGACATTCACGCCCAGGAGGCAGCCAGTGATGAACGGTTCGGTTGACGCATTACGCCGTGACGGAGACCTTCGGTGCCGAGGTGTCGGCAGGAAGAGCAGCCTTGGCGCTCTCAACGAGGGCGGCGAACGTCGCTGCCTCGTTGACGGCCAGGTCGGCGAGGATACGACGGTCAACCTCGATGCCAGCCAGGCCGAGGCCCTGGATCAGACGGTTGTAGGTGAGGCCATTCGCGCGCGACGCAGCGTTGATCCGCTGAATCCACAGGCGACGGAAATCGCCCTTGCGTGCGCGACGGTCACGGTAGCTATAGGTGAAGGAGTGAGTGAGCTGCTCCTTCGCCTTGGTGACCAGGCGTGAACGCTGACCGCGGTAGCCCTTGGCGCGTTCGAGAATAACGCGGCGACTCTTGTGGGCGTTTACGGCCCTCTTTACTCTTGCCATTTTCTACAAATCCTTACTCGTATTTACGAGGCCTGGTTTCCGGTGTTGGAATTTACAGACCGAGAAGCTTCTTGATGACCTTCTGGTCTGACTTGGCCAGCACCTGGTCCTGGTTCAAACGGGACTTGCGCTGCGTGCTCTTGACCTCGAGGTTGTGTCGAAGTCCGGCCTGCTGCTTCATGATCTTTCCGCTGCCGGTGACCTTGAAACGCTTCTTGGTTCCGGAGTGGGTCTTCATCTTAGGCATCTGGTTCCTCCTGTTTCGCTGCCTTGTCGGCAACCTTGTCTGCCTTATCGGCTACCTTGTCTGCCTTCTCGGCAGCCTTGTGGGCGTTGATCTCAGCCTTGGCTTCTGACTTGTTCTTCAACGGGCCAATCACCATGACCATGTTTCGACCGTCGATCATCGGAGTAGATTCCACGGAACCGTACTCGGCGACATCCTCGGCAAATTTTTGGAGCAGTCGTACGCCCTGATCGGGACGGGACTGTTCGCGGCCACGAAAAAGAATCATGGCCTTGACCTTGTCACCGCTCTTCAGGAAGCCCTCGGCGCGTTTGCGCTTGGTCTCGTAGTCGTGCGTATCAATCTTGAGACGGAAACGAACCTCCTTGAGGATCGTGTTCGCCTGGTTGCGCCTGGCCTCCTTGGCCTTCTGCGCAGCCTCGTACTTGAACTTGCCGTAGTCCATGATCTTGGCCACGGGCGGCTTGGCTTCGGGTGCAACTTCGACGAGGTCGAGGTCGGCATCCTGTGCCAGGCGCAGGGCAACATCAATCGCCACGACCCCGACCTGCTCGCCGTTGGGACCAACGAGACGAACTTCGGGGACGCGTATACGGTCATTTGTACGGGGATCGCTGATGCGTCTCTCCTCTTGGTTAACTTCGTGATCACAACCAGCCAGCGGATGCTGACCGGGGACGAAGAGAGGAAAATCACGCGTTTTCCACACCAACTTTTTCGTTGACGTGTTCCACACGACACCCTGTCTACCCTCGCCCTGCCACCTTCCCGGAGGAGGTGATAACGCGACGGCGGAGTGCAATCTACCCGGTAACCTTGACGAAGCGGTATGCGCGGGTGGGAGATTCTCCACTTTCGTACCGAGACTATTGTCCCGGAACCAAAGATTAGCCTAGCAGAGGAATGCAGTGAGCCAAAGTTTTGAGCACGATACGAGTTTTGAGCAGGATGCAGCACAAGCCACACGCGATATCGCCGATGTGGCCGCTGTGGAGATCATCACCACGGCCGCGGTGCACCTGATGAGCGCGGCCGCCGTGAAGTGCGGACTGGCCGAAGACCCCGACGCCCAGATCGACCTCGACGAAGCCCGCAAACTCATCACGGCCCTCGCCGGGCTGGTCACGGCAGCGGCTCCCGACATCGCCGATATGCATGCCCGCAGCCTGCGTGACGGACTGCGTTCCCTGCAACTCGCGTTCCGCGAGGCATCCGCCATTCCCGACGCCATCGGCGAGGGCCCCGGCGAGAAGTACACCGGACCGGTCAACTAGCCCATTTTTTTTCGAGCGGATGCCGCGGTCGCCCCGACCGACGGCATCCGCTTTGTGTTGTGAGCACCGGAGCGGACCCGAGCTAGATCTGGCAGCGGGAGCACCAGAATGTGTTGCGCTGCTCGACATCACTCCGGCCCAGGGTGCCGCGACTGATGCGGGTACCGCAGCGCCGGCACGGCTGGCCGCCTCTCCCGTACACCCACACTTGCGCTCCGCGGCGCAGGTTGCCGGTGGTCGTGCGTTCGTCGCGGTCCTTGTTGGCCAGAAGCAGGCGGCGGGCCAGCGCGACGAGCCCGGCGATATCGCTGACCTCAGCCATGGGCCGGGTCGGCAGCAGTCCACGCAGAAAACAGAGCTCGTTGACGTAGACATTGCCGAGTCCGGCGAGATTGCGCTGGTCGGCGAGCGCGAGAATAACCGGTTGGTCGGGCCTGGCAGCGAGTCGATTGGTGGCCTCGGCACCGTCGACCGCGCTCCAATCGGGGCCCAGCAGGTCGGGCCCGAGATAGCCGACCACCTCCGACTCGGCGCGGGTCGGCACGAGTTCCAGAATGCCCAGCTCGAAACCGACGGCGACCCACTCGAGGGTCTGCAGCACGATACGCGCCTGGAACGCCGGCCGGTGCCAGCGCGTGCCCGGCCGATAGAGGTGCCAGGCACCCTCCATTTTGAGATGCGAGTGGATACTCGTCTCGCCGACCCGATGCAGCAGGTGTTTGCCGTAACTCACGACCTCGTGCACGGTCTGCCCGGTCAGGTCGACGGTGGCGAAGGCCGGCACCCGAATGTCGCAGCCGGTCAGGATGTTTCCGCGCAGGGCCTGGTCGAGGGAACGAGCCGTGCGGTAGACGGTATCGCCCTCAGGCACGCAGCCTCAGCCCCTTCGGCGTTTCGGTGAATCCGGCGGCGCGCAGGGCCGCGCCGAGTTCGGTGCCGATCACGAACACGCCGTTGGCCGTTTCCACGGCGATCTTCTGGATGCGCCCGGCAGTGACGAGGGCAGCCAGACTGGCGGTCGCTGCGGCGAGCACGGCAGCATCCGTCTCGTAGACAACCACAGTCTTGCCACCGCGCTCGACATAAAGCACGAGGCCGCCGTCGACGATCACGACCAGTGCCCCCGCCTTGCGACCCGGGCGGTGGGTGGTGTCGCCGGGCAGCGGCGGCCACGGCAGCGCGGCGCCGTAGGCGTTCGCCGGGTCCGCTGCGGCCAGGGTCACCGCGACGGCTGGCGAGGTGCGTCGGGCAGCGGACGGGTCGGATGCCCCCGCAGCGAAGGTGCGCAGCCGGTCGATGGTGCCGCCGGTGGCGAACTGGGCTGCGCCGAGCCCTTCGATGAAGTAGCCGCGACGGCAGCGGGCCATTTCTTCGAATCCGGTGAGCGTGCGGTAGACGAGCGAGAACCCCCCGGCGACACCCTCGGCCATCACCGCGCCGCGGGTCACGACGCCGTAGCGTTCCAGCAGGGTCTCCCCCAGCGCGTGCGCACGACGGGTCGGCGAGTCGTCGGCCACCGGCAGGATCGACCACCGCCCCGACACCATTGGTGGTCCGCTGCGACTCGGCAGACTGGGCCGCGGCATCGACCGCCCGCGATGCAGGCGCGCCCGGGGCACGGCGCGGCTCTGCCGGTGCGCGGTATGCCCGCCGGCCAGGAGCGAGCGAACCGGGGCGAAGGTGTCGTTGTTGATCAGCCCGGCCCAGACCAGGTCCCACAGCGCCTGCACCAATTCCTTGTCGTCCTGGCTGCCCACGGCATCGGCGAGCTGGCGAAAGAAGTAGGCCCCGCCGCTGCCGAGGGTCGCGAGGATCTCCTGCTGCAGGGGCGTCATGTCCACATCGATGGGCAGTGGCAGCGTGAGCTGGGCGGTTTCGGCGAGGTGCAGGCTGACCCAGCCGTCATTGCCGGCGAGGGTTCCCGCGCCCGCCCAGAGTACTTCGCCCGCGTTGGTGAGTTCGTCGAGCATGCCCGGCTGGTAGTCGCTCACTCGGGCTGGCAGAATCAGCGTCTCCCAGGCGGACGCCGGTATGCGCGCTCCCTCGAGCTGTTCCACAACGGATGCGACGCCGTCGATTCCGCGCAGCTTACCGCCCACGTGTTGCCAGGCCGGCAAAAACCGGCCGATAGCCTTCTGATCGACGGGTTCCACCTCGTGCCGAAGCGCGGCGAGGGAACGGCGGCGGAGGCGGCGCAGCACCTCGGAGTCGCACCATTCCGGGCCGGTGCCGTTCGGTCGGAATTCGCCGGCCACGATGCGTCGGGCATCAGCGAGGCGGCCGAGGGCAATCTGCACGACGGCCTCGCCCAGCCCGAACCGCTCGGCGACAGCCCGCGTGGTGAACGGTCCATGCGAGCGAGCAAAGCGGCTCATCAGGTCGCCGAGCGGGTCCTTGACGGATTCGGTAAACGCTGCCGGTACACCGATTGGGAGCGGAACCCCGAGTGCGTCGCGCAACCGGCTGGCGTCTTCGACGGCCGCCCAGCGGTCCTGGCCGCCGATGCTCACCCGGATCGCGCGGCGGGAGTCGACGAGGGCGTGCAGGGCGTCGTCGGCGACGAGCGAGTCGGCGGCGGGCTGCGACTCGGGCGTGAGCATCCGCTCGGCCACTTCGACGGTGCTCAGCGGGCCGAGCGTGCGCAGCAGGTCGGCGACGCCTTCCACGCCATTCACTAAATAGTCGGGGGCGAGCCGTTGCAGCTCCCGGTCGGTCTGGTCGATGACGGTGGGGTCGAGAAGTTCACGCAGTTCCACCCGCCCGAGCAGTTCGGCGAGCAGGCTCGAGTCGATTGCGAGGGCCGTGGCGCGCCGCTCGGCCAGCGGAGTGTCGCCCTCATACATGAACGCGGCCACGTAGCCGAACAGCAGGGTGCTGGCGAACGGGCTGGCGGTCTCAGTTGTGGTTTCGACCAGGCGCAGTTCGCGGGAGGCGATCTGCCGGGCCAGCGCCCCGAGGGCCGGCAGGTCGTAGACGTCCTGCAGGCATTCGCGCAGGGTCTCGAGAATGATCGGAAAAGTTGGAAAGGTGCGGGCCACGTCGAGCAGCTGCGCGGCTTTTTGCCGCTGCTGCCAGAGGGGCGAGCGGACACCGGGCTTGTACCGGGGCAGGAGCAGGGCCCGAGCGGCGCACTCGCGAAACCGGGAGGCGAACAGCGCGGAGCCGCCGACCTCGTCGGTGACCAGCTGTTCGAGCTCGTCGGGATCGAACACGAACAGGTCACTGCCGGGCGGTTCGGTTTCGGTGTCGGGGATGCGCACGACGATGCCGTCGTCGCTAGCGACGCAGGAGCCATCGATTCCGTAGCGCTCGCGCACGCGGGCCCCGACGGCGAGTGCCCACGGTGCGTGCACCGGCGTGCCGTATGGCGAGTGCAGCACCACGCGCCAGTCCCCGAGTTCATCGCGGAACCGTTCGACCACGAGCGTGCGGTCAGTAGGCAGCTGGCCCGTTGCACCGCTTTGCTCGCCCAGGAAGGCAAGCAGGTTACTGATGGCGCGCTGATCGAGGCCGCCCACGGCACAGCGCTCCCGCGCCGCATCGGCCGGCAGGCTCCCGACTTCGCGCACGAAAGCACCGATGGCCTGACCGAGTTCGGCCGGGCGGCCGAGGCCGTCACCCTTCCAGAACGGCAACCGCCCCGGCTGCCCAAACGCGGGCACGACGAGTACCCGGTCGTGGGTGATCTCCTGGATGCGCCAGCTCGTGGTGCCGAGCGCGAAGATATCGCCCACCCTCGATTCGTAGACCATCTCTTCGTCGAGTTCGCCGACCCGTTTGCCGGTGATCTGCTCGCCGCCGACCATGAAGACGCCGAACAGACCGCGGTCAGGGATGGTGCCGCCGCTGGTGACGGCCAACCGCTGCGCGCCGGGACGGCCGGTCAGGGTGCCGGCGTCGCGATCCCAGACGATGCGCGGGCGCAACTCGGCGAACTGGTCAGAGGGGTAGCGGCCGGCGAGCAGGTCGAGGGTGGCCTCGTAGGCGGAGCGGGGCAGCGTCGCGAACGGTGCGCTGCGCCGAACCATGTCGAACCAGGTCTCCACGTCGATCGGTTCGAGCGCGCAGGCCGCGACGGTCTGCTGGGCCAGAATGTCGAGCGGGTTGGTGGGAACCCGCAGCGATTCGATCGCGCCGGCCACCATTCGCTCGGCCGCGACCGCCGCGTGGATCAGGTCTGCCCGGTGCTTGGGGTAGATCACCCCGCGACTGATCTCACCGACCTGGTGCCCGGCGCGGCCGAGCCTCTGCAGCCCGCTCGACACCGACGGCGGTGACTCGACCTGCACGACCAGGTCGACGGCGCCCATATCGATGCCGAGTTCCAGGCTCGACGTGGCAACGACACAGCGCAGCCGGCCCGATTTCAGGTCGTCTTCAATGAGCGCGCGTTGTTCTTTGCTGACCGAACCGTGATGTGCGCGGGCGAGCAGCGGCTCGGCGCCATCGGTTTGGCCGCTCGCGCCCATCAGTTCGGCTGGCGGGCGAACGGCCGGAGGACTCCCCACAACACCTCCGTGCACCACGGGAACCAGAGCGGAGGCCGCCAGCCTCTCGGCATAGATTTCGTTGAACCGGGCCGTCAGGCGTTCGGTGAGCCGTCGCGAATTGGCAAACACGATGCTCGAGGAGTGTGCCAGCACTTCGTCGACGATGGCCTCTTCGACGTGGGGCCAGATCGATCCGGTCTGCGGCGCCGCGGCCGACGTGACCCCCTCGCGTTGAGGCACCGGCCCGAGGTCGCTCATGTCATCGACCGGAACGACCACACGCAGATCGAACCTTTTCAGCGCGGGCGGCGACACGATCTGCACCGGGGCGGCGCCGCCCAGAAACCGTGCGACTTCGCTCTGCGGGCGTACCGTAGCCGACAGTCCGATTCGCTGGGCCGGCTGATTGAGCAGTGCGTCGAGTCGTTCGAGGGACACGGCCAGGTGGGCGCCGCGTTTGCTCGCCGCGACCGCGTGCACCTCGTCGATGATGACCGTCTGCACACCGCGCAGCGATTCGCGGGCCGCCGACGTGAGCATCAAAAACAACGACTCCGGGGTAGTGATGAGAATGTCGGGCGGCGTGGTGATCAGTTTGCGGCGGTCGGCGGCAGGTGTGTCTCCGGAGCGCACCCCGACCGAGACGTGCGGCGGCTCGAGCCCGAGCCGCTCAGCGGCGCGGCTGACGCCCACCAGGGGCGCGCTGAGGTTGCGTTCCACGTCGACGCCGAGTGCTTTGAGCGGCGAAATATAAAGCACACGAGTGGCGGGTGCATGCTTGGTTTGCTCTGTTCCTGGTGCTGACTCGGTATAGAGCCGGTCGATGGCCCACAGAAACGCGGCCAGGGTCTTCCCTGATCCGGTCGGAGCCACGACGAGGGCGTGCGAGCCCTGCGAAATAGCGTTCCACGCCCCGAGTTGAGCCGCGGTCGGCGCGTCGAACGCTTCGGTGAACCAGGCCCGGGAGGCCAAGGAGAAACGATCGAGAACGTCGGTCATAGGGTTATTGTCGCCTACCCCACCGACATTCGTGCTGCGCAAAATCTAGGCCGAGGCGATGAGCTTCACCCGCAGCGAATCGACACCGGTCGTAATGACCTCGCTCTCCGACCAGCGAGTGCCGAGCCGGCTCAGAATGGTGTCCAGGTCGGGCTGGGTGAGGCCGTCGACCAGTTCCAGTTGTACCACCAGTTCGGGCCCCTCCAGCCGCCCCAACGGGTCGCCGGCTGAGAGCTGAACGGTCAGCACCGACAGCTCCGTTGCGATGGATGCGGCGAACGCGTCGGCCACATGATGGCTGGCATAACTCGGTGTCCAGGGCAGGGATTGGGCGATCGCCCAGAGCGCCGGTCGCCGGATGACGAATTCGCCGGGCGAGGTGGGGTCGAGCACCACGAGGTCGGTGTTTTCCTGCGCGGCGGCCAGGGCGACGCGCACGGCATCCGCTGGAACGGGTCGGGCGAGGGGATTCCAGGCCGTCATGGCGGCCGTGGAGGAGAAGGCGGGTAACACGGTGCGGCCGTCGGGACCGGCCACGGTGATGATCGACAGCTCCTGGGTTTTATCGATCGTCTGCCCGCGTGCGTTCAGGGCGGCCTCGCCGAGCTTCGTCACCAGCGGAATCAGCAGGCGGGAACCGCGGATGGCGTCGATGACGCTTTCTTCGCCCGCTTCCCGGGCCTGAAAGCGGGTGAGCGCCTCGGCAAGCGCGGCGGGGGCTGACCCGTCATCGCCGGCGTCCAGATTGGCCTCGAATCCTCGGCCGGCCCAGGGCTGACCGGCCGAATCGGCCAGCTCGCTCGGCTCACCGGGCTGGCCCGGCGAGCTTTGGGAACCGGGCTGGCTCTGTGAACCCGGTCGACCGGAGGGATCGCCCGTTGAGCCGAGGTTGCGCGCCTTTGCCATTAGTCCCCCGCGACGTCCAGGGCCTCGGCCAGAGTGAACGCGCCGGCATAGAGCGCTTTGCCAACGATGGCACCTTCCAGGCCGAGCGGCACCAGCTTGCGCAGCGCTTCGATGTCATCGAGGCTGGAGATACCGCCGGAGGCGATGACCGGCTTGCGGGTGCGATCGAGTACCTGGCGGAGCAGGTCGATGTTCGGGCCTTGCAGGGTGCCGTCCTTCGTGACGTCGGTCACGACATATCGAGCACAGCCGGCCTCCTCCAGCCGTTCGAGCACCTGCCACAGGTCGCCCCCGTCCTTGGTCCAGCCGCGGGCCGCGAGGGTCGTGCCGCGCACGTCGAGTCCCACGGCCACGGCCTCGCCGTATTGCGCGATCACGCTGGCCGCCCACTCCGGGTTTTCCAGGGCCGCGGTTCCGAGGTTGATGCGTTTGACGCCCGTTGTCAGTGCTGCTTCCAGCGATGCATCATCGCGGATACCACCGGACAGCTCGATGTTGACACCCTTGACCTGGCGAATGACCTTCTTGATCACGCCGGTGTTGGTGCCGCGGCCGAATGCCGCATCGAGGTCCACGAGGTGAATCCATTCGGCGCCCTGTCTGGCCCAGTCGGCCGCAGCATCTACGGGGTCACCGTAGTTCGTTTCCGTACCCGCCTCGCCCTGCGTCAGGCGCACGGCCTTGCCTCCGGCCACATCGACGGCGGGCAGGAGGACGAGCCTCGGTGTCTTGTTGAACTCGCTCATTGGTGTCCTCGGTTGTGCGGTCGCAGGCTGCGGCCAATTTCATAGTGGTGGGGCGGATTGTGCAGTCTAGGCGCGCAGTTCTATTAGCGCAGGGTACCGATCCAGTTTTTCAACAAGCGGATGCCCGCCTCGCCCGATTTCTCCGGGTGGAACTGGGTTGCGGTGAGCGGACCGTTCTCGATCGCGGCCAGGAACGGCGCTCCGTGTTCGGCCCAGGTGAGCCGTGGTTCGGGGAACGGGGGCATGACCTCAAGCGTCCAGGACTGCGCGGCGTAGGAGTGCACGAAGTAGAATCGCTCGTCTTCGATCCCGCGAAACAGCTCGGAGCCCGGCGCGCTCGTGACGGTGTTCCAGCCCATGTGCGGCAGGATCGCGGCGGGAAGTTCGGTGACCGTTCCGGGCCATTCGCCGAGGCCCTCGGTGTCGACGTCTCGTTCGACCCCGTGCTCGAACATGACCTGCATTCCCACGCAGATTCCGAGCACCGGGCGATCGCCGGCCAGGCGACGGTCGACGATCTCGTCGCCGCGAACCGCTTTGAAGGCCTGCATGACGGCGCTGAACGCGCCAACACCGGGCACGACGAGGCCGTCGGCTTCGAGCGCGACCGTGCGGTCGCTCGTCAGGGTGACGTCAGCACCGGCCAGTTCGAGCGCCTTGACCGCGGAGTGCACGTTGCCGGTGCCGTAATCGAAGACGACGACCCGAGTCACAGGGCTCCCTTGGTGGAGGGGATGCCCTGCACGAGCGGGTCTAGGGCCTTGGCGAGACGGAACGCACGGGCGAAGGCCTTGAACTCGGCTTCGGCGATGTGGTGCGGGTCGCGGCCGCCCAGCACGGTGACGTGCACGGTCAGCCCGGCGTGAAAAGTGATCGCTTCGAAGACGTGACGCACCATGGAGCCGGTGAAGTGTCCGCCGATGAGGTGGAATTCGAAGCCGGCCGGCTCGCCGGCGTGCACGAGGTAGGGGCGACCCGAGATATCGACGACGGCCTGGGCGAGCGCCTCGTCGAGTGGCACGAGGGCATCACCGTAGCGGGAGATGCCCGACTTGTCGCCGAGCGCCTGGCGAATGGCCTGGCCGAGCACGATTCCCACGTCTTCGACGGTGTGGTGCACGTCTATTTCGATGTCACCGCTGGCGCGCACCGTGAGGTCGGTCAGGGAGTGCTTGGCGAAGGCTGTCAGCAGGTGGTCGTAAAACGGCACCGAGGTGTGGATATCGCTGACGCCGGTGCCATCGAGGTTCAGTGAGAGATCGATGCTGGATTCACTCGTCTCCCGTTGCAGGTGTGCGACGCGGGGCGCGGAAATGCCAACAGGTGAGCTCATAGCGCTAGTTTATCGGTCGTCCGAGGCGGGCCAGAGCGTCAAGGAACAGCGAAGTCTCCTTCTCGGTACCCGCCGTCACCCGCAAGTGGTTCGGGATACCGACATCACGAATGAGAATTCCCTCCGCCAGCAGCGCCTCAAACGTCTGCTGCGGGTCGGCCACTCCCCCGAATAATACGAAGTTGCTCCAGCTTCGGTGCGGGGCATAGCCCAGACCGGCCAGCTCGACCACGAGCCGATCGCGCTGTCCACGAATATCGTCGACCATGGCGAGCATCTCCGCGCTGTGCGCCAGGGCAGCGTTTGCGGCGGCCTGGGTGAAGGTGGAGAGGTGGTACGGCAGGCGAACCAGGCGCAGGGCATCCGTTACCGCCGGATCGGCAGCCAGATAGCCGACCCGCGCACCGGCAAAGGCAAAGGCCTTGCTCATTGTGCGTGAGACCAACAGTCGCTCCCGGCCTGGCAGCAAGGTGAGCGCACTCGGAGTTCCGGCGGGCGCGAACTCGGCGTAGGCCTCGTCGACGACGACGATGCCATCGGTCGCGTCGTAGGCGGCGGCGATGGTCTCGAGCGAGAGCGGGGTGCCGGTGGGGTTGTTCGGTGAGCAGAGAAAGATGATGTCCGGATTGGTGCGAGTGATCTGGCTCACTGCGGTGGCCGGCGACAGCTCGTAGTCGGCATCGCGCGTGCCGGCAATCCAGGTGGTGTCGGTTCCGGCCGCGAGGATCGAGTACATCGAATAGGTGGGGGCAAACCCGAGCAGGGTGCGCCCAGGTCCACCGAAAGCCTGCAGTACCTGCTGGAGCACTTCGTTGGAGCCGTTGGCCGCCCAGATGTTGTCGGAGGTGAGTGCCTCGCCAAGATACTGCGCGAGTGCCTCACGCAGGGCGGTGAACTCGCGGTCGGGGTAGCGATTCACCGAGCGGATGGCCTCGGCCAGGCCGGCGAGAATGTCGCGGGCCACTGCTTCGGGAATTGGGTGCGTGTTCTCGTTGACGTTCAGGGCCACCGGAACGTGCAGTTGCGGAGCACCGTACGGGGTGAGGCCTTGCAGGTTGGTGCGGAGCGGAAGATCGTCGAGAGTGGTCACACTCTCCATGCTACGACCCTGTGCTGGCGCGCATTGCTACTTACGAGTTGGCGGGCAGTTCGAGTCGCTGACCGGGCTGGAGCGTTTCGACGGTGAGCGCGTTCAGTCGTTTGATGTCGGCGACGACGTCGCGCGGGTCGGCGGACGGCGAGACCTCTTCGGCGAGGTCCCACAGGGTTTGGCCGGGTTCGACTGTGATGAACCGGGCAGACCCGACGTCGGTCGGCGAGTAGGCCAGCGTCGCCACGATTCCGGAGTCGGTCGTGTACGACGTGAGGTCGATGCCCGTGGCGGAATTGGATGCGCCGGCCGCTCCCCCGTTGAGGGCGAATGCGACGGCACCGATGACGAGGGGCACGGCTGCGAGGGTCGTGAACACCACTCGCCCACGCCGGGTGAGGTGCAGACGGGTGCCGGGGGTACGAGAAGCGCCGTATTCACGGGCTGTGGGTGCAAGTGCTGTGGTCATGTCAAACCTCCAAGGTAGGCGGGCTGCGAGTCTCGTATCCGGCCCTCGGCCGGGAAGGCCGGATACGAAACTATGTTCCGAATATAACTTCGAACAATCGAACATGCAAGCTTTTTCTGATCCTCACCCCGAATTTCGCGCAACACACTCGAATAAGTGTTTGTTGCAGGGCTCGGAACTGGATAAACTTTCGATAGGCCAATTGCTTGATTTACACTCAACCAGACACCACCGACATCCCCGTGTGACACGGTTTCAGACCACGCGGGGCCAACTCCAGGAGGGCACATCGTGACACAGGACACCAGCGGTACCCGTGACAAGGGCGGCACCCGGCGCCGCAAGAGTTTGAGCCAGCGGCAGCTCGCTATTCTCGACGTGATTCAGCGTTCGGTGAGTTCGCGCGGGTACCCGCCGAGCATGCGTGAGATCGGTGACGCGGTCGGGCTCGCCTCACTGTCGAGCGTGACCCATCAGCTCAATCAACTCGAACTCAGTGGCTACCTGCGCCGCGACCCGAATCGTCCGCGGGCACTCGAAGTTCTCATCGAGATTCAGCGCGCTCCCGAAGATGTCGGTACCGGTGACCAGGACAGCTTCCACCCCGGCGTTCAGGTCGGCGACGCCGCGATGGTGCCCCTCGTCGGTCGTATCGCCGCGGGAATCCCGATCACGGCCGACCAACAGATCGACGAGATTTTCCCGCTCCCCCGCCAACTCGTTGGGCAGGGCGAGCTGTTCATGCTCAAGGTCGTGGGTGAGTCCATGATCGACGCCGCCATCTGCGACGGCGACTGGGTCGTGGTTCGCCAGCAGAAGACCGCGGAGAATGGCGAGATCGTCGCGGCCATGCTCGACAACGAGGCCACCGTGAAGGTTCTGCGAAAGCGCGATGGCCACACCTGGCTGCTGCCGCGCAACAGCAACTTCGAACCGATTGTCGGCGACTTTGCGGACATCCTCGGCAAGGTCGTCGCGGTGCTGCGTTCGGTTTAATCTACGAAGGCCCGACCACCAACCGGTGATCGGGCCTGTTTTCGGTCTGCCCCGCTAGACGCCGACGGTGGCATCGAGGCGTTCGCGCACCACCCGCGTCGCGGCGAGCATGTTGTGCAGCGACTGCACGGTCTCGTCGTAGCCACGCGTTTTCAGTCCGCAGTCCGGGTTCACCCACACTTGGCGTTCGGGAATGGATTCCAGGGCGGTGTCGAGCAGGATGGTCAACTCGTCCACACTCGGTACGCGCGGCGAGTGGATGTCGTAGATGCCGGCGCCAATGCCGTGGTCGAAGCCGCCCGCCTCGATTTCCCGCACAACTTCCATGCGTGACCGGGCCGCTTCGATGCTCGTGACGTCGGCGTCGAGGTTGCGAATGGCTTCGATGACAACACCGAATTCTGAATAGCAGAGGTGGGTGTGGATCTGGGTCGCATCCGCGACCCCGGCCGTGGCGAGCCGGAAAGACCCGACCGACCAGTCCAGGTAGTCGGCCTGATCCTTCTTCTTCAGCGGCAGAAGTTCGCGCAGGGCCGGCTCGTCGACCTGAACGATCTTGATGCCCGCGGCCTCGAGGTCGGAGATTTCATCGCGCAGGGCCAGCGCCACTTGGCGGGCGGTCTCGCCCAGCGGCTGGTCGTCGCGCACAAAGGACCAGGCCAGAATCGTCACCGGGCCGGTGAGCATGCCCTTGACCGGCTTGGTGGTGAGGCTCTGCGTGTAGACCGACCAGTCGACGGTGATCGGTGCCGGGCGCGACACGTCACCCCACAGAATGGACGGCCGGGTGCAGCGGCTGCCGTAGGACTGTACCCAGCCGTTCTCGGTCACGGCGAATCCGTCGAGGTTCTCGGCGAAGTACTGCACCATGTCATTGCGTTCGGGTTCGCCGTGCACGAGCACGTCAAGTCCGATCTCCTCTTGCAACTGCACAACGCGGCCGATCTCGGCGCGCATCAGCTCGCGGTAGGCATCCGCTGCCAGGGTTCCCTTGAGGAACTGTGCGCGTGCTCGGCGAATGTCGGCGGTCTGTGGGAAGGATCCGATCGTGGTCGTTGGCAGTGGCGGAAGGTGCAGCGCCGCCTCCTGGGCGAGGAGTCGATCGGCGTAGTCGCCACGAGTGAAGTCGGCTTCCCTCAGCGCGGCGGCACGGCCGCGCACGGCTCCGTCACGCACGCCGGGAGCGCTGCGCCTGGCCGCCAGGGCCGCCTCGGCCTCGGCCAGCGGCGCCGCGATGGCCTCACGTCCGGCGGTGAGTCCGAGCGCGAGGGTGGCGACCTGACCGACCTTTTGGTCGGCGAAGGCCAGCCATCTGGTCAGTGAGCCCGGCAGCGATGTCTCGTCGGCAACATCGTGCGGCACGTGCAGCAGTGACGTCGAAGTGGACACGGTGACCGATGCGGAGAGGGCACGCACGCTCTCGGCGGCCTCGAAGGCACCGGCGAGATCGCCGCGCCAGATGTTGTGCCCGTCAATGACGCCGGCGACGAGGGTCTTGTCGGCCAGTCCGAGGACGGCCCGGGGCAGGGTGCCCCGCACCAGGTCCAGCCCGATCGCCTCGACGGCGGTGGCCGCAAGCACCGGCAGGGCGTCGTCGAGGCTGCCGTAGGGCGCGGCAACAAACAGGGCGGGCCGGCCGGTCAGTCGACCAAGCACTCCATAAGCGGATGCGACGGCCGCCAGCGTCTCCGCGCGCGGCACGTCGATGGATTCACTGACCAGGCCCGGCTCATCGAGCTGCACCCAGTCGGCTCCGGCATTCGCTAACCGCGCCAGGAGCGCCGCATACACGGGAAGGAGATCGTCCAGCCGCGACAGGGGCGAAAAGCCAGCCGGGGCTTCGTCACTGGCCTTGCTGAGCAGCAGGAAAGTGACCGGGCCGACGAGCACCGGACGGGTGAGGAACCCGGCCGCTTTGGCCTCGATGAATTCACGTACGATGCGGTCGCCGGCCAGCGAGAACGCGGTCTCCGGTCCGATCTCGGGCACGAGGTAGTGGTAGTTGGAGTCGAACCACTTGGTCATCTCGAGGGGCAGGTTCTCGCCCGCGCCACGGGCCAGCGTAAAGTATCCGGCCAGGTCGAGGGTGCCGTCAGCGGCGACGAGCGAGGCGAACCGGGCGGGAACCGCGCCGACGGCAACGATGGTGTCGAGCACCTGGTCGTAGTAGGAGAACGACTCGGGGATCGACGAGTCGGTGCGGCCCAGCCCGAGACTGGCGAGCCGATCGCGGGTCTGCTGCCGCAGCCCAGCGGCGACGGCCTCCAGGGCCGGCGCGTCGATCGTCCCCGACCAGAACGCTTCGACGGCTTTCTTCAGTTCGCGCCGTCGGCCGATGCGTGGGTAGCCGAGGATGGTGCCGGTGGGAAAGGTGCTGGAAACTGGCGAAATGGGCATGGTGATTCCTTCACTGGAGCGATGATGGCTGGAACGGTCGGAGGAACGAACGTGGTGGGTGGGCCTCGCGCCTGAGCGGCGTGCGGCCTAGGGCATGGCAGCGGGCACTGGCAGTGCCCCACACCCTTCGAGAACCTTCAGCACGGTGTCGTGCTGGTTGAAGGCGTAGAGGTGAAGCCCGGGGGCGCCGCCCGCGAGAACGTCCTGGCCGAGGCGTACGGCGTAGTCGATGCCGATCTGGCGCTGGCCTTCGTCGGTCGGTTCGACCTCGAGCTGGATGGACAGTTCGGCGGGCAGCTTCTCGCCGGAGAGCTGCAGAATACGGCGCAACCGGTTCGGGCTGGTCACCGGCATGATGCCGGGAAGGATCGGTAAGAGCACTCCGGCGGAGCGAGCCCGCTGGATGAAGCTCAGGTAGTCGTCGGCGTGGAAGAACAGCTGGGTGATCGCCAGGTTGGCTCCGGCGGCCTGCTTGGCCAGCAGGGTGTCGATGTCTTGGGTGACCGACCGCGAGTTCGGGTGGCCGTTGGGGAAGGCCGCAACGCCGATGCGTACCTTGCTGCGTTCCGTTTTCACCCCGCGGGCACCGGGCAGGCCCGGAATCACCGTCTCGATGTACGGCACCCGTTCGATCTGCACTCGATGGATGAGCTGGACCAGCTCCCCCGCGCTGTGCAGGTCGCCGAGAAAGGTGGTGTCGCCCTCATCCGCGCCCTGCGGCGCGTCGCCGCGAATGGCCAGAAAGCTGCGGATGCCGGCGTCGAGAAACTCGCGAATGAGGCGGCTGGCTTCTGTGTGCGAGGAGCCGACGCAGGTGAGATGAGCCATGGCATCCACTGAGGTGTGGTCTTTGATGTAGCGCAGCACGTCGAGCGAGGAATTGCGCGACGAACCGTTGGCGCCGTAGGTGACCGAGATGAACTCGGGGCCGGCGGCGGCAAGGTGATCGATGGTGCGGGTGAGAGCGGATGCTGCGGCCACCGATTTCGGCGGGTACACCTCGAACGAGAACGCCGGGCGGGCGTCACACGCGTTGGGCGTTGGGGCGGTCATGGGTCCTCATTCGGCAGAAACGGTACAGCGGGTGATGGCCGGGCGGCCGCGGACACACCAGAACACTGGTGGGTTTTCGCGGGCGGGTGCCGGGCTCGGCTGTCGCTCCATGCCGGGGAATGGATTCCGTCGGCAACGATTGATTAGACACTAACAACACCAGCGCCGGGTCGCACCAATGTGACAGTTCGTGTCATTGGTGCGCCGACGGGCGGTGGGAATCAGGCGGAGAGCGTGGGCAGAATGACGAAGGGAGCGAACTGCGGCTCGATCTCGGGAGTGACGAACGCAGTGACGTGGGTGCCGGTCTCGATGTACTCGGTCGTCTCGATGCGGCCCACGTCGTGCAGAACGGCGATGAGGTCGCCGCGATCATAGGGAATGAGCAGGTCGAGTTCGATCTGCGGTGTCGGCAGCAGCAGCGCAACGGCAGCGAGCACAGTGTCGATGCCCTCACCGGTGCGGGCCGACACGAATGTTGCCTTCGGCTCCAGGCCGCGCAGTACCAGCCGGTCGTCGTCGCTGATCAGGTCGCTCTTGTTGAAGACGACCAGTTCGGGAATATCGCGGGCGCCGACCTCGGAGATGACGTCGCGCACGGTGGCGAGCTGGGCCACGGGGTCGGGGTGGGAGCCGTCGACGACGTGCACGATGACGTCGGCGTCGGCGACTTCTTCCAGGGTCGAGCGAAAGGCTTCGACCAGCTGGTGCGGCAGGTTGCGCACGAAACCGACCGTGTCGGTGAGGGTGTACAGACGCCCGTCGGCGGTCGTCGACTTGCGCACGGTGGCGTCGAGGGTCGCGAACAGGGAGTTCTCGACCAGCACTCCGGCCTTGGTGATGCGGTTGAGCAGGCTGGACTTGCCGGCGTTGGTGTAGCCGACGATGGCGACCGAGGGAACGGCATTGCGCTTGCGGTTGGCGCGTTTGGCCTCGCGGGCCGGCTTCATCTCGACCATCTGCTTACGCAGTTTGGACATCCGGGTGTGAATGCGGCGTCGGTCGAGTTCGATCTTGGTCTCACCGGGGCCACGGGAGCCCATGCCGGCACCGGTGCCACCGACCTGGCCACCGGCCTGGCGAGACATCGAGTCACCCCAGCCACGCAGGCGCGGGAGCATGTAGGCCATCTGGGCGAGTTCGACCTGCGCCTTGCCCTCTCGGCTCTTGGCGTGCTGGCTGAAAATGTCGAGGATGACGGCTGTACGGTCGATGACCTTCACTTTGACCACGTCTTCGAGGGCACGGCGCTGGCTGGGCGCGAGTTCGGTGTCGGCGATGACGGTGTCGGCGCCGAGCGCCTTCACGATGTCGGCGACTTCCTGGGCCTTGCCCTTGCCGAGGTAGGTGCTCGGGTCGGGGGTGGCCCGGCGCTGCAGCAGACCGTCGAGTACGGTTGCCCCGGCGGTTTCGGCGAGGGCGGCCAGTTCGCGCATGGAGTTCTCGGCGTCATCGACCGTGCCGTGCGTGTAAACACCCACGAGAACGACGTTTTCGAGCCGCAGTTGGCGGTACTCAACCTCGGTGACGTCTTCCAGCTCGGTCGATAGCCCGCCGACTCGCCGCAGGGCGTTGCGGTCAGCACGTTCGGACTGGTCGCCGTCGTGCTCGCTACCGTCGTACTCGCCGGATGCGTGAGTTTGCAGGGCCTGGGCTGCCCCGCTGCGGAACAGGGAGTAGCCGGCAGCCTTGCTGTCGGCGCTGGCCAACACGCGCGCGACGACATCGTCTGCGTCTGGGGCTTCTGCACCTGTGTTTACTACCGCGGTGTTTTCTACCGCGTCGTTGCCCGAGGGCGCCGTTGGATCATTCATCCCATTAACCTTAGTTCAACGAAGTTGAAAGGTTCCTCTTATGTCGTCCGACCACTATTTTTCTCCGGCGCCCGGCACCGTACTGAAAACCCGCCAGATCACGGTGCAGTTGCACGGCCAGGATCGGCTCCTGACGACCGCCAATTCGGTCTTCAGCCCCGCCCACATCGACGGTGGCACCGAGGTTCTACTCAAGTACGCCCCCGAGCCGCCGCTGACCGGTCACTTTCTCGACCTTGGCTGCGGCTGGGGCCCGATCGCCCTGCACCTCGCCATGGCCTCCCCCAACGCCACCATCTGGGCCGTCGACGTCAACGAGCGTGCCCTCGATCTCGTGCGCACGAACGCCGCCGCGCTCGGCCTGACCAACATCAACGCCGTGCTCGCCGCCGATGTGCCCACCGACATCAGCTTTCGCACCATCTGGTCGAACCCGCCCATTCGCGTCGGCAAGGACGAACTGCATGGGCTCATGACGACCTGGTTACCCCGCCTCGCATCAGAAGCGGATGCCTGGCTCGTCGTGCAACGCAACCTCGGTTCGGATTCGCTCCAGCGTTGGCTCGCCGCCGAACTCCCCGACAACTTCGAAACCACGCGTGAGGCCATCAGCAAGGGTTTCCGAGTGCTGGCAGTGCACCGCGACTAACCCAGGTTCAGAACC
Organism: Cryobacterium sp. N21; assembly: GCF_002929575.1. Classification (NCBI taxonomy): domain Bacteria; kingdom Bacillati; phylum Actinomycetota; class Actinomycetes; order Micrococcales; family Microbacteriaceae; genus Cryobacterium; species Cryobacterium sp. N21. Next base: position 280,233 of record NZ_PJJQ01000032.1, on the reverse strand, counting down.
CCGTCGAAGACGAGCTCTGCCGGCCCGGACAGCGACACGTGCTCGCCGTCCTCGGCGGGGAACATGCGCACTCCGAGCACGCCACCGGGAACCTCGACCCGCCACTGGTGCGGCGCCGATTTGCCGGCCCAGTGCCGAGTGGCGAGGGCGGCCGCGACCGCTCCGGTGCCGCAGGACAGCGTCTCCCCGCTGCCGCGTTCGTGAACGCGCATGCGGAAGCGCCCGACGCCGTTGACGACCAGCGGTTCGTTGGGCACGACGAATTCAACGTTCACGCCGTCGGCCGGCTCGGGATCGAGTTGCGGAATGAACGTGAGGTCGGCCGCGTCAAGTTCATCGTCGTCGGCGAGGGCGACGACCGTGTGCGGGTTGCCAACATTGATGCCGAGTCCCGGCCGCGCCACGGGCAGGTTCTTGGTGCGCACGAGCGGCTCGGTGCCGTCGAGCTTCCATCGGCCGAGGTCCACCTGAAAGCCGGAGGCGTTGCGCTGTACGTCCCGCACGCCCCCGCGAGTGCCGATGGTCAGGGTGTCGCCGGGCAGCAGCTCGGCGAGGTCGTTCTCAATCAAGAATTTGGCATACACACGGATGCCATTGCCGCACATTTCCGAGACGGTCCCGTCGGCGTTCCAGTAGTCCATGAACCACTCGGCAGCGTCGTCTTCAGCGAGAGCGGCCGCGCCGTCAGGCAGGTTCTTGCTGCGAACCGCACGGATGATGCCGTCCGCACCGACGCCGAACTTGCGGTCGCACACAGCACGAATCTGCGCCGGCGTGAGCTCCGTTGTTCCGTCGGGATCAGCGAACAGCACGAAGTCGTTGCCCGTGCCGTGGCCCTTGGTGAAGTTCAGAGTGATGCCCATGCTGCCAGTTTACGGGGCGGCCGCTGCGAGACTTTCCGCGCAGCTCAGAGCGGTCGTGCCGGGAGGGCACTGGGCGCACTGCCCAGGTCGACGTGTGCGAGGGCGTCATCGACCCGGTCTGCCGCATCGGATTCGACCCAGTGGGCGTGCGCGTAGCGTTTAAACCAGCTCACCTGCCGGCGGGCATAACGCCGGGTCAGCTGCTGGGTCGCTTCGACGGCCTCCGCTTGGCTGCGCGTGCCGTGCACCTGGCCGAGTGCCTGCGCGTAGCCGATCGCGCGGCTCGCCGTCACTCCATTTTCGATGCCGGCCGCAAGCAGCCCTCGGGCTTCGTCGACGATGCCGGCCGCCCACATCCGCTCGACCCGGGCATCAAGCCGCGGGGTGAGCTGCTCGCGCGGCGTACGCAGGCCGAGCAGCACGGTGGGCTTCCAGTAGACCGGTTCCTCGGGCAAGGCCGCCAGATGCGGGGCGCCAGTGAGCTCGACGATCTCCAGGGCCCGCACCAGTCGGCGACCGTTGCTCGGCCCGATCCGCAGGGCGGCCTGCGGGTCGACGGCCTGCAGCCGGGTGTACATCAGGCCGGGTCCGCTCGTGCTGAGATCGGCTTCAAGCCGGGCGCGCAGTATCGGATCGGTGCCGGGAAACTGAAAGTCGAACACGACCGACGAGACATAGAGGCCCGAGCCGCCGACCAGGATGGGCACAGCCCCGCGCGCGCGGATCTCGGTGATGACGGCGCGGGCATCCGTTTGGTAATTGCTGACGGTGGCCTCGTCGGTCACGTCCAGCACGTCGAGCAGGTGGTGCGGAATGCCGCGGCGTTCGGGCACGGTGAGCTTCGCCGTGCCGATGTCCATGCCGCGGTAGAACTGCATGGCGTCGGCGTTGACGATTTCAACCGACTGTCCGCGCTGGATCAGCCTTTCGGCCAAGTCGAGGGACAGCTCCGACTTGCCGGTGCCGGTCGACCCGACGATCGCAATCAGAGCCGCTGGGTCGGCTGTGACAACTGGTACTGTCGACACGGCTCCTAGCGCTCGTCGTCGTTCACGTTATAGATGGGGATGGTGGTAGAGCCACCCTCGAGCCGCAGGCCGATCGTCGGCAGACCGAGCGAAATGGGGCCGGCGCCACCGGTTGCGCCGCCATGAGCGGGTACTCCGCAGGATTCGGCTTCCATGCGGTCCCACGCCTCGCCGGCCCGAGTCGTTCGGATGCGGAGCGGCGCACCGTCGGTGGAGTCTGCGATGAGGTGGAACGGTGCGGCCTGGGTGACGACGACAGTGACCATATCGCCGGGACGGGGACGGGGTGAACCGGCTGGCACGTCGAAGTGCACGAGGCGGCTGTCGGGCGCGCGGCCACTCAGCCGGTGGGTATCGCTGTCCTTGCGGCCCTCGTTGGCGACGAGCAGTTCAACCTCACGGCCGATCATCGCCTGGTTCTCTTCGAGGGAGATGCGCTCCTGTAGGGCCGCGAGTCGCTCGTAGCGGTCCTGCACGACGGCCTTTGGAACTTGGTCAGGCATTGTCGCGGCCGGAGTGCCAGGGCGAATGGAGTACTGAAAAGTGAACGCCGTCGCGAACCGGGCCTGTTCAACAACCCGCAGGGTTTCCTGAAAGTCCTCTTCGGTTTCGCCGGGGAAACCGACGATGATGTCGGTGCTGATGGCCGCGCTCGGCATCTGGGCACGCACCCGGTCGAGAATGCCGAGGAACTTCGCACCGCGGTAGGAGCGTCGCATCGACTTGAGGATACGGTCGGAGCCCGACTGCAGCGGCATGTGCAGCTGCGGCATGACGGCCGGCGTTTCCGCCATGGCGTCGATGACGTCGTCGGTGAACGCGGCGGGGTGCGGGCTGGTGAAGCGGATGCGCTCCAGCCCCTCGATCTTGCCGGCCGCGCGCAACAGCTTGCCGAAAGCGAGCTTGTCGCCGAATTCGACCCCGTAGGAGTTCACGTTCTGGCCGAGCAGGGTGACCTCGATGGCACCGTCATCGACAAGGGCCTGGATCTCGGCGAGAATCTCGCCCGGGCGGCGGTCTTTCTCCTTGCCGCGGAGGGCCGGCACGATGCAGAACGTGCAGGTGTTGTTGCAGCCGACCGAGATCGAGACCCAGCCGCTGTAGCTGGAGTCCCGTTTGGTGGGCAGGGTCGAGGGGAAGGTCTCGAGGGATTCGAGAATTTCGAGTTGAGCCTCACCGTTGTGCCGGGCCCGTTCAAGCAGGCTGGGCAGGGAGCCCATGTTGTGGGTGCCGAAGACGACGTCGACCCACGGTGCCTTTTCGAGGATGGTGGTCTTGTCTTTTTGAGCGAGGCAGCCGCCAACGGCGATCTGCATGCCCGCGTGCTTGCGCTTGACCGAGGCGAGGTAGCCGAGGTTGCCATAGAGCTTGTTGTCGGCGTTCTCACGCACGGCACAGGTGTTGATCACGACAATGTCGGCCTCGCCGCCATCGGCCGAGACGTAGCCGGCCGCCTCGAGCGAACCGCTGAGCCGTTCGGAGTCGTGCACGTTCATCTGGCAGCCGAAGGTGCGCACCTCGTAGGTGCGCGCGCGCCCCGACTCGTCGATCGCGGCTGCCGAGGGTGTGATCACGGTTCGGCGGGCTAGTTCGGGGGCGAAGATACTCATAGTAGGTATAGTTTACGCGAGCAATTCGGTGTGCGGGCCGTGAGCCAGGCCCGCGCCTGCATCAGCGGCCAGCATCAACGAAAACGCACCCGGGAGGCGCCGCCGCCGCCACGGCTGTCCATGGCTGCTTTGACGGCGAGTCGCACCGCTGCCGAGCTGTAACCCTTACGCATGAGAAAGCCGGTGAGGCGACGGTCGATGGTCTGGTCGTCGAAGCGTTCCATCTGCCCGATGCGCTTGGTGGCCAGGTCGATGGCGCGTTCGGCTTCGTCGTCGGGAAGTTCTTCGAGCTTGTCCATCATGACGCCCGGGTCGAGTTTGCGCCTGCGCATTTCGGCTTCAACGCCGGTGCGGCCGAGGCCCTTGCGTACGTTGTGGCTGTGGATGATCTGGTCGGCGAGCTTGGCTTCGTCGAGGTAGTTCAGCTCAATGAATTTCTCGATGATCTCGCTGGCTTCACCGGAGTCGACCCCGGTAGCGTTCAGTACCAGGAGGGCTTCGACCGTGGAGAGGGAGCGGCCGCGCAGCCGGTGCAACAGCACCTTTTCGGCCCGCTCCCGCTGATCGGCCGCATCAGCGGCAAAGTCTGCTGCGGTGGCTTCGTCGTCGACCTGGTCGCTGTCGATACTCTCGGCCTCGTTATCGGCGGCGGCCTCTGCCTCCCGAGCGGCAGCCGCCGCGGCGGCGAACCTGTCGGCCGCCGCCGGGCGGGGTTCGAGCGGCGAGCGGCGTTTCATGCCCGGTGCCGCACCGGGCAGGTAGGTCACGGGAGCCAAACCGGAGTCGGCGCGTTCTGCTGCATCGTCCGGGGGTTCGAAGTGCACCATTAGCGTGACCTACCTTTTGTTGTCGTTGCGGAACTGATGTTTGGTGTGGCGCGGCCGGTTAGGCGGTCTTGCGGGCGGGGGCCGCCTTGGTGACGACAGGGCCGCCGACCAGCACGGCTGCGGCATCCGCTTCGGCCTTAGCCTTGGTTTCGGCCTCCAGCGCGATTGCGGCAGCGGCCTTTTCGGCGGCTTTGGCCGCGATGCCCTCTGGACCGACACCGAGCTTGATCAGAATCTTGCGCTCGATCTCGTTGGCCATGTCAGGGTTCTTCATCAGGAAGTTGCGCGAGTTCTCTTTACCCTGGCCGAGCTGGTCGCCGTCGTAGGTGTACCATGCGCCGGACTTCTTGACGATGCCCTGGTCGACACCGAAGTCGATCAGGCTGCCCTCACGGGAGATACCGATGCCATACATGATGTCGAACTCGGCCTGCTTGAAGGGCGGCGCCATCTTGTTCTTGACGACCTTGACCCTAGTGCGGTTACCGATGGCATCCGTGCCGTCTTTGAGAGTTTCAATGCGGCGAATGTCGAGGCGCACCGAGGCGTAGAACTTGAGGGCTTTACCGCCCGAGGTGGTCTCGGGGCTACCGAAGAACACACCGATCTTCTCGCGCAACTGGTTGATGAAGATCATGGTGGTGTTGGTCTGACTGAGGCCACCGGTGAGCTTACGCAGGGCCTGGGACATGAGCCGGGCCTGCAGGCCGACGTGCGAGTCACCCATCTCGCCCTCGATCTCGGCGCGCGGAACCAAGGCGGCAACGGAGTCGACGACGATGAGGTCGATGGACCCGCTTCGCACGAGCATGTCGGCGATTTCGAGGGCCTGCTCACCGGTATCGGGCTGGGAGACGAGGAGGGCATCGATATCGACGCCGAGCTTCTTGGCGTACTCCGGGTCGAGGGCGTGCTCGGCGTCGATGAAGGCGGCGATGCCGCCGTTCTTCTGCGCGTTCGCGATGGCGTGCAGGGTGAGTGTGGTCTTACCCGAGGATTCCGGGCCGTAGATCTCCACGATGCGACCACGCGGTAACCCGCCTATGCCGAGTGCGACGTCGAGAGCAACCGACCCGGTAGAAATGGTCTCGACGGGGGCGCGCTCGTCGCTGCCGAGGCGCATGACCGATCCCTTGCCGAACTGACGATCGATTTGCGCGAGGGCGGTTTCGAGGGCTTTCTCGCGGTCCGCTTGTGATGCCATGGTGGTGATCTCCTTGGGTTCTGCACTGTCGCCGGTTGTGAACGGCGCTGCGGGTGTGCGTGGTGGCGCCTGTAGGCTGTCGGCCCGCGCAGGGTCGGACCCTGATGCACGTTTCGACAAGGCATTTGCCGACTTTCTCTGACAAATTCGACTGTACGCCGCACCTCCGACACTGGTCGGGAGCACGATCAAACGGTGCGCAATCTGTCAGATTGTCTGCTGTGGAGGAGCCTATCAAGCCCGAACAGGTATTCGACCATTGTCGGGAATATTTTTGCGGCGTGTCGAAATATCGGCCTAACCCGAGGAGGCTGAACGACGCTACTGGCGCGGAGCAGGAATGCCGGCACCGTGCCAGCGGCTGCGCGGCACATCGACTTCGGCGCAGAGCGCCAGCCAGACCTCGCGGGCGGGAACACCAGCAGCGAGGGCCTGATCAGCGGTACGCCCATCGAGCGGGGTGAGAACGAGGTCACGGGTGAGCACGCGCCCGTAGGCGTCGCCGAACTCTTCTTTCATCGCGGTGCGAAATTCACTGAGTCGCACGACACTCCTTCAACCTGAAATGACAACCACCGCCGACACTCTGTGTCGACGGTGGTTGATGATACTGAAAATCCTAGGAACGCTACCGGTTGATGACTAACGCACCATGAGATCGGCATCGAACGTGTTGACGAACTCGTCCGGTACCGTGTCGGGGAACTGATCGATTCCTTCGATGACGGCGAGACGGTCGCCAACTTCGCGCATGATGACCGAGATCGGGGTTTCCAGTGCATCGGCGACAGAAGCGAGAATCTCCGAAGAGGCCTCTTTCTGTCCTCGTTCTACCTCACTGAGGTAGCCGAGCGCGACGCTGGCTTTGCTTGCGACCTGACGCAGGGTACGCCCCTTTTGCAGGCGGAAGTCCCTGAGCACATCGCCGATTTCCTGACGAACAAGAATCATCGGAACCTCCTTCTTATGCCTAATAACTACCGGAATGCGATGCTGGATGCTTACAATACTGCATTCATCCGACACGTTGACACTACCGAGAATCACTGGGCTTTGCTTGTGAATGTCTTCGATGTAACCAGCCCGTAACAGGAACTATTCCGCGTCACCCTGCGCTATCAGCGCACGCACAGCATCGATCGCATGGCTCACGGTTTCGGCGCGAATCTCTCCCCGGTCACCATGGAGGTGCAGTGGAACAGCCCAGGATCCAGTGCCTTTGGAGAGACCGATGAACACCGTTCCAGTCGGGTGTCCCCCGTCGGGGCCGGGCCCGGCGACACCGGTCGTCGACACACCGATGTCGGCGCGTACGCCGTTCACCGCGAGCAGGGTGCGCACCCCGCCGGCCATCTGCTTGGCGACGTCGGCGTGGACGGGGCCGTGCACGTTCAGCACACTGCTGTCGACGTGCAGCAGGCTGCGCTTCAGGGCAGTGTCGTAGGCAACGACTCCCCCACGCACCACAACGGATGCCCCGGGAATGCGCACGAGCTCAGCCACGAGCAGTCCGCCGGTCAGCGACTCGGCCACGGCGATGGTGAGGTGATGGGTGGTGAGCTCGGCGATCAGCTCGGCCGTCGCATCCGCTGGCCCAGCCGACTGGGCCGGGTGAGTTACGGGGAGTGAACCCGTGACCGTGGCCGGGTCAGGCAACGTCGTGCTTTCGCAGGCGCCAGGCCGAGATCAGATAGTCGAGGCCGGAGACTACGGTGAGCACGAGCGCGATGGTCATGGTGGCCGTGTTGAGCCAGTCCACCCAGTCGCCGAACACCTGGTTGAACGGCAGCAAGGCGAGCGAGATCGACACGGACTGGGCAACGGTCTTGAGCTTGCCGCCGCGACTGGCCGGAATGACCCGGTCGCGCAGCATGACGAAGCGGAACACCGTGATGCCGATCTCTCGCACCAGGATGACGATGGTCACCCACCAGGGCAACTCCCCCAGAATAGACAGGCAGACCAGGGCGCCACCGGTGAGGATCTTGTCGGCGATCGGGTCGAGAATCTTGCCGAGGTCCGTGACGAGGTTGTGGCGGCGGGCGATCATGCCGTCGATGCCGTCGGTGGCGATGGCGATGATGAACAGCACGGCGGCGACCCAGCGCAGGGTGTCCTGAGGGCCGTCGGCGGCCAGCAGCATCCAGATAAAAACGGGGGCGAGCAGGATGCGCACGACCGTGATCAGGTTGGGAACGTTCCAGTTACTGGGCCGGGTGACGGATGCTTGTGGTGATGCCATGGTTCAGTCCCTGCCGGTCAGTTTCCAGGCATCCTCGTCGTCCAAGGCGCCGTCCACCTCAGGATACCCCTGTGACATTTTCTCGACCGGGTCATCGGCGTAGCGTGGGTCGGGCGCGGAGGCAGCACGCGAATCGTCGGACTGCGCCTTGAGGGCGTGCTGTTCGTCGTCGGAGCCGCGCAGGCGGGCGAGCACACTCGGCAGCTGTTCCGCGTTCACGAGCACGTCGCGCGCCTTGGAGCCTTCGGAGGGGCCGACGATCTCGCGGGATTCGAGCAGGTCCATCAGGCGGCCGGCCTTGGCGAAGCCGACACGCAGTTTGCGCTGAAGCATCGACGTGGACCCGAACTGGGTGGACACGACGAGTTCCGCCGCGGCAAGCAGCACCTCAAGGTCGTCGCCGATGTCGGAGTCGATTTCCTTGCGCGGGGCGACCATGGAAACGTCGGGCCGATAGTCGGGACGGGCCTGCATGGTGACATGCTTGACGACCTTCTCGATCTCGTCTTCAGTGACCCAGGCGCCCTGCACGCGCACGGCTTTGGAGGCACCCATCGGCAGGAACAGTGCGTCGCCCTGCCCGATGAGCTTGTCGGCGCCGGGCTGGTCGAGGATGACCCGGGAGTCGGTGACGCTCGTCACAGCAAAGGCGAGGCGTGAGGGCACGTTGGCCTTGATCAGACCGGTGACGACGTCGACGCTGGGTCGCTGGGTGGCGAGCACGAGGTGAATTCCCGAGGCGCGGGCCAGCTGGGTGATGCGCACGATGGAGTCCTCGACGTCGCGCGGGGCGACCATCATGAGGTCGGCCAGCTCGTCGACGACGACCAGCAGATAGGGGTAGGGCTTGAGTTTGCGTTCGCTGCCGGCCGGCAGCACGATCTCGCCATTGACGACGGCCTTGTTGAAGTCGTCGATGTGGCGAAAGCCGAAGCTCGCAAGGTCGTCGTAACGCATGTCCATCTCTTTCACGACCCACTGCAGCGCTTCGGCGGCTTTCTTCGGGTTCGTGATGATGGGCGTGATGAGGTGCGGCACGCCGGCGTAGGCGGCGAGTTCGACCCGCTTCGGGTCGATCAGCACCATGCGCACGTCGCTCGGCTTGGCGCGCATGAGCAGGCTGGTGATCATGGAGTTCACGAAGCTGGACTTGCCGGATCCGGTGGAGCCGGCGACGAGCAGGTGGGGCATTTTTGCGAGGTTGGCGATGACGAAACCGCCGCCGACGTCCTTGCCGACACCGATAGTCATCGGGTGGGTGGCATTAGTGGCGGTGCTCGACCGCAGCACGTCGCCGAGGGTGACGATTTCGCGATCGGTGTTGGGGATCTCGATGCCGATGGCACTCTTGCCGGGGATGGGCGAGAGGATGCGCACCTCATTCGAGGCGACCGCGTAGGAGAGGTTCTTGCTGAGCGCGGTAACCCGCTCCACCTTGACGCCCGGGCCGAGTTCGATCTCGTACTGGGTGACCGTTGGGCCACGGGAGAATCCGGTGACCTTCGCGTCGACCTGGAACTGGCGCAGCACCTCGGTGATCGACTTCACGACGTCGTCGTTGGCGGCCGAGCGCGCTTTGGCCGGCGGGCCGGCGGTGAGAGTGGATGCCGCGGGCACGAGATAAGGAATGGCCGGGTGGGGGTCAGTGGAGGCGAGAGGGGGAAGGGCCGCGCCAGAGGCATCCACTGCCTGGCTGAGTTCGGGGAAGACGTCGTCGAAGCCGGGTAGTACTTCGGTGTGCCCGGCCGGGTCGTCGGAGTGCAGGCCGGTGGACGGACCGGTGCCGAGGTCGACTTCACCGGTGAATCGTTTGACGGCGAGCTCCGCCTTGCGCAGGTCTTCGAGCACCTCGGTGCCGTAGTGGTCGCGTTCGGGCGGAGCTGTGTGGTCGGTGACCTCCGATTCGATGGCGCTGTCGAAGCCGCCGCGCGATTGATTGCCGCCAAGCAGCACGCTGAGCGGGTCAGGAGCCACCTCAGCCGGGCCGGCCTTCGACTCGGTCGACAGCGCGCTGCCGAAGTCGGGGTCTTCCTCGCGCTTGCTGTTGTTGCGCCGCCACCACGGCAGCGCGCCTTCAGAATCGACGTCATCGCCTGAATCAACATTGAGCCCGTCAAGCTCGACCTGCGCGGTCTTGCCCGGCTTGCCGTTCTTGGTCGCTTTCGCGGCCGCTTGCTCTTCGTCAGCCGTCAGCTGGGCGCCGAACAGCCAGTCGTAGAGCTCCCGGGAACGCTGACCGACCCGGTTCGGCGGGGTCTTGGTGATGATGAATAGGCTCAGCAGCAACAGCAGGATGACGACGATTGTGGCACCGATCGACGTGGTGAGCATGATCAGCGGGGCGGCGATCATCCACCCGATGACCCCACCGGCCAGCGCGAGGGCCGGCATGCCGTCTTGCGGCTGCGGCTGCACGCCGAAGATATGGCAGAGCCCGGAGATGGTCACCAGCAGAAGGCTGAGTCCGATGCCGATGCGGCCGTTATCGTGCACCGAACTGGGTTTGCGAAACAGCCAGACCGAGAACAGCAGCAGAATGACCGGCAGGGCGAAGGCAACCCGGCCGAACAGGCCACCGAAGGTGTAGGCGTCGAGCCGCTGGGCGACGAGGTTGTTAATGAGGAACCACTCAACGATGGCGCCGGAGATGGCGAGCAGCACGAGAAAGAACGGCAGACCGTCGCGGCGTTCGTCTTTGGAGAGTTTTTCAGGGCCAAGGGCACGGGCTGCTGCGCCCGCGAGGTGGGCCAGGCCCATCCAGGCGCGGGCACCCAGGCTCGGCTTCACGTCGACAGCGGTGAATTTGACGGTCTTCTGCGCGGTGGTACCGCCGGCGCTCGTCGCCCTCGGTTTGCGCGCCGGAGCGCCCTTCGCTGCCGGGGTGCGGGCACGCCCGGTCGACTTAGTGCTCGTAGCCATGAAATAACGCTACCAAGCACCACCGACATTCGGCCGACCCCACGCCCACGGCCCTCGCGACAGGCGGGTATTGCGCACGCGGCAGCATCCGTTTGTCGCGCGCTAGTTTAGTAGCGGATGGCGTCGATCACCTTCACCCGCACCGCGACAAGTGCGGGGATCAGCCCGGCGAGGGCGCCGACCACGGTGGCGCAGACCAGGCCGAGCACGGCGGCTTCGACCGGGAACGGTGGAAAGTCGGTGACCTGGCCCTGGCTGATGAAGTCCTCGACGAACGGACTCTTGACAATGAGAACGGCGGCGATGACGCCGACGATGCCGGCGACGACGGTGGCGACAACACTTTCCATCATCACGGCGAAGAACACCCGACCGGCGGTCGCCCCGAAGCTGCGGCGAATGCCGATCTCTCGGATGCGCTGTTTGAGGGTGACCAGGGCGATATTGACCAGTCCGAGCGCTCCGAGCAGCAGCACCAGACCGGCGATGGCGCCGACAGTGAGTTTGAGCGAGAGGTAGGGGTCGCCGTCCTGGTAAGCCGCGAAATCTTGCCGGTTCACCTGCACGAACGCGTCAGCACCCAGGGCGCCCTGCACGTCACGTTGCAGAGCGGTCACGAGCTGTTCTGAGATGTCAACGGGTACCCACAGCTCGTAGGACGGCGGCCCGAATTGAAAATTGGGGTCGGTGACGACCGGCGTGATGGCGGTGAGTGCGTCGGCGAGCATGTACATCGCCGGCTCGGTCTCGTAGGAGAGGGCCGGATAGACGCCGGTGACGACGGCCGTCGTAGAGCCTTCACCGAGCAGGGTGGTGGTCGGGTGAGTGGCGAGGTCGGGTCGGCCGAGGCGGTCCCAGAAAATGGAGTTGATGAGCACAGCCGGAGCGAGCCGGGTCTGGTCGTCATCGGTGAACCAGCTCCCCTCTTCGAGAGTAATGCGGTGCATGGTGCCGTAGGGCGGATCCACCCCGATCGTCTGCACCGGTACGGCGCCGTCGGTGAATTGCACCGTCTGCTGCGTATTGACGACACGGCTGGCGTAGTCGATTTTGTACCGTTCGAGCGCGGTGCGCCAGATTTCAGGCATCTCGGTGGGGGTGGAGCCATCGTTCATCGACGCAGACAGGTAAAGGCTGGCCGGGCGGCCGCCCGATCGTTCGTTGGATTCCACGGTGGCCTGCTGCGCGACCCCGCCGAGGCCGACTACGGTCGTGATGGCGCAGACGGCGACGGCCACCCCGATCAGGGACAGCATGACGCGGGTCTTGTGGATGCGTACTTCCTGCCAGGCCTCGATGATGGCGCCGACCACGTTGCTCGCGAGGCGCTTCATGCTGGCACGCTACTGGCGGGCACGGTGCTGGCGACCTGCAATACGCCGTGGTCGAGCCGCAGATGCCGGGTGGCCCGGGCAGCGATGGCCGGGTCATGGGTGATGGTGACCAGCGCCGCCCCGGATTCGGTGGCGACCTCGTCGATCAAGTCCATCACCGTCTCGCCGGTTTCCAGGTCGAGGGCGCCGGTAGGTTCGTCGGCGAGAATGAGCCGCGGGCCGCGCACGAGCGAGCGAGCGATGGCCACGCGCTGTTGCTCACCGCCGCTCAACTTGTCGGGCAGTGAAGCCAGCCGATCTCCGAGGCCAACCCGTTCGAGCATCTCGGTGGCGATGCGGGCGCGCTGCCAGAATTGGCGACCCTCGGCGTAGAGCAGCGGGGTCATCACGTTTTCCAGGGCGGTGCGGCCCTGGAGCAGGTTGAACTGTTGAAAGATGAAACCCACCTCACGGCCGCGGAGGCGGTCGCGGGCGCCGGAGGACAGCGACTGCACCGGGCGATCTTCAAACAGCATGGTGCCGCTGGTGGGGGCATCGAGCAGCCCGAGCAGGTTGAGCAGGGTGGTCTTGCCCGAACCGGAGCGGCCCACGATCGAGACACGGTCGCCCACGTCGACGTCGAGGTCGACACCGGAGAGAATCGTCAGCGGCGGCGCATCAATGAGCTGAACTGTGCGGGTCACGCCCTCCAGGTGCAGAAAAGTCAATGGGAGATCCCGCTGCTGGAGATGCTCGGCATGTAGCAGACTTGGCTACCATCAGGTTGTGTATCGCAGCCGTCGGCTCCCGGAGCCACGGGGGCGCCCGGCACGAATTGATTGATCAGGTCGCCCTCGACGAGGCCATCGATGACCTGCACGTTGGTGCCGTCGGTCATGCCGAGCGTGACCGGGCGTTCCTCGGTACCGCCGTCGGCCAACACGAACCAGACGACACCGGTCTCGGCCGACCCCTTGACCGCAGTTGTTGGCACGACAAGCACGTTTTCGGCGAGGCCGGCCGCGATCGTGATCTGCGCCGCGAGGCCAGAGAACACCGTCGCCTCGGCCGGAATCGCGCATGTCACGGTCGTGCCACTCGTGCCCGTCTGGCCGCCGGTCCCACTGTCACCGCCGGCCGCTTCCCCAGCCAGCGGGGTGGTGATGGTCAGGCCCGTGCAGGTGAACGGCGCCGGCCCATTGGTGATCGCGACGGATGCTTCGGTCGGCTTGGATAGCAGCCGATACTGCTGCTCGGGGCTGAGCGCTCCGCTCACCGAGAAGCTCGGTGGTGCCACCTGGCCGGTCGAATCCCCCACGGCCACGCTTTGGCCGTGGATCACCGTGAGCGAGCTCAGGATGCCGGTGATCGGGGCCAGTACCTTGGCGAAGGTGATCACCGGTTTGGGCTGGGTGATGGTGACGTTACCGTCGGCATCCGTTGTTTCGACCGGGTCTTTGATCGTCTCGACCCGAATGTCGTAGATCTTGTCGTCTTTGTTCACGGCCTGGCCGGCAGCCACGAAGATCTCGTCGACCGTTCCGATGGCGGTCGCTTTGACGGCGACGGCCGGGTCGGCGCTGACCGTGCCCGGCAGGGTGACGTCGTTGCTGATGGTGCCGAGGGCAACCGGAATCTGGGGTTCGACGATGACGCCGGTCGGTTCGGCGGGATTACTGTTTACCGCGTTGTCGGGGTAGAACGCCAGCTTGACCAGCGCCACCGCGATGGCCGCGATGACAATCAATCGAAGAATAGGAAAGACCCATTTGCGTGCAACGTTCACGACACTCCCCACACGGCCGACCCGACTTGGTCGCGCTCGATGGGCTGATCCTAGCGTTTTACGAGCGGAGACGCCTCAGCCGACTCCGGCGCCGACGGCGCAAGCGCTTAGCGGGTGGTGCCGGCGACCTTGGGCAGCGATCCGCCGGCGGCCGCGTTGCGGTCGGGGCGGAAGTTGGAGAAGTCCACGCCGGGAATGTTCTGCACCAGCGACAGCTCGTCCTCGATCTGAGCGGCTTCAGAGTCCTCCGGGCCGACCAGGGGCAGGCGAACGCGTGGGCTGCCGATGCGGCCGAGGCCGTGCAGGATGTACTTCACCGCGACGGTGCCGGGAACGTGGGTCATCACGGCGCGCACGAGCGGTTCTAGCTGCTGGTGGGCTTTGGTTGCGACCTTGAGGTCACCGCGGTTGACGGCGTCGACCATGTGCCGGTACGGGGTCGCCGTGATGTTGCCGGTGACTCCGATCAGGCCGGTCGCACCGATCGAGAGGTGTGCCAGAACGTTGGGGTCGTCGCCGGAGAAGTACAGGAGGTCGGTCTGGTTAAGTACCCGGCTGACCTGCGCGAAGTCGCCCTTGGCGTCTTTGATGGCCAGGATGTTGGGGTGCTTGGCCGCGCGCAGGATGGTCTCGTAAGCGATTGCAACACCGGTACGGCCGGGGATGTCGTAGAGGATGACGGGCAGATCGGTGGCATCCGCGATCATGCGGAAGTGGGTGAGGATTCCGGCCTGGGTCGGCTTGTTGTAGTACGGGGTAACGATCATGTTGCCGTCGGCGCCGGCCTTTTCGCTCTGCCGGGCGAGCTGCATGGCGTGTGCGGTCTCGTTCGAACCACCACCGGTGATGATCTTCGCGCGGCCGTTCGCGACTGACTTGCCGACCTCGACCAGGCGGATCTTCTCCGGGTCGGTCAGGGTGCTCGTCTCACCGGTCGTGCCCGTGACGACGATGCCGTCGGCACCGGCGTTGATGACGTCGTCGATGTGCTTCTCCACCCCTGCCCAGTCCACTTCGCCATCAAAGGTAAACGGGGTGACCAGTGCGACCAGCACCTGGCCAAAGGGATTCGTAGAGGTAGACACGAAGTACAGGCTATCGCTTCGCCGCATCCGCTCTGCTACGGGGAGACTCGGCCGTTCTTATTGAATGCGGAGTAGGTGAGGGGCATCAAGGCCTCGAAGTGGATTTCCATCTGCTCGGCGCACATTTCGATCTCGCGCTGCGGGAACGAGGGGAACGTCGTCCCCTCCCGTTTCGTGCGCAGGCTGAGAAAGTTCATCAGCGAGCGAGCGTTGAGCGTCACGTACATGGAGGAGTAGATGTTCAGCGGCAGCACGATGCGCGCGACTTCGCGTGCAACGCCAGCTTCGAGCATCCGCTGGTAGGCCTCGTAGGCGTGAATCGCGGCGGCGCGGGTCTGCTGCTGCACCAGCGCGGTCTGCTCGGCCGTGCCGGGCAGAAAGTCGTAGGCTCCCGGCTTGCCGACCTGCACGAGGTTGCGCTCTGCGGACGGCACGTAGAAAACGGGGTTCAGCTCCCGGTAGCGGCCCGATTCTTCGTTGTAGGAGGCAATGCGGTGTCGCATGAATTCGCGGAACACGAAAATGGGCGCGCGCACGTAGAACGTCATTGAGTTGTGTTCGAACGGCGAACCGTGCCGGTCGCGAATGAGGTAGTTGATCAGCCCGCGGTCACGCTTCTCATCGGCCTCACTCGCTGAGCCGTCGAGCTGGCTCTGCTCGAGCGTCTGCTCTCCCAGGGTCGACACCCGGGCGGCAAACAGTACGTCGGAATCGTGAGCGCTCGCACGCACCAGCTCCACGGTCATTTTAGATCGAAACTCAATTTCAGACACCGCCTTAGGCTAGCTGGTCTGCTCGCCGGCACGCCCGCGCGCAGCCGTAATCTCTTGTCACAGTCCCCCGAATAGGCCCGCGCCCACGTAACGTCGACAACATGAACCCACTCGAAGCGATCGGACTGTTACTGGCCCTGTTAGCGGCCACGACCGTTCTTGGACTCGTCTGGCGAGCCCGCCAAGGACGCGTGGCCCGCGTTGCCGGCGACGTCATCACGCCAGCGGATGTCGCGGCCACGGCCCCGTTCGGCCCCGCCGCTACCCTGCTGCAGTTTTCGACCGAGATGTGCGCCCGTTGCCCCGGAACCCGCCGGCTGCTGGGCGACGTGGCCGCTGAGCGCCCGGGAGTCGTGCACGTCGATGTCGATCTCACCCACCGCGCCGATCTCGCCAACCGCTATTCAATTCTTCAAACCCCGACGACCCTGATTTTGGACGCGACCGGGCGAGTGCGAGCTCGCGTGGGCGGCGCGCCGAACCGGGCCGCGATCAACTCGACCCTCGATGCGATCACGCAGCACTCCCACCCCTTCATTACCAGTCAACGGAGCTGACATGTCGACGTCGTCCCGCCCCCCGCTCGATCCGCGCGGCCCCCGCTTCGGCGCAGCCATCACGGCCCTGCTGTTACTCTCGGTCGTGTTTTTGTCGCTGACCGGGGCATCCGCTGCCGCACTGGCGCTGCTGGCTGTGATTACGGCCCTGTTCGCCTGGGGCGCGTTCGCCGGCGCCGGGCGGCACCCCTACGGCCTCGTGTTCAAGCGGTGGGTTCGACCGCACCTGGCGCCACCGACCGAGCTCGAGGACGCCGCGCCGCCCACTTTTGCCCAGGGCGTCGGCCTCGTGGTGACCCTGATTGGGCTGGCACTGGGCCTGGCCGGAGTTCCCGGCGCTATCCCCATCGCCGCGGCCGCAGCATTCGTCGCGGCCTTTCTCAACGCCGCCTTTGATTACTGCCTCGGCTGCCAGATCTACCTGCTGCTCGTGCGATTCGGTGTGCTCAACCGGGCCGGCCGAACCGTCGGGAACGCCTGAGCCACCCAGCCCAATGCTGCCGGAACACGCCCGGCAGGGTACCCTGCCTGCTCCCGTGGCGTGTCGGCTGGCTCTCAGGTAATTCCCAGACGGGACTCGTTCGCGGGGCAGGTGAGACGGTTAGGGTGGAATTCAATCACCTGGAGGTAACACCATGCCCACGACGCTCACCAGTGAAGCAACCACCGTCTGGACCGGCGATCTTCCGACCGGCTCCGGCACCGTCACCCTGGATTCCTCGCACGCCGCCGAATTCTCGGTGAACTGGAAAGCCCGCGCCGAGGGAGTGTCGAACACGACCAACCCGGAGGAACTGCTCGGTGCAGCCCACGCGGCCTGCTTCTCCATGGCCCTCGCCAACGCACTCGGTTCGGCCGGCCACACTCCGGAGAGCATCCAGACCACCGCGGCCGTCACCTTTGCGGCCGGCACCGGGGTCATTGGAAGCCACCTTCTGGTCAGCGCCAAGATTCCGGGCCTTACCGAGGCCGAGTTCGAGGTGTTCGCCCAGGATGCCAAGGACAACTGCCCGATCTCGAAGGCACTCGCGGGCATTCCCATCACCATTGAAGCCGAACTGGCCTAGGTCAGGGCGTGCGCGTTCTGATCGCCGGAGCCTCCGGCCTCATCGGTCGGGAGCTTAGTCGCCAGCTGGCCGCCGCCGGGCACACCCCGGTGCGGCTGGTGCGGCGGGAAGCCCTCGGCAAGAACGAGGTTCGGTGGGACCCCGCAGCCCATGCCCTCGACGTGAACGTGCTCGACACCATTGACGCGGTCGTCAACCTCTCGGGTGCATCACTGGCGCGGCTGCCGTGGACGGCGGGGTATCGCAAAGAGATCCTGAGTTCACGGCTGTCGGCCACCCGCACGATCACCGATGCTCTTGCCCAGGCCGCCACTCCCCCGACGGTTCTCCTGAACGGTTCTGCCGTTGGGGTCTACGGCGATCGGCCCGGGGAGATCCTGAGCGAAACATCCGCTGTGGGAACCGATTTTCTAGCCGACGTCGTTACTCAGTGGGAGGCTGCGGCCCAGCTGGCGCCGGAGCCGACCCGCGTTGTGACGCTGCGCACCGGCCTCGTTCTGGCCAAGGGCGGCGCGCTGAAACCGGTGCTTCCCCTGGCCAAGCTCGGCCTGGCCGGACCACTCGGTGGCGGACAGCAGCACTGGGCCTGGATCAGCCTGCACGACGAGGCCGCGGCCATCGTGCATCTGCTGACCTCGACGTTGTCCGGCCCGGTAAACCTGGTCGGGCCTACCCCGGCGACCTCGAACGACATCATCAAGGCGCTGGCCACGGCGCTGCATCGACCGTTCGTCGTGCCGGTGCCCAAGCAGATCCTGACGCTGCTGCTGCAGGATGCCGCCCGCCAGCTGCTGCTCGCCGACCAGCAGGTCAGCGCCCAGAAGCTCCTGGACGACGGGTTCGATTTCTTTCATCGCAATCCGGCGACCGCGATCGCCTGGATGCTGCGCCAGCCGTAGCCTACTCGTTACTTCGGCGTGCGCTCGAGTGCAATCGCGGTGCGGATCGCACCGCGAGCGCGCTTGCGGTCACCGGACGCGTCGTAGGCGAGGCCGAGGCGCAGCCAGGCGTGCCAGTTCTCCGGCTCAGCATCGACCGCAGCCTGTGCCGCCGGAAACTGCTCGTCGGCGGCATCCCGGTAGGGGCGACCACTCGGACGCATCGGCAGATCGGTGCCGGGAAGCTCCCCCAGGTCGTCGAGCTGACGCACCAGGCGTTCAGAGCGGATGCCGAACGCAACTTCACGCGCCAGCGCCCAGAAGCCGATCAGCGGCAAAATGAGCAGTGCGAGCCCGATGGCGATGCCGACCGGCTCGCCGCTCTGAATGAACGCGACGGCCCGCACTCCGGCCAGCACAAGGTAGAAAACCAGCAGCACCGCCATGACGACGACGGCGATCTTGCCCTTCACTGGAAAGCCTTTTCGGTGGTGCCGGCAATGCCAAATCCCAGATCGACCACCTGATCGAGGCCGACTGTCACCCCGGTAGCCGTTCGGGTCGCATTGAGGGCCAGCAGAATGCCGCTCTCGTAGGCGTTCGGCGAGAGTGTGTTGTGGCTGATCGTGAGGGTTTCGCCGGTACCGCCGAGAAACACGTCCTGACGGGCCAACAGTCCGGACAGGCGCAGGCTGTGTACGGGCACGCTCGACACCTGCTGCCCGCGGGCACGTTGGTCGGTGTGCGGCGCGGAGACCGGACCGAGTTCGGCGCGCGCCCGGCCGATCAGTTCGGCGGTGCGCACCGCGGTCCCAGACGGTGAATCGACCTTGGATGGCTGATGGGCTTCAACGATCTCGATGGAATCGTAAAACCGGGCGGCGAGGGCCGCGAACGCCGTGGCGAGCACCGAGCCGATCGAGAAGTTCGGAATGATGATGACACCGGTATCGTCACGACCGGCGAGGCGGCGGTCGAGCGAATCGATGCCGTCCTGGCTCCAGCCGGAGGTGCCGACGAGTACGCGCAAACCGTGCTCGGTCGCAAAGTCGACGACGCTCCGGCTCACGTCCGGTCGGGTGAGGTCGATGGCAATCTCTGCCCCGAGCATCTCACTGAGCTCGCTCTTCGAGTCCAGTCGGGCGACGACCTCAAAACCCTCTGTTCGGTCGATCAGGTCGGAGACCAGGCTGCCCATCTTGCCCGTTGCGCCAATGATGGCCACCGTCGTTGTCATGAGACCAATCTACCAATTGATCGCGCCCGCACTTGCCCGCGCAATAGCCTTGGCAGATGCCTCAGTTTCACGCCGTGTCCGTCGCGGATGCCGCGGCCCTCACCCTGCTCACAGAATATTTCAGCAGCCCCGAACTGTCGTTTCGGCAACCCCAGGGCACCTACCACCCGACCTATCCGCTCGCGGAGCAGTTCGTGCCGCCGCAGGGCATCTTTCTCGCGGTGCTCGACGAACCCACGAGCGATGGCCCGGCGGGCAACGACGCGAGCGGCGCGTATGTCGGGTGCGGGGGCATCCGTCGGTTGGGTAGCGCCGAAGGAGAGAACGAACCCGTTCGCTTCGAGGTCAAACATTTGTGGATTCAACCCACAACCCGCGGGCGCGGATGGGGGCGCCTGCTGCTGGCCGAGCTCGAGCGGCGGGCGGCAGAACTCGGAGGCGCCGAAGTGGTGCTCGACACCAACGTGAGTCTCGCCACCGCCGGGGCGCTGTATCAGAGCACGGGCTACGAAAGCATTCCGTCGTACAACGACAATCCCAATGCCACGCACTGGTATTGCAAGCGACTTTAGAACATCAGGGGTTCCGGCAGCCCGGTACGCAGCTCGACCGGCAGGTGGCCAAGGTCGTTGTGGGTGACCAGGGTCCAGGGACGGCCCGGCTTTTGCTGCAGCACGGTCAAGCCGCAATTGGCCTGATTGATGCCGACCCAGCGCCAATCGGGAGCGCCGAGAACCTCACGCACAAACCAGGCGATCACGAAATTGTGGGTGATCAGCAGGTCGTGCCGCTGGCTGCGGCGCGGTTGCAGAAATTCGGCGACGGCGTCTTCCATCTGCGCTCGTCCGGCGGCGATCTCATCGTCGGTGACGGAGCCGAAGAACGGGTCGTAGGCCGACGGCGTTTCGGCTGCCCGGCCAGAGGGGATGCAGTCGAACAGCAGCGCCGACGATTCGCTGTGCAGGGCGGGCAGTCGTTCCGCCATGATCTCGGCGGTCTCAGCAGCCCGCTGCAGCGGTGAGTGCCAGGCACCGGTGAACGGAACCCCGCTCAGGCGGTCGGCGATCAGCAGCGCCTGGCGTTTGCCGCGCGGTGACAGCGGACCGTCGTGCAGGCCGTGTTCGGCATCCTGCTGCTCGCCATGGCGTACCAGGTAGATGTACTGGGGCATCATCGTCCATTTCAAAGTTCAGAAGTCCGCCGGGGCGGATGGAGCACAAGCTGTGGGGTGAAGGTCAGCCTGGAAGGATCGCGGCGAAGGCATCATCCTCGAGGGCCCCGACCGCGGCGATCGAGACCGGACCGCTCGCGAGCTCGGCGGCGAGCTCCTGCACATCGGCCGCTGTGACGAGCGCAAGGCGGCGCAGTGCTTCGTCGAGATCGGCGAACTCGCCGAGGGTGATCTCGGACCGCCCCAGCCGAGACATGCGGGTGTCCGAGTCTTCCAGGGCCAAAGCGGATGCCCCGCTCAGCTGGCCGGACGCACGTTTCATCTCGTCAGCCGTGACACCGTCAGCGGCGAGGTGGTGCAGTTCACTCAGCATGAGCTCAGCGACCTGCCCGGCCTTGGCGGGCGTGCACCCGGCATACATGCCGAACAGGCCGGCGTCGGAGTAGCCGGGCGCGAAGGAATAGACCGAATAGGCCAGGCCGCGCTTCTCACGTACTTCTTGGAACAGTCGGCTCGACATTCCCCCACCGAAGATCGAGGTGAGCACGCTCATCGTGACGCGACGGTCGTCGGTTGCCAGCAGGCCGGGCATGCCGAGCAGCAGGTTGGCCTGCTCGAGCGGACGTTTGACGATCGTCAGGGCCTGTCCTTGGTGGATTTCGGCCGGCGCACCGCCACGGCGGCTCACCGGAGTTTGCGCGATGCTGAGGTCCCAGCCGGCCCGTTCGAGCGCGCGGGTGACGGCGTCGACCAGCTGGTCGTGGTCGACGGCACCGGCCACCGTCACGACGAGGTCCTGCGGGCGATAGTTGGCCTGGTAGTGCTCCCACACGGCCGTGCGGGAGGCCGCGCGAATATCGTCGGCGCTGCCGCCGATGGGGCGGCCCAGCGGATGTTTTCCCAGCACGGCTTCGAAAAATCTCTCGTTGGCGACATCGGCCGGATCATCGTCGGCCATGGCGAGTTCCTCGAGAATGACGCCACGCTCGGTTTCGAATTCACCTTCATCCAGTTTGGAGGACGTCAACATGTCGGTGAGTACATCGATGGCCATGCCGAGGTCCCGGTCCTGCACCTTGGCGTAGTAGCAGGTGTATTCCTTGGCGGTCATGGCGTTGTGTTCGCCGCCGACCGCGTCGAACGAGATGGCGATGTCCAGTGCTGACCGCGTCGGTGTGCCCTTGAACAGCAGGTGCTCAAGAAAGTGGGTGGAGCCGAAATGCCCCGGTTGTTCGTCGCGGGCACCGACGGCCACCCAGTAACCGATCGTGAGGCTGCGGGCGCCCGGCACTTGCTCGCTGAGAATGCGAACACCGCTCGGCAAAACGGTGCGCCGCACGAGGGCATCGCCGGCGGCCCGAAACGAGAGTTCGGCCTGGTCTAGGGGAAAGTCGACTGCACCGTTCATATCATCCACCACCTTACAAGACCCGATCGGGGCGGCCGCCTCTCCCGTGGGAACTCGCTGGCCTACCCCCAGTTTGGCCGGAATGCTCCGTTGGGTCGATTGCGACAGACTGGTCTGTCTAGGGTGTGTTACAGTCTGGGAGCCGACCGGGGAAAACTCCCGGATTTGCGCTCATCTGGGGCTGTTTTCTGCCCCCTCATAAAGGAGTGCCGCATGACCACGCTGACAGCTGAAGCCGTTCGGCCGGCGACGCACGCCAAGGTGCGCATCCTCGCCACCGCCGACCGACTCTTCTATACCGAGGGTGTTCACACCGTGGGTGTGGACCGCATCATCAGCGAGTCGAAGGTCACCAAAGCAACTTTCTACAAGTACTACCGCTCGAAGGATGCCCTCATTGTCGTGTACCTGCAGGGCCGCGACCGCCTGGCTCGCGATTTTCTCGCCAGCCTTGACACGCGATACGACACCCCGGAACAGCGATTGCGCGGAGTCGTCAACGAGATCTCGGCGCAGGTCATCCGCGAAGGCTTCCACGGCTGCCCGTTCATCAACGCGGCCGCCCAGTTCACCGACCCGGCCCACCCGGTGCGCCAGGCCGTGTCTGCACACCGGGACTGGTACGGCCGGTCGATCGAGGACATGTTCCGCGGCATGGGCCACGCCCGGCCCGGGGACGCCGCCGACGACTTCTTTCTCGCCCGCGACGGCGCCTTCGCCGGTGCCAACCTCGGCGACCCGATCGGTGCCCACACCGCCCTGCTGCGCGCCATCCAGCGAGTACTCGACGAGTCGGGCGCCTAACGCTGCGAGGTCAGTAGGCCGATACCCGGTCGAGGTCGAGCAGGTCGTTACGGCCGAGACGGATGCCCGCCGCCGCGACCAAAGACTGCACCTGGTCGGCCCGGCCCGCGCCGGCCACCGGCGCCACCACGTCGGGCCGGGCGAGCAGCCAGGCCAGGGCGATCGACGCCGGGGCCGTGCCCTGCGCTGCGGCGATGCGGTCGACCACGGCGAGAACGCGCAGCGATCGACGGTTGAGGTAGACCTTGGCGAGCTGACCGCGGGCGGTGTCGGCGGCATCCGCTTTGTTGCGGTACGCGCCGGCCAGAAAACCGTGGGCGAGGGCGAAGCCGGGCATCAGGGCCAGGTGCTGGGCGCGGGCGACGACCGCGACGTCTTTTTCGAGTTCGGCGCGATGTACGAGGTTGTACGGGGTTTCGGCGGCGACAAACTTGGGCAGGCCGAGGGCTGAGAGCACCCGGGCTTCCATGAGCCGTTCCGCCGAGAAGTTCGAGGCACCCAGGTAGCGCACCTTGCCGGCGCGCATCAGCGCGTCCACGGCAACCAGGCTCTCTTCGAGGGCGACGGTCTTGTCGTCGAAGTGAAAATAAAGCAGGTCGACGTAGTCGGTACCGAGCCGCACCAGGCTCGCCTCGACAGCGGCGACGATGCTGCGCTGGGTCAGTCCGGGGTTGTCGAGATTGCGGCCGATCTTCGTGGCCAGCACGGTTTCGGCCCGCGCGCCCCGAGAACGCAGCCAGGACCCAATGATCACTTCGCTGCGGCCGGCCGCGAAGCTGTCGGCTGTGTCCAGAAAATTGCCGCCGAGATCGCGGTGCGCGTCGAGAATGGCCAGGGAGGCATCATTTGTCGCGGTCCAGCCGAAGGCGTTGCAGCCCAGGGCGAGTGGATGCACGCACAGATCGGTTCCCACAATCTGCCGGCGAACCGGGCGCGAACCCACGGTCGTCTCGGACGGCCCCGTCTCGGCCTGTACGCGGTCGACCGACATCGCATCCAGAGATGATGAGACCACCTGTCGGGGCATTGCGTTCTCCTCCCGGGGTGTTCGCCCGACCTGTGCGTTCTGCCGGGTTTTCTCGTCGTAAAGTGCTCTTGGGCCGACTTTAGGCGAGGCCACCGACATTTCCCGGCGGCACGCTAAACCGTTACCAAAATGTACGTCGCGGGCGGCCGAACAGGGGGTGGTGGCTGCCGACCGCCAGTCGGTGCGCCCCCGATTTGTTAGACTGAAGATTGCGCAAAAATTGGGCTGCCTGTGCAGGTGCACATCCGCCCTGGGCCGCCGCCTGTCGAATCACGTGATCGATCGGCTGGCAAGGTATCCTGCCCGAATCAGCCGCAGGAAAGCAGCCATGACCACCGACGCCTCCGTGCCCAACCCCCAGGTTCCCCGCGAGGCCCTCCGTCGCCGCACCTTCGCGGTGATCAGCCACCCCGACGCGGGCAAGTCCACTCTGACCGAGGCCCTTCTGCTGCACGCCCGCGCCATCACCTCCGCCGGTGCCACCCACGGCAAGGCCGGCCGTAGCGGCACCGTCTCGGACTGGATGGAGATGGAAAAGGCCCGCGGCATCTCGGTCACCAGCGCCGCCATTCAGTTCGAATACCACGACGCCGTGATCAACCTCGTCGATACCCCCGGGCACGCCGACTTCTCGGAGGACACCTTTCGGGTGCTCTCCGCAGTGGATGCCGCGGTGATGCTCGTCGACGCGGCCAAGGGTCTCGAGCCGCAGACCATGAAGCTGTTCGCCGTATGCAAGCAGCGCGGCCTGCCGGTCATCACCGTCATTAACAAGTGGGACCGCCCCGGCGACACTCCCCTGGCCCTGATGGACGAGATCCAGACCCGCACCGGCCTGCTGCCGACCCCGCTGAACTGGCCGGTCGGCGAAGCCGGCGACCTGCGCGGCGTGCTCGATCGCCGCTCCGGCGACTTTCTGCGCTTCACCCGCACGGCGGGCGGAGCGACAGTGGCCGAATCGGTGCGGCTGGATGCCGCCGACGCGGCGATCGAGGAAGGCCCGGCCTGGGCATCCGCTGTCGAAGAATCCGAGCTGCTCGACGCTGAGTCGCAAAATCACGACTCCGAGCTGTTTCTCGACGGCCAGACCACCCCGGTGCTGTTCTGCGCGGCCGTGGCCAACTTTGGCGTACAGCAGCTGCTCGACACCCTGGTGGAGTTCGCGCCGCCGGCCGAAGCCCGCATCGACATCGACGGCAACCCGCGAAAGGTCACCTCACCGTTCTCCGGTTTCGTGTTCAAGGTACAGTCCGGCATGAACTCCGCGCACCGCGACCACGTGGCCTTCGTGCGCGTGTGCTCGGGCGAATTTCGCCGCGGCATGATCGTCACGCACGCGGCGACCGGGCGGCCCTTCGCCACCAAGTATGCCCAGCAGCTGTTTGGCAAGGAACGCACCGTCACCGACCAGGCCTGGCCCGGCGACATCGTGGGGCTCGTCAACGCGTCGGCGCTGCGGGTGGGCGATTCGATCTTTGAAGACGAGCGGGTGGAGTTTCCGCCGCTGCCGCTGTTCTCCCCCGAACATTTTCGGGCGATCCGCCCCGTGGACTCGAGCAAGCACAAGCAGTTTCGCCGCGGCATCGACCAGCTCGACCACGAGGGTGTCATCCAGGTGATGCGTTCCGAGGTGCGCGGCGAGCAGGCTCCCGTGCTCGGCGCCGTCGGACCGATGCAGTTCGAGGTGGTCGAAGACCGCATGGTGCACGACTTCCACGCGGACATCCGCATGGAAGCGCTGCCCTACCAGGTGGCCCGCAAGACCGACAAGGAGAGCGCGCTCGTGCTCGCCGGAACCCGCCAGGTGGAGGTATTCACCCGCTCCGACGGCACCCTGCTCGCCCTGTTCAGCACTCCGTGGCGCCTGCAGGCCATTGCCAAGGAGAACCCGAAGCTTGTGCTGATCGACATCGCGAACGCGACCGCCGAAGACTTCATGTAGCTGGTTCGTTCAACCAGAAAGGGCCGCATCCTCGTGGAGGATGCGGTCCTTTCTGTTCGGTGCTGCTTACGCGTCGACCACCACGGAGGTGATGACGGGGCTGCGACGGTACTTGCGGTTCATCCAGCGGCTCACGGACTGCGTGAACAGGTCTTCGAGCTCGGCGCCGTCGACGATCTTGATGCGGTTCGCGGCCTTCATGGCCTCGTCGATGACCTTGGTGGCTCCCTTGACCCACTCGTCGTCGTGCACGAATCCGCGCGCCAGGAACTCGACCGGCTCGGAGAGCGTGCCGGTCTTGGCGTTGAGAATTCCGAGGATGGTGATGGTGCCGTCCTCGGCGAGCTTACGGCGATCTTCCATCGCAGCGGATGCTGCCCCGCCTACGGTCATCCCGTCGACGAAGACGTAGTCGGCGACAACACGGCCGGTGACCTTGGCGTGACCGTCGATGAGGTCGACGACAACGCCGTCTTCGACGACGATGACGTTCTCTTCGGCAACACCGGTCGCGATGGCGAGGTCGGCGTTGGCCGTCAAGTGACGCCATTCGCCGTGGATCGGCATGACGTTGACCGGCTTGACGATGTTGTAGCAGTAGACAAGCTCGCCGGCACTGGCGTGACCGGAGACGTGCACCTTGGCGTTGCCCTTGTGCACGACGTTCGCGCCCCAACGAATCAGACCGTTGATGACGCGGTAGATGGAGTTTTCGTTTCCGGGGATCAGCGAGCTCGCGAGCAGCACGGTGTCGCCCTCGCCGATCTTGATGACGTGTTCGCGGTTGGCCATACGCGACAGCGCAGCCATCGGCTCACCCTGCGAACCGGTGCAGATGAGAACGACCTTGTCGTCCTTCATGCGCTCGAGCGCCTTCATATCAACGAGCAGGCCCTTGGGAATGTTGAGGTAGCCGAGCTCGCTCGCGATGCCCATGTTGCGCACCATGGAGCGGCCGACGAAGGCCACCTTGCGGTTGTGCTTGACGGCAGCATCGATGACCTGCTGGATGCGGTGCACGTGGCTGGCGAAGCTCGACACGATGATGCGGCGCGGGGAGGTGCGGAACACGGTGTCGATCGCCGGTCCGATGTCCTTCTCGGCGGTGGTGAAGCCGGGAACCTCGGCGTTGGTCGAGTCCGTCATGAACAGGTCGACGCCTTCTTCGGCCAGGCGTGCGAAGGCGCCGAGGTCGGTGAGGCGCTTGTCGAGCGGGAACTGGTCCATCTTGAAGTCACCGGTCGCCAGCACAAGGCCGGCTTCGGTACGAATGGCGATGGCCAGGCCGTCGGGGATGGAGTGGTTGACGGCGATGAACTCGAGGTCGAACTGGCCGATCGTGCGGCGCTCGCCTTCTTTCACCTCGATGAAGTTCTGGCTGAGGCGGTGCTCCTGCAGCTTTGCAGCGAGGAAGGCCAGGGTGAGCTTGGAACCGACGACGGGAATGTCGCCGCGTTCCTTGAGCAGGTACGGCACTGCGCCGATGTGGTCTTCGTGGCCGTGGGTGAGCACGATGGCCTCGATGTCCTGCAGACGGTCACGGATGGCGGTGAAGTCGGGCAGGATCACGTTGATGCCGGGCTGGTTGTCTTCGGGGAAGAGAACGCCGCAGTCGATGATGAGCAGCTTGCCCTTGTGCTCGAAGACGGTCATGTTGCGGCCGATCTCGCCGAGGCCTCCGAGCGGGATGATGCGCATGCCGCGAGCCGGCAGTGCCGGCGGAGTGCTCAGGTCGAGGTAGTGGTTATTCATGAATCTCATTTCGTTGTCTGCGGTACTGCATGTCCAGGTGTGTGGGGACCGAGATCGGGCATACCGAAAGCCAGCGAGCAATACTCAGGGGGCTTCAGCGCGCATACGCGTACCTCGTGTCGTGCCTGGCGGGCAAGAAAAATACCGGCCAGGTACCTCACTAGTCTACCGATGCATCAACACGCAGCGTTTTCGGTCACAAAAAAGGGACCCCGCACGTGGCGGAATCCCTCTTTTGGTGTTGCTCACCGCTCAAGCGGCCTGGCCGGTGGCTACGCGGCGCGGCGCCCGGCAGCGCTCGGCTGCGGCGAAACGTAGTCGCCGGCTTCGAGGTGCTGCGCGGTGCCGCTGACGTAACCGGTGGCAGTGATCGCGCGACGAACGTCGTGCGTGACGTACTCGTTGGCGGTGGTGGCGCGCTTGGTGGACTGCGATACGTAGGAATTCATGGTGCTCCTGGTGCGATTAGTACTAGCGGATGCCGACGGCTAGTCAGAGCACACAGTTTCATTCGAGAGTGACAGCGGCACACATTGGCGGAGCTGATTCGACTGAAACTGGGGTGTTGGCCCGGTCGGCGGAAGAATGCGCTGCGCCGCGCGGGCTGCAGAAACCCGGATCCTCTAGTGGACCGCCATGATTTCTGAGCTGATATCAGAATACCTGAGCCTGCCACCCATTTGGGGCAAATACACAATCTACACAGGCGCCGTGCAGGTACAGGATGGCCTGCAGCTACACAGGTGCCGTGCAGCCAGCATGGAGGCTTTCGTCGATAACATCTTTCAATGACTTCTTCTGCGCTGTACGACATCCCCCTCACCCTCATCGACGGAACAGAAACAACCTTCGGCGCCTACCAGGGCAAGACCGTTCTCGTGGTCAATGTGGCCTCGAAGTGCGGCTTCACGCCGCAGTACGCCGGGCTGGAGGCGCTGTACCAGCGCTTCGCCGACGCGGGACTCGTCGTGCTCGGGCTGCCGAGCAACCAGTTCATGGGCCAGGAACCGGGCACCGAAGCGGACATCGTGGAATTCTGCGGCATGACCTACGGGGTGACCTTTCCCATGACGGCCAAGGTCGATGTGCGGGGCAAGCACCAGCATCCGCTCTATGCGGAGCTCACCAAGTTCAAGCGGGGACTGCTGCCCGGCCTGATCAAGTGGAACTTCGAGAAGTTCCTAGTGACCCCGACCGGTGAGATCGTCGACCGTTTCGCCTCCTCGGTCGAGCCGGAGTCGACCGAGATCGTCGAAGCCATCGAGAAGGTTCTGGCCGCCAAGGCCGCCTGACCCGCCCTTCTCTTGCGGACGGGGCCCAGGCCCCGTCCACGGGCCCAGTTTATAAACTGGGCCCCGGGCTACAAGGCGGGCCCGGTGAATTTAGCGCGCGGCCGTCAGCGGGCGGCGCGGCGCAACACGGCCTCGGCGTGACGCAAGACCGGGCCGTCGATCATGCGGCCCTCGTGCTGGAAGACGCCGCGCGCGCTTGCGGCGGCCTCGAGCAGCCCGAGGGCATAGTCAACCTCGGCTGCCGTCGGCTGGTAGGCGGCGCGAATGACGGCGACCTGGCTCGGGTGGATGCACGCGGTGGCGGTGAAACCGCTGGCGACGGCATCCGCTGCCTCAAGCTCGAGCCCTGCCGTGTCGATGATGTCAAGGTGCACCGTGTCGATCGCCGCCTTGTCGTGCGCACGGGCGGCCAGCAACACCTGGGAGCGGGCCTGGCGAGCGACGTCGCGGTAGCGACCGTCCTCGAAACGGCTCGACGTGCCTCCAAGCGAGGCGACGAGGTCTTCGGCGCCCCACATGAGCCCGACAACGTTGCGCTCGGCGGCGATCTCGGTCGCCGAGATCACACCGGCGGCGGTTTCACACAGGGCAATCACCCGAAATGCTTCGAGCCGCTCGACCTGGCCGGCGCTGACCGTCTTAGCGAGCATCACGTCGCGATACTCCGTGCGGGCCAACGCGGCCAGATCGAGTGCGAAATCGTCGGTGTCGGCCGGATTGATGCGCACGATTGTCGTGGCCGGGTCAAGCGGATGCTCGATCAGCGCGCGCCGCGCCGCCGCCCGGTCAGCGGGCGTGACGGCGTCTTCCAGGTCGAGGATGACGGCGTCGGCGCGCTCGGCGGCCTTCTCGTAACGCTCCGGCCGGTCGGCGGGGCAGAACAGCAGGGCTGGACCGAGGGTGAACGGGGCCGGCGTGAACGGGCTGAGACCGGCGGGGCTGTCGTCGAAGGGGTCGAGGCCGGCCGGGTCGCTGTAGTCGTCGAAGGAGCTCGCATCGAACGGGTCGCCATCGAACGGGCCGCTCATGCTGCTCCCTCGCGGCACCAGACCAGCACGGTGCGCACGGCCGAGCCGACGACCACTCCGTGCTGGTTGCGTCCGGTGTGTTCGAGCGTAATGATTCCCTGACCGGGGCGACTCTTCGACAACCGTTTGTCGGTGACGATGGTCTCCGAATAGAGGGTGTCGCCGTGGTGCAGCGGATGCGGAAACGTCACGGCCGAAAATCCCAGGTTCGCCACGATCGTGCCCTGGGTCAGCTGGGCGACCGAACTGCCGACCATGGTCGACAGGGTGAACATGGAATTCACCAAGCGTTCGCCGAACGGCTGGGTGGCCGACCACGCCGCATCGAGGTGCAGCGCCTGCGTGTTCATGGTCATCGTCGTGAACAGCACGTTGTCGGCCTCGGTCACGGTGCGACCCGGACGGTGCTGGTACAGAGCATCGAGGTCAAACTCCTCGAAGTAGAGGCCGCGCTGCTGAACCAGGTGGCGTTCTGGGGTACCGGGGTCGGTCATCCGCTTCTCCAATTCAGTCAGGTCAGGCCGCGAAGCCCAGCGCCCGCGAGATGACCATGAGCTGCACCTCGGTGGTGCCCTCGCCGAGTTCGAGCACCTTCGAATCACGATAGTGCCGCGCGACCGGATTCTCATTCATGAAGCCGTATCCGCCGAAGATCTGCGTGGCGTCGCGGGCATTGTCCATGGCCGCTTCGCTGCCTACCATCTTGGCGATCGATGCCTCCATCTTGAACGGCTTGCCGTTGATCATCTTCAGCGCTGCGTCATAGTAGGCGAGGCGTGCAGTGTGCACGCGCGCCTGCATCCGGGCGATTTTGAAGGCAATGTGCTGGTTGGAACCGATTGAACGGCCGAAGACGTTGCGGCTGTTCGCGTAGCGAATCGATTCCTCCAGGCAACCCTGCGCTGCGCCCGTGCAGAGCGCGGCGAAGGCGACGCGGCCCTCGTCGAGGGTCTGCACGAAGTTGGCGAACCCGCGGCCGCGTTCGCCGAGCAGGTTGGCCTCCGGTACGCGCACGTTGTCGAACACGAGCGGATGCGTGTCGGAAGTGTGCCAGCCGACCTTGTCATAGGGTGGCAGCGCCGTGAAACCGGGGGTCGGTGTCGGCACCAGAATCGCGGTGAGTTCCTTCTTGATCGAACCGTCGGCTCGAGTGGACTCCCCCGTGACGGCGGTCACCGTGACGAGGCGGGTGATCTCCGACCCGGAGTTGGTGATGAACTGCTTGGTGCCGTTGATCACCCATTCGCCGGCCTCCAATAAAGCAGTGGTCTTGGTGCCTGCGGCGTCTGAGCCGGCATCCGCTTCGGTGAGGCCAAACGCGGCGAGCGCCGAGCCACTCGCGAGGCGGGGAACCCATTCCTGCTTCTGCGCCTCGGTGCCGCTGCGGTAGACCGGCATGATGCCGAGGCCCACCCCGGCCTCGAGGGTGACGGCGATGCTCTGGTCGGCACGGGCTAATTGTTCAACCGCGAGGCAGAGCGAGAAATAGTCGCTGCCCTGACCGCCATATTCCTTTGGGAACGGCAAACCGAACAATCCCATCTCCCCCATCTGGGCGATGATGCCGTAGGGCAGGCGGCGCTTGGTGTCGTACTCGTAGGCGGCCGGGGCGACGACGGTGTCGGCGAAGTCGCGCACCATGTCGCTGAGGGTCTGCTGGGTAGGGGTGAGTTCGTAGCTCATTCTGTGTCTTCCTTGTCTGAAGAGGTTTCGGGGGTCGTGATCGTTTCTGGAATAACGGTGGCGACGATCTGGTCGAGTGCCACGAGATCACCGGTCTTGAGGTTCACGGTGACGCGGCCGGCCGTGGCGGCCACGAGTTTGTGTTCCATCTTCATGGCCTCGACCACAAGGAGGGTTTGGCCCGCGCTGACCACGTCGCCGGTGGCGGCGTGCACCGCGATGACGGTGCCGGGCATCGGCGAGCGTACGTCGGGGCTGAGCGCCCCTGGTACCCGGCCGCGGCTGGCGAGGTGTTCCGCGAGCTGCTCGGCCCGGGATCGGTGCCGCAGTTCGAGCGAGAAGCCGTCAGCGCCGATATACACGCGCGTTCCGAACTTCTCGATCGCGAACACCCGGGTCTGGCCGTCGTAGTCGACGCTGAACGTGCCATCTCCGACGCGAACGAGTCCGGCCGGCACGGCCGTGCCATCACCGACCGAAACGGATGCCGCCCCCGGCTCCCCCACAACCTGCACCTCCACGACGTCGGTCGCGCCCACCCCCAGCGCGTACTTCACGGGACGCGGCGAACCGGCCCGCCATCCGCTCGGCCGCGTCCAGGCCACGTTCGTGCCGGCGGCGGACACCGCGAGCCCGTGCAAAAACAGCGCCCCGGCGGCAAGCAGGTGCTCCTCGGCGCCGCGAAACTGGAGGTCGGGAAGTTTGCGTTCGATCAAGCCGGTGTCGAGGCGGCCGGCGCGCACGTCGGCATCCGCTAACAGCAGCCGCAGGTATTCGGTGTTGGTCTGCACGCCGAGCACGACGGTGTCGGCGAGCGCCCGGTCGAGCCGGTTCAGCGCTTCCAGCCGGGTGGGAGCCCAGGCGATCACCTTGGCGAGCATCGGGTCGTAGTGCGAGGCGATCGTCAGCCCCAGACTCAGCGAGCTGTCCACCCGCACGCCCTCACCAATGGCCTCGTGCAGCTGCAACACCCTGCCCGTGGTCGGCAGAAAACCGCGCTCGGGATTCTCGGAGTAAACCCGGGCCTCGATCGCATGCCCCCTGAGGCATATATCGGACTGCGTTACCGTGAGCGGCTCCCCCGCTGCGATGCGCAGCTGCCAATCCACGAGGTCGAGGCCGGTGACCAGCTCGGTGACCGGGTGCTCTACCTGCAGTCGGGTGTTCATCTCCATGAAGAAGAACTCGTCGGGCGCGGCAGCGGAGACCAGGAATTCTACGGTGCCGGCGCCGCTGTAGCCCACGCTGCGGGCGGCAGCGCAGGCCGCCTCCCCGATGCGCGCCCGGGTCGCCTCGTCGAGCAGCGGCGAGGGCGCCTCCTCGATGACCTTCTGGTGCCGGCGTTGCAGCGAGCACTCGCGCTCACCGAGGTGAATCACGGCGCCGTGGTTGTCGGCGAGCACCTGCACCTCGATGTGCCGCGGGGTCGCCACGAGGCGTTCGAGCAGCAGGGTATCGTCGCCGAAGGCACTCAGCGCCACGCGCCGGGCGGTCTCGAGGGTGGCGGGCAGGTCTTCAACGCGTTCCACCACGTGCATGCCCTTGCCGCCACCGCCGGCGGACGGCTTGATCAGCATCGGGTAGCCAACGTCGACGGCGGCCACGATCAGCTGCTCATTGCTGAGGCCCGGCTCTGCCACCCCGGAAATGACCGGCACCCCGTAACCGGCCACATGGTTCTTCGAGCGGATCTTGTCGCCCATCACGTTCAGCGCGTGCACGCTCGGCCCGATGAAGACGATCCCGGTGTCGGCACAGGCCTGCGCGAAAGCCTGGTTCTCGCTCAGAAATCCGTAGCCGGGGTGAATCGCCTGGGCTCCGGTTCGCGCCGCAGCAGCCAGCACGGCCTCGACATTGAGATAGCTGTCGGCCGGGGCGGCGGCGCCGAGGCGCACCGCGGCATCCGCTAGCGACACATGTAGGGCGTCACGGTCGGCGTCACTGTAGACGGCGATAGAGCGGATGCCGCGTTCCCGCAGGGTGCGGATGATGCGGCAGGCGATTTCGCCGCGGTTGGCGACCAGAACGATGTCAAATGTCATGGCTCACATCCGGAACAGGCCGAAGGCGGACTCGCCGAGCGGCGCGGTGGCGCAGACGGACAGGGCGAGGCCCAGTACCGTGCGAGTGTCAGCTGGGTCGATGACGCCGTCGTCCCAGAGCCGGGCGGTGGAATAGTACGGGCTGCCCTGAGTCTCGTATTTCGTCAGGATCGGATCCTTGAACGCGGCTTCCGCCTCGGCCGACCAGCTGTCGCCGACGCCCTCGATCTGCTCACGCTTGACGGTTGCGAGCACGGACGAGGCCTGCGGGCCGCCCATCACGGAGATGCGGCTGCCCGGCCACATCCAGAGAAAGCGCGGGGAGTAGGCGCGGCCGCACATGGAGTAGTTGCCGGCGCCGAAGGAGCCGCCGATCACGACGGTGAGCTTGGGCACCCGGGCGGTGGCGACGGCGGTGACCATCTTGGCGCCGTGCTTGGCGATGCCGCCGGCCTCGACCTCTCGGCCCACCATGAAACCGGAGATGTTCTGCAGGAAAACGAGCGGAATTCCCCGCTGGTCGCAGAGTTCGATGAAGTGCGCGCCCTTCTGCGCGGACTCGGCGAACAGGATGCCGTTGTTGGCAACGATGCCCACCGGGTGGCCGTGGATGTGCGCGAACCCGGTCACGAGGGTGATGGCGTATTCGCGCTTGAATTCGTGGAATTCGCTGCCGTCGACGAGGCGCGCAATGACCTCGCGCACGTCGTACTGGCCCTGCACGTCGACCGGGACGGCTCCGTAGAGTTCGCCCTCATCGGCGACCGGGTCGACGGTGGCGATCACTTCCCAGGCGGGGGCCTGGGAACGCGGCAGGGTCGAGACGATGTCACGCACGATCTGCAGGGCGTGCTCGTCGTTCTCGGCGAGGTGGTCGGTGACGCCGGAGACGCGGGCGTGCAACTCGCCGCCGCCGAGCTCCTCGGCGGTGACGATCTCGCCGATCGCGGCCTTCACCAGGGGCGGTCCGCCGAGAAAGATGGTGCCCTGGCCCCGCACGATCACGGTCTCGTCGCTCATCGCCGGAACGTAGGCGCCGCCGGCGGTGCAGGATCCCATGACCGAGGCGATCTGCGGAATCTTGGCCGCGGACATCCGTGCCTGGTTGTAGAAGATGCGGCCGAAGTGGTCGCGGTCGGGGAAAACCTCGTCTTGCAGGGGCAGGAAGGCTCCGCCGGAGTCGACGAGATAGATGCAGGGCAGTCGGTTTTCGAGGGCGATCTCCTGGGCGCGCAGGTGCTTTTTCACCGTCATCGGGTAGTAGGTTCCGCCCTTGACCGTGGCGTCGTTGGAGATCACGAGTACGTAGCGGCCGTGCACGAGGCCGATGCCGGCGATGACGCCCGCGCCGGGACTGTCGTCGTTGTAGAGGCCGGTCGCGGCGAGGGGCGCGATCTCGAGGAAGGGGCTGCCGTCGTCGAGCAGCTGGTCGATGCGCTCGCGGGGCAATAACTTGCCGCGGTCGAGGTGCCGCTGCCGGGACTTCTCCGGACCGCCAAGGGCCGCCGTGGCGAGGCGCTGTTTCAGGTCGGCCACTAGCTGCCGCTGGGCGGCGTCATTGGTCGCAAAGGCCTGAGCGGAGGAGTCGAGCTGGCTCGCGAGTGTCTCCATCGACATCTTTCCGTTTGTGGGGCCGGAGCGCCCGGCATCAACTACAGTTAGTGTTTACTAACTGAAATTCAGGTTAGTCATGATTAACTGAAATGTCTAGTTGAAAGGCTCGCATGAGCACACCGACCGAAACGACGCCGCGCAGCCAGGCCAAGGCCGACCGCAGGGACGCCCTGCTCGGCGCTGCGGCAACCCTGTTCGCCCGCTCGGGCTTCAACGGCGTCTCGATCGAGGACCTCGGTGCGGCCGTCGGGGTGAGCGGACCGGCGGTCTACCGTCATTTCAGCGGCAAGCAGGCCGTTCTCGCCGCCCTCCTCATCGATGTAAGTGAGGATCTCGTGGCCGGCGGCCACACTGTCGTGACCGAAACAACGAATGCCGCGGCCGCCCTGCCCGAACTGGTGCGCTTTCACGTGCGCTTCGCCCTCTCCAACCCCGATGTGATCCGGGTGCAGGATCGCGACCTCGACAGCCTCGCCGAGGCGGACCGGCACCGGGTGCGCCTGCTGCAGCGCGAGTACGTGGAACTGTGGGTGGAGGTGCTGGGGCGCGTGCACCCGTCGAACGACGAAGCCCTGCTCCGAATTCGAGCCCACGCAACCTTCGGACTGCTGAACTCAACACCACACAGCGCCCGCGCCTCCTCGAAGGCGGCCGTACGCGCCCTGCTCGAGGAAATGGCGCTGGCGGCTCTGGGCCTGCGGAGCTAGTGCCCGAGCGCGAGGCGCACACCGAGGGCGATCATCACCACGGCAATGACCGCATCAAGCACTCGCCAGGACGCCGGCTTGGCGAACATCGGCCGCAGCAGGCGCGCCCCGAAGCCAAGCGCGGAGAACCAGACGAAGCTGGCCGCAATGGCGCCTCCCGCCCACCACCAGCGTTCCGTTGCGCCCTGCTGGTTGGCGACAGCGCCGAGGAACAATACGGTGTCGAGGTAGACGTGCGGATTCAGCCAGGTGAGGGCCAGCACGCTCACGACCGCGACCCGCATGCCGGTCGTGGCCACGACCCCCGAGACGACGAGTGCACCAGGGCGAATTGCCCGACGAGCCGCGACGAGCCCGTAGATTATGAGGAAGGCAGAGCCGAGCACGCGGATCACGATGATCGCCACCGGCGCTGCGGCGACGACTACCCCGAGCCCGAGCACGCCGGCCAGGATGAGCACGGCGTCCGACACCGCGCAGATCGCGACGACGGGAACGATGACCCGGTTGTGCCCCTCGATGCCGAGTCGCAACACGAATGCATTCTGCGATCCGATCGCGATGATGAGGGAGAGCCCGGTGGCGAGGCCGAGCAGGACTGGCAGAAAAGTTGAGGTCACTGGTGTAACGCTAGGCGCTCGCGATAATTCAGTACAGCTATTGTTTCTTAGGCTGGATAAGCTGGTCTAATGCAACGATTTACGCTCGAACAGCTTGCGACTCTGCTCGCGCTCGTGAGCGAGGGGTCGTTTGAGGCGGCCGCTGCCCGGCTGCACGTGACCCCCTCCGCGGTGTCGCAGCGCGTCAAGGCGATGGAGCAGACGAGCGGGCGGGTGCTCGTGCAGCGCACGACCCCGGTCCGGCTCACCGACGCCGGCGACGTGCTGCTGCGCTACGCGCGCCAGGTGGAACTGCTCGAGGCCGACACCGTGCGCCAGCTGCACGAGGGCAGGTCCGACGGTCGGGCGTTTCCTGTGTCGCTCGCGGTGAATGCGGACAGCCTCGCCACCTGGTTTCTCGATGCCCTCGCCGGACTCGGAGAGACCCTCGGTGTGGCCTTCGACCTGCACCGGGAAGACCAGGAACACACGACGAGACTACTGCGCGCCGGGACGGTCATGGCAGCAGTGACCTCCACGCGGGAGGCCGTGCAGGGGTGCATCACCGAGCCGCTCGGTCAGATGCGCTATCACGCCGTCGCGACGCCCATGTTCATCGAGCGCTGGCTGCCGACACATGGCGGCCTGATCGCCCTTCCCCGCGCACCCGTCGTCGCCTTCGAGCGCAACGATGACCTGCAGGAATCGTTTCTGCGCGACCATGCCGACAGTGGCAGCAGCGGGCCGATCCACTACATTCCGACGTCGAACGACTTCGTGCGGGCTATTCTGCTGGGCTTCGGCTGGGGCATGCTGCCCGAACAGCAGTGCGCTGTCGAGATCGCCGATGGTCGTCTGGTCGATCTGGCCCCCAAGTCGGCGGTCGATGTTCCCCTGTTCTGGCAGCGGTGGAACCTCTCTTCGCCCCTGCTGGATGCCGTCTCGACGGCCGTGCGAGCCGAAGCCCGGACGACCCTTCGGCCGTTCTAAGCGTCAGAAGGCGGCGGTGCAGACGCAGAGCTCGTTGCCCTCGACGTCGACGAGCACCCACCAGTCGGGTGCGTGCTCGTCGGTGAGCAGCACGCCGCCGACTTCAAGCACGGCCGCGACCCGTTCCTCGGCGTCGTTACTTGGCACGTAGACGTCGAGATGGATGCGGTTGCGGTCGGTGCGGGCGATCTCCATGTGCTGAAACCAGACCTTGGGGGCGAGGCCGCGCGGGTCCACGAGTTCGATGCCGTCGTCGCCGGCCACCTCGGTGTAGCCGAGGCCAGCGCGCCAGAATGGGCGCACGGCATCCGCGTCGGTGCAGTCGATCGCGATGTCATAGCGCGTCGGCTGCGCGGGACGCGAGGTGGCACCGAGGGTGTCGGCGATCTGCTGCACGCGGGCGGCGAGCTCGAGGTCACGCGCGGTGACTCCCCCGGCGTCGTGCGAGGTGAGGGTGAGTGAGACGGTGCCGTAACCCAGGCGTACGTCGGGGTGGTGGTTCATCTGCTCGGCCACGTCGCCGACCCGGTTGACCAGTTCCAGGGCAGAGACGAAGTCCTTGGTGCGGAAAACGGCGTGCAGGCATCCGTCGAGGTGCACGAAAGCTGTGCCCGTCAGCTGCTTCTTCGTCGTGAAGGGGGCTAGGAGTGCACGTTGAGCGTTCATGCCTCCACTCTGCTCCGCCGCCGCACCCCGGTCAACTGCCCGTCTGGTGCATAACTCCTGCAATTTGCAGAGCCAAAACTCGGATGCCCCGGAATTCCGCGGAACTCTTTGGGCGGGCTAACAAATTGCAGGAGTTATGCGCACCAGAGTGGGTAAAGGCGACTAGTGCAGGGGAGGGAGCGGATCGGCCAGGGTTAGACCATGGTCAGCACGCGGGCCGGGTCGGCCAGGATCGTACCGATGTCGGCGAGAAAGCGGGAACCCTGCTCGCCGTCGACCAGTCGGTGGTCGAACGACAGGCTGAGCGTGAGCACCTTGCGCAGTGCGACCTCGCCGCGATACTCCCACGGCCGAGAACGGATGGCGCCCATCGCCAGAATCGCCGCCTCGCCAGGGTTCAGGATGGGCGTGCCGGCATCGATGCCGAACACTCCGATATTGGTGATGGTGATCGTGCCGCCGGACAGCGCCGCCGGGGTGGTGGTGCCGGACCTGGCCGCCGTGGTGAGTTCGGCGAGCGCGGCAGCCAGGCCACGCAGGTCGAGCCGGTCAGCATCGACGATGTTCGGCACGAGCAGCCCACGCGGGGTTGCGGCAGCGATGCCGAGGTTCACGTGGTGGAACTGCACGATCTCACCGGCCGGCTCGTCCCAGCGGGTGTTCACCGAGGGGGTGCGCCCGACGGCGAGGCAGAGCGCTTTGGCCACCACGGTGAGGATCCCGATGCCGGCGCCTTCGAACTGCCGGTCGGTGCGCAGGGAATCGAGCAGTTCGACGGTCGGTGTGACGTCGATGGTGAGGAACTCGGTCACGTGCGGCGCGGTGAACGCGCTCTGCACCATCGCTGCCGCGGTGAGCTTGCGCAGGCTCTTGATCGGCGAGCGGGTCTCGCGCACGTCGTCGCCGCGGCTCGTGGCCGGTGCCGCTGTGGGCGATACAGGCTCCCCGTGCACGGCGGGAGTCGGCACGGATTCGGTGATGTGGGCGCGAACGTCGTCCCGAGTGATCAGACCGTCTTTTCCGGTTCCGGTCACCGTAGTGAGGTCGATACCGAGGTCGCGGGCCAGGGCCCGCACCGGCGGCGTCGAGCGCGGGCGTTCGGCAAGTGGTACCGGGACGGGTGCCTCGGCGGGCTGGTCGGTGGATACTGCGGCCGGCGTCACCGCGGGCACCGGCGCGGCGGTCGTCGAAGTTGCGGGAGCGGGCACCGATTCCGCGCCACCCGCGCGGGCCCGACGCTGGGGGTGGCCGCCGCGCTCGACGGCGGGGCCATAGCCGACCAGGTTGGCCTCGCGCTGCTCAGCCGGAGCGGCGGCGCCAGCCGTGGTATCCGTTGGTGCCGTAGAAGTCGGTTCGGCCCCGCCGCCGATGTCGAAGCTGACAATGGGTTCGCCGACGTGCACGACCACACCGGCCGGCTGGTGCAGCACGCTGACCACTCCAGCGAACGGGCTCGGCAGTTCGACCACGGCCTTGGCGGTTTCCACGTCAGCGATGTGCTGGTTGAGCGTGACCTCGTCGCCCGGAGCTACGAGCCAGGCCACAATCTCACTCTCGGTGAGACCCTCACCGAGGTCGGGCAGTTTGAATACCTTGATCATCGACGCCCCATGACCCGGTCGACACCGTCGAGAATGCGGTCGAGGTCGGGCAGATAGTGGCTCTCCAGCTTGGCTGGCGGGTAGGGCACGTCGAAGCCGGTCACCCGCACCGGGGCGGCCTCCAGGTAGCTGAAGCAGCGTTCGGTGATGGTCGCGATGATCTCCCCGCCGAGTCCACCCGACTGGGCTGCCTCATGGGTCACCACCACACGCCCGGTCTTTCGAACGGATGCCTCCACCACCGCATAGTCCACCGGTGACAGCGACCGCAGGTCGATGACCTCGATCGAGATTCCCTCGTCGCCCGCGGCCAGCGCCGCGTCCTTCGCGGTGGACACGAGCGCGCCGTAGGTGAGGAGCGTGACATCCGTTCCCGGAGTCACGATGACGGCTTGCTCCATCGGGGCGCCGAGCTCCGGCACGACCTCACCCTTCACGTGGTAGCGACGCTTGGGTTCGAAGTAGAGCACCGGGTCGTCGCTGGCGATGGCCTGGCGAATGAGGCTGTAGGCGTCTTGGGCATTGGAGACGGCGATCACGCGCAGTCCGGAGGTGTGGGTGAAGTAGGCCTCGGGTGATTCGGAGTGGTGTTCGGCCGCTCCGATTCCGCCGCCGAATGGCACCCGGATGGTGATCGGCATGCGCACGGCTCCCTGGGTGCGGTAGTGGAACTTCGCGACCTGGCTGACGATCTGGTCGAAGCCGGGAAAGATGAAGCCGTCGAACTGAATCTCGCAGACCGGGCGGTAGCCACGGTAGGCCAGGCCGACTGCGGTGCCGATGATTGCCGATTCGGCGAGCGGTGTGTCAATGACCCGGCGAGCGCCGAACTGGGCGAGCAGGTCGCTCGTGACCCGGAAGACACCGCCGAGGGCGCCGATGTCCTCGCCGAGGAGCACCACCTTGGGGTCGTCGAGCATGGCCTGGCGCAGGCCCTCGTTGATGGCCTTGCCCATGGTGAGGGTCTTGGTCTCGGTCAACGGGACTGGCTTCGGGGCATCAAGGCCGGGCAAGGTGGTGGGGGTCGTCAGGGTGGTCATGGTCATCACACCGTTCCATTTTGTTCAGCAATATCGAATTGTGTTCCAAAGCTCGTGAGATACCCGGCATACTCGGCGCGCTGGCGCTCCAGGGTGGCGTTGGGAGTGGAGTAGACATGGTCGAATACGCTGAGCGGCTCGGGGTCCGGCATGCCGATGCAGCCGGCGCGCAACTCGGCGGCCGCGGCATCGGCGATCGCCTGGGTGGCCGCTTCAACCTCGGGGGTGATTTCACCGAGCTTCGTCAGCAACCGGTGCAGGCGCAGCAACGGGTCGCGGGTCTTCCACTCGGCCAGTTCGGCCGGGTCTCGGTAGCGGGTGGGGTCATCCGCTGTGGTGTGCGGTCCCATGCGGTAGGTGACCGCTTCGATGAAGGTGGGGCCGCCGCCGGTGCGGGCCCGGTCGAGTGCGATTCGGGTCGCGGCCATGACCGCGATCACGTCGTTGCCGTCGATGCGCAGGCTCGGGATGCCGAAACCCGGCGCGCGATCGGCGATGTTGCGGTGAGCCTGTACCCCGACCGGTTCGGAGATGGCCCACTGGTTGTTCTGGCAGAAGAAGACGACCGGGGCCTGGAAACTCGCCGCGAAGACCATGGCCTCGTTAACGTCCCCCTGGCTCGTGGCGCCGTCACCGAAGTAGGTGATGGCCACGGCATCTGTTTCGTCGCGCTGGGCGCCGAGGGCCCAGCCGGTGGCGTGCAGGGTCTGCGCGCCGATGATGATGTTCGGGGTGGCCATCTGGACGGTGTACGGGTCCCAGCCGGACTGGGCGTTGCCGCGCCAGACCTTGACGATGTCGGTGAGGTTCACGCCGCGACAGTAGGCGACCGCGTTCTCGCGGTAGCTCGGAAAGATGAAGTCGTCGCTGCGCAGGGCGCGAGCGGAGCCGACCTGCGCGGCTTCCTGGCCGAGCAGCGGCGGCCACAGGCCGAGCTCGCCCTGGCGTTGCAGGGCGGTCGCCTCGGTGTCGATGCGGCGCACCACGACCATGTCGCGGTAGAGCGCCAGAAGGGCCAACCCGTCGAGATCGTCGACCCACGGGTCGAAGTCGGGCCGGGGCATCCGCTCGCCGTCAATCGAGAGAAGCTGCACCAGCTGGGGGGAGAAATCAATCATGGGTCGCTCCGAGCGTCATTGCTAAAGTTGACGTGAGCCTATGTCGACCCGACAGGGAGCACAACCACTGTGAAAAATAGTGAGCAGAGTGCCCTATTCAGGCTCGCCAGACCGTGTTAATGTTTTGCACTATGTACAGCCTTGACAAGACCGACACGAAGCTACTCCAAGCGCTCTCCGCCGACCCGCGCAGCACCTTCGTCGCGCTCGCCGACACCCTGGGCCTCTCCCGCAACACCGTGCAGGCGCGCATGAAGCGATTGGAAGACTCTGGCGCCTTTCTCGGCTTCGATCGCCGGATCAATCCGGCCGCCCTCGGCTACCCGCTGACCGCATTCATCGAGGTGCACGTGCAGCAGAAAAGGCTCGCGCAGATCGTGATCGACCTCGCGCTGATCCCCGAAATCGTGCAGGCGCACGGCATGAGCGGGCAGACCGACCTGCTGGTACGGGTCGTCTGCACGGATGCCGCCGACCTGTTTCGCATCGACGGCACGATCCTCGC
Organism: Cryobacterium sp. N21; assembly: GCF_002929575.1. NCBI lineage: Bacteria > Bacillati > Actinomycetota > Actinomycetes > Micrococcales > Microbacteriaceae > Cryobacterium > Cryobacterium sp. N21. The sequence goes on along the minus strand of NZ_PJJQ01000032.1, from coordinate 237,855 downwards.
CTGCGAGGGTGTCGAACGCACGGAGACCTCGCTGGCCATGGGCGAGGTCATCCCGTATCGCCTCACCCCGCTGCTCGACCGTGGCTAGTCGTCGGGATCTATTTGCTAATTTCTTCATATAGTTATATAAAGAAGTAATGAAGTTATTCGCGCTGGTAGTCTTTCACTCAACCAGACGCACCGCAGAATCCGTCGCCTGCCCAACACCTTCGACTTTCGCGCTCCCCACAGAAGGCACCAGCTTCGTGAACATGCATGCACACCGGGGACTCGTATGAGCTTCCTGCGATTGGCCACCCTTATTCGTAACGGCTCACGCATCGCCGAACCGGCCCCGCCCGCCCCGCCACTGTTGGCGGGAGCTGAAGTGTTCGGTGGCAGCGTGCAGGTGCGGTTCATCAACGCCGGCGGCTGCAACGACTGTGCGCTCGAAGTGTCCGCAGCCTTCGGCCCGGTCTACGACGTGGAACGCTACGGCGTGCGCCTCGTGCCCTCACCGCGGCACGCCGACGTCCTACTCATCGTCGGCAGTGTCACCCGCAATATGGCGGAGCCGCTACGTCGGACGATTGAGGCCACCCCGACCCCCCGGTTTGTGATCGCGGTCGGCGACTGTGCCCTGCACGGCGGTGCCTTCCGCGACGGCTACGGCATCATGGGTCCGGTGTCCGACTTCGTGCACGTCGATATCGAGGTACCAGGCAGTCCGCCGGAACCGACCGAAATCGTGCAGGCCCTCCGCCGGATGACCGGCCGATGACCGGCATCGGAGCTGGGCTCCTCCTGCAACTGGGCCTCGGCGCGCTGGCCGTCACGAGCGCCCTTCTGGCGGCACCGTCCCTGCGGTCACGGGCGGGCGGCATCCTCTGTACCCTCATCGCCGTCACCGGCTTTGTGACCGGCCTCGGCGCCCTGCTCGGCGCCACCGGCGGCCTGCTCATTCCGATCGCCCTGCCAATGGACCCGCTACTGCTGGCTCCCGACCGCCTCGGCGGCCTGTTCATGCTCGTGGTTTCCGGCGTCGGCATTCTCGTGTCGCTCTACTCGATGAGTTCCACCCGCGGCCCCGACGCCAGCCGCACCGCCTGGGTGGCGATGCCGGTATTCCTCGTGGGAATGCAGCTGGTACCGGCCGCGACCGACTCGGTGTCGTTCCTGCTGGCCTGGGAGATCATGACCCTCGGCTCCACCGTGCTGCTGCTCGCCGACCATGCCAGCCGCGCCACCGTCGCCTCGGCCGGCATCTGGTACTCGGCCATGTCCCAGTTGAGCTTCTTCTTCATTCTGGCCGGATTCGCCGTGCTCGCTGCCGCGTCGGGCGGAACCAGCTTCACCAACCTGCAGGCGATCGAACCCGGCTCGTGGGCGGCGAACGTGGCCTTCGTGCTGTTCCTACTCGGTTTCGGCGGCAAGGCCGAACTGGTGCCGCTGCACGTCTGGGTCCCCCGGGTGCTGCCCGAAGCTCCCAGCCACGTCTCGGCCGCGATGAGCGGGGCCATGGTCAAGATCGGCGTGTACGGCGGCCTGCTGGTCTGCGTACGGCTACTCCCCGACGGTCCGGCCTGGTGGGGAATCGCGATCATGCTGGTCGGAGGCGCATCCGCTCTTTACGGCATTCTGCAGGCGTCCGTGTCGAGTGACCTCAAGGTGTTGCTCGCCTACTCGACCACTGAGAACATGGGCCTGGTCTTTCTCGGCCTCGGGGCGAGTATGCTGCTGCGCGGCTACGACGCCACCGCAGCAGCAGATGCCGCGCTCGTCGCCGCCCTGCTCCTCGCCGTCAGCCACGCCGCGTTCAAATCCACGCTGTTCCTCGGCGCCGGCGCCATCATCCACGCCACCGGCGAGCGCAACCTGGACCGCCTCGGCGGACTCGGCGCCCGCATGCCGGTCACCGCCGCCGCGTTCGGCATCGCGAGCCTCGGCGCCGCCGCCATTCCGATCACCAGCGGCTTCGTCGCCGAGTGGATGCTGCTGCAGTCACTCATCCACGGTGGTCGTCAGGGCGGGGCGGTCGTCTCGGTCGCGGCATCCGTCGCCATGCCCCTGGCCGTCGCCGTGATCGCCCTCACCGCGGGCCTGGCCCTGCTCACCTTCGTCAAGGCCTACGGCATTGCCTTCCTGGCCCGCCCCCGCAGCGCCCCAGCAGCAAATGCCCGCGAGGTGCCGCCGCTCATGCAGCTCTCCCTCGCGCTCGGCGCCCTCTCCGTGCTCGCTCTCGGGCTGCTCCCCGGGCCGATCGCCGCGCTCGTGGCGAACACGGTCAGCTCGAACCCCACCGCCGCAGTGCAGTCGGTCGGTCTGGGCGGGGTGTCGCTACCCGGTATCGGGGCGGTACTGGACCCGATCATGCTCGTCGTGCTCTCCGCCATCGTCGCCATCCCGGTGGTCGTGTCGATCGTCGTGTCGGCCCGGCGGCATCCGCATCGCACCGTCGACCTGCCCTGGGGTGGCGGCGGTTCCCGGGCGCGGCCGCGCATGCAGTACACGGCGACGTCCTACGCCGAACCACTGGTGCGGGTCTTCGACGACGTGCTCAAGCCGTCCCGTGATGTGCAGGTCACCCACGTGGCTGAGTCGCGCTATCTGGTGGAAAAAGTACGGGTCGAACAACACGTCTCCGACGTGATTGAAACCCGGCTGTATCGGCCGGTACTCAACCTGTTCCAGCGTTACGGCATCGTCGTACGGCATGTGGCCAACGGCAGCATCCACCGCTATCTGTCCTATTCTTTCGTTGCTCTGCTGATCGTGCTGATTGTGGTCTCGCTATGAACGCCGTCGTCAGCGCCATCATCATCGCTTTCGTGCAGGTCCTGCTGTTCGTCTTCCTCGCCCCGCTCCTCATGGGCGTGATCCGCCAGGTGCGGGCCACCATCGAAGGTCGAGCCGGTGCCGGAATCTGGCAGCCCTGGCGCGACGTGCGCAAACTGCTCGCGAAGAATCCGGTGCGTGCCGAAGGCAGCAGCTGGATGCTCCAGGCAGGCCCGGTCGCTCTGATGGTCTCCAGCCTGCTGCTCTGCGTGCTGCTGCCGCTCGTGGGGACCATACCGTTCCCGTCCATTCCGAGCGACCTGTTCGTGATCGTCTCGGTCATGCTCATCGGCGTGGTCGCGCTCGCTCTCGTCGGACTCGACGGTGGTACGGCCTTCGGCGGCATGGGATCCAGCCGACATATGACCGTCGCGGCCCTGGTCGAACCCACCCTGTTGCTCTCGGTCTACGCTCTGTCGATTCCGGCCGGAACCAGCACAATCTCGGCGATCGTCGAGACCCGGCTGTTCTCCCCCGAGGTGATCATCTCGCCCGTCAGTGTGTTGGCGCTCGTGGCATTGTCGATTGCGATTATGGCTGAAACAGCTCGGCTGCCCGTCGATAATCCGGGCACCCACCTCGAACTGACTATGCTGCACGAGGCAATGACCCTCGAAGCGAGCGGCCGCGACCTGGCCTGGCTCGAGGTCGGTTCCTGGCTGAAACTGGCCGCCCTGCTCGGCTTGGTCAGCAACCTGGTCGTGCCGTGGGGTGTCGTCACCGATTTCAGCGCTCTGGGCCTCGCGATCGGCGTGGTCAGCATCGCCGTGAAAGTGCTCGTGCTCGGTGTTCTGCTCAGTGTCGGCGAGATCTTTTTGGCCAAGGTGCGCCTGTTCCAGGTCCCCGAGCTTCTCGCGGGTTCCTTTGCCCTCGCCTTCCTGGCCGTCACCGCCTCCTACCTGGTCGCCTGAGGAGCATCCGTCGTGTTTGAAACTTTCTATCCCCAACTGATCGGCTTCTGCACCGGCGCCCTGCTGCTCACGAGCGCGCTGATGGTCTGGCGTCATTCCCTGCTCGCCTCGATTCGCCTGCTCGCCCTGCAGGGGGTAGCCCTCGCCGCGCTCGTGGCGGTGATCGGCATCGCCGAGGGCGAGTCCGAACTGGTGCTGGTGTCGCTGCTGATCCTGTCGGTGAAGGGCGTCGGCCTGCCCTGGGTGCTCGCTCACCAGTCCAAGGCGTCGATCAAGCAGATTCAGGAATCGCCCCGACTCAACCCGACCGCCGCGCTGCTCGCCGTCACCCTGCTGACGATTCTCAGCTACGTCGTGGTCAGCCGCGTCTTCGGCCTCGGCGACAGTGAGACCGGCCACGCCGCACCGATCGGCCTGGCCATGGTGCTCATCGGCTTTCTGCTGCTGATCAGCAGGCGCCGTGCGCGCTCCCAGCTCATCGGCTTTCTGCTGCTCGACAACGGCATCGCCACCATCGCCTTTTTGACCAGCGGCGGCGTGCCTATTCTGCTCGAGTTCGCAGTCTCCCTCGACGTTCTGCTGGTCGTGCTCATTTTGCACGTGTTCGCCGGCCGCATGCGCACCAAGTTCGGCGGCACTGCCGTTGATCAGCTCAGAGAGTTGCACGACTGATGTCATTTGTTCTGTGGATTCCCCTGGTCGGCCCACTGGCCTTCGCCGGCCTCAGCCTGCTGCTGCGCGGATCGGCACTGCGCCGTTTCGTCGGAGTCGCCGCGTCGAGCGCGGTGCTCGTCTCCGGCCTGCTGCTGGTCAGCGCGGTGCTCGACGGTGCCGTGTTCGAAAGCGGCGGCGGCATGCTGCGTGCCGACGCCCTCTCGGCCTACATGCTCAGCGTCGTCGGAGCGGTCGGACTCATCTCCACCTGGGGTGGCCTCAGCAGCGCGGCGTCGAGCCGCACCAGGGATGCCGCCGGCTACGAGGCGCTCATCGCCTTGTTCCTGGCCGCGATGTCACTCGCCGTGCTGGCCGACAGCATCGGCCTGATGTGGGCCGCCGTTGAGGCAACGACCATCGCCACCGCATTCCTGGTCGGCCACCACCGCACCCGCCGGTCCCTCGAAGCAGCCTGGAAATACGTCATCCTCGGCTCGGTCGGTGTGGCCATCGCGCTGCTGGGTATCGTGCTGATCTACGCTGCCTCGGTCGGTACCGACACCCCGACCCTGTCTTGGGTGCTCCTGAGCCAGGCCGACCGCGGCCTCGACCCGGCGCTGATCACCGCCGGCGGCGCCCTGGCCGTGCTCGGTTTCGCCACCAAGTCGGGTCTCGCCCCGATGCACAGCTGGCTGCCGGATGCCCACAGCCAGGCCCCAGCTCCGGTCTCCGGCCTCATGTCGGGCGTGCTGCTCTCGGTCGCGCTCTACGCCATCCTGCGCATCCAGTCGATCACCAACCTCGTGATCGGCCCGGAGTTTCTGCGCACCATGCTCAGCATCGGCGGCCTGCTCTCCCTGCTCGTGGCCGCGTCACTGCTCATTCGCCAACGCGACTACAAGCGGATGCTCGCCTACTCCAGCATCGAACACATGGGCCTGATGGCGATCGGTGTGGCGATCGGCCCGGCCGCGCTCCCCTCGGTGCTGCTGTACATTCTCGGCCACGGCCTGATCAAGGCAACCCTGTTCGTGATCTCCGGTCGTATCCTCAAGGTCGAGGGCACCCCTGTGATCTCGGACGTGCGCGCATTGTTGGTGCGACGGCCTGGCCTCGCCGTACCCTGGCTCATCGCCATGGCCGCCATCGTCGGCTTTCCCCCGTTCAGCATCTTCTTCTCCGAGGTCGGCATCATCATGGCTGGCTGGTCGGTGGGCCTGGGCGGCGTCGTCGGAGCGGCCCTCGTGCTGCTTCTGGTGATCTTCGCCGCGTTCACCCGCCTCACCGTGCAGATGACCATCGGCGCTCCCCCGGACGGCGCCGCGTTCACACCCGACTATTCGACCCACGGCCCGCGCCTGCCGATCATCCTGGCCCTGGTCACGACAGCCACGATCGCTTTCGTGGCCGAACCGGTCGGCACTCTACTGTTGCAGGCCACAGCCGTTCTCGGAGGTACCAACTAATGGCTGACGAACTAATGCCGGGCGAACTCCGCCACCTCGACCGTGCGGAATTGCCGGCCGCCGCCGGGGCGCTGCTCGATGCCGGCAGCAGGCTGGCCCTGGTCGCCTGCCACGAAGACGACGACCACTTTCGCATCGTCTATTCCTTCGTCGGGGCCGCATCGTTGCGGGCCGACCTGGTGGTCACTGTGCCGCGGGACGATGCCTGGATTCCCAGCCTCGCCGAGATCTCCCTGCCGGCCGGCAACTTCGAGCGAGGCATCCGCGACCTGTACGGCGTCGTTCCCCGCAACCACCCGCAACCGCACCGCCTGGTTCGCCACGGCCACTGGCCGCGCGGCTGGTACCCGATGCTGCGCGCCAACGCCATCGTGCCCGAGTTCGAGCCCGACGTCGAGTCATTCCCCTTCGTGCCGGTTGAGGGCCCCGGCGTCTATGAGATCGCCGTCGGTCCGATTCACGCCGGCATCATCGAGCCCGGCCACTTTCGCTTCTCGGTCGTCGGCGAGACCATCGTGCACATGGAAGCCCGCCAGTGGTACCTACACCGTGGTGTCGAGAAGGTGTTCGAGGGCAAGACTGCGGGCGAAGGCGTGCTTCTGGCCGAGCAGATCAGCGGCGACACCGCCGTCGGTCACTCCCTCGCCTTCGTCATGGCTGTCGAGCAGGCCGCCGGTATCGAGGTGTCGGAGCCCGACCGGCTGCTGCGTGCTCTGCTTCTGGAACTCGAGCGTCTCTACAACCACGTGACCGATCTTGGTTCCCTGGCCAACGACGTGGGGTTCAGCATCATTGACGCGCACGCCCAGGGGCTCCGTGAGCAGCTGCTGCGCATCAATAAGTCGGTCACCGGACACCGACTCCTGCGCGGTGCGCTGAGCGTCGGCGGCACCCGTGTGAACGCGCTCCCCGAAGCCGCCGATCTGGTGCGCATTGCCGCAGCCATGGCCGAACTGGCCGGCATCACGCTCGGCCATGCCATCGTGCGCGGCCGTTTCACCGGCACGGCCCGGCTCTCCAACGCGCACGCGACCCAGATCGGAACGCTCGGCTACGTCGCGCGCGCGTCGGGTATCGACACGGATGCCCGCAACGAGCATCCGTTCGTCAATCTCGGCGAAGTCTTTCACGTCGTGACCGAAGACAGCGGCGACGTGCTCGCCCGGTACACCGTGCGCGCCCGCGAGGTCGAGGTGTCGACCGCGGTCGCCGTCGACCTGCTCCGACGCCTGCAGGGCCACACCGGAACCGCGTTCAGCGTGAACCCGACGAGCGCTGGCACCGGGCTCGCCCTGGTCGAAGCGTGGCGCGGAACGGCAACCCACCGAGTTGAACTCGCCGCCAACGGCACGCTCGCCCGCGTCAAGGTCGTCGACCCGTCGTTCCTGAACTGGCCGGCCGTACCGGATGCCCTGTCGGAAACCATTGTTCCCGACTTTCCGCTGGCCAATAAGAGCTTCAACCTCTCCTACGCCGGCAACGACCTGTAGGCCGGCTCAGGCCCGTTCGGGCCCAAAGCAGCAACTACTCTTGCTCGAGGTGGCGGAGCAGGGCGTGCGAGTCGGTGAGGTTGGCCAGCACCATACGCTTGGCCGCGGCCAGCAGCTCAACCGCGCTCGGGTCGCGCAGGGCATAGAAAATGGAGTTACCTTCCCGGCGGGTGACGACGACGCCGGCACGGCGCAGTACGCCCAGCTGCTGGGACAGGTTGGACAGCTCGCAGCCGAGTGCTTCGGCGAGTGACCCCACCGAGCGTTCGCCGGCGACGAGCTGTTCCAAAACCTGCACGCGCAACGGATGCCCGAGCGACTTGAACAAGTCGGACTTCAATTGGGCAGCGGGCAAACCTGAAGACAACACAAGTTTAGTATATCGTTACCTTATAATTCTTTCAACTAGATAGGGCCGCTCTCACCTGCGGCGCAGCAGCCCGTCATTCACGAGGGCACGCGCGTAGCCGAGGCTGTTGCCGAGGGCGTTCGGGTGAAAGTTGGCCGACGCGAATGGGTTCAGCGGATCAAACGCGAAGTATGGTACTCGCGAACCTACACCGTGCGCGGCGAATTCCTGCGAGGCATCAACGAAGCGGATGCGCGGGATCGCCATCGCAGCGACGGATCCGGCAATCACCGTGTTCAGCGCGTCTGTGGCCCCATTGAGTACATCGCCCAGCTGGGAGAATCCGGGCTTGAACTGGCGCGGGTAGCTCAAGACCGCGATCTTCGCCTGCGGCAGCGTTGCCGCTACCAGGCCATACGTGCCCACGAGCTTGGGAGCGAGAACGCTCAGCTGAGCCACGCTGTTGTTGATTGCACCGAGGCAAACCGGACTGGCCGGGTCGGGCGCACAGGCCGCCAACACGACGTTGGAGCCGGCATCGATGCCGCCAACGGTGAGGGTGACGAGGGCGGTACTGGGGCTCACTCCGAGAAGTTGAGCCGGGATATCCGCTGTGCTGGCCCCGGAACAGGCATTATTCGACACAAGTCGATAGGGGCTGATTACGGCCGAGAAGATCGGGTAGCTCGCCCGCTTGGAACGCAGGCAAGCGGTGCCGTCGAACATGTACGGCGGCGCGCCCTGACCAGAGGTGAATGAGTCGCCCAGGGCGACATAGCCGGGAGCGGATGCGCCAACCGAGGCTGCGGGACCGGAATTGGTCTCAGCCAGTGCCGGGGCGCTCACCGCGCCAGCGAGCAGGGCGCCCGTGAGTACAGCGACGGCACCGAGGCGTTGCAGGAATCGTAAAACTAATCGTTGATTTGTCATGCCGCGAAAGTAGACCCGGTCATCAGACCCCGCAAGGCGTTGTCAACGACTCAGATTCGGGCCGCGCGCGAAAAGGCCCGCACTGCAAGCAGTGCGGGCCTTCCGTCTACCCGACCGACCTGGCGAGAGGTGATCGGGAGATCTATTGGGACCGGTCTTCGTAAGTACTAGACCTCGGTCGAAGCGTCTGTGCTGTCGGAGGCCGCAGCGCGACCCTCGGTGTCAGCAGCCTCTTCGAGTACCGGGGCGAGCGAGAGCTTTCCACGGTCATCAATCTTCGTGATTTCCACGAGAACCTTCTGGCCGACGCCGAGCACGTCTTCGACGTTCTCCACGCGCTTGCCACCAGCAAGTTTACGCACCTCAGAGATGTGCAGCAGACCGTCCTTGCCCGGGAGCAGAGAAACGAAGGCACCGAACGCGGCGATCTTGACGACGGTTCCGAGGAACTGCTCGCCAACCTCGGGGTTGGTCGGGTTCGCGATGGCGTTGACCTGGGCGCGTGCGGCCTCAGCCGACGGTCCATCAACGGCACCGATGTACACGGTGCCGTCTTCCTCGATCGAGATGTCGGCACCGGTGGTGTCCTGGATCGAGTTGATCGTCTTGCCCTTCGGGCCGATCAGCTCGCCGATCTTGTCAACGGGGATCTGCACGCTGATGACGCGCGGCGCGGTGGGCGCCATCTCGTCGGGAGCGTCGATCGCCGCGTTCAGCACGGAGAGGATCGTGGTGCGGGCATCCTTCGCCTGCGTCAGCGCGCCGGCCAAAACCGAGGCGGGGATGCCGTCGAGCTTGGTGTCGAGCTGGATCGCGGTAATGAATTCGCTCGTGCCGGCGACCTTGAAGTCCATGTCGCCGAGGGCGTCTTCGGCGCCGAGGATGTCGGTTAGTGCCGCATAACGGGTCTGACCGTCGACGGTGTCGCTGATCAGGCCCATGGCGATACCGGCGACCGGGGCGCGCAGCGGCACTCCGGCGTTCAGCAGGGACAGGGTGGAGGCGCAGACGGAACCCATCGAGGTGGATCCGTTGGAGCTGAGCGCCTCGGAAACCTGACGGATGGCGTAGGGGAATTCCTCACGCGTCGGCAGCACGGGAACCAGGGCACGCTCAGCGAGCGCTCCGTGGCCGATCTCGCGACGCTTCGGCGTTCCGACGCGACCGGTTTCACCGGTCGAGTAGGGCGGGAAGTTGTAGTTGTGCATGTAGCGCTTCTTGGTGACCGGGCTCAGCGAGTCGATCGACTGCTCGAGCTTGAGCATGTTCAAGGTGGTGACGCCCAGGATCTGGGTTTCGCCGCGCTGGAAGATGGCCGAGCCGTGTACGCGTGGGATGACCGCAACCTCGGCGTCGAGCGGACGGATGTCTGCCAGCCCACGACCGTCGATGCGGATGCCCTCGTTGAGCACGCGTGAGCGCACAACGAGCTTGGTGACCGACTTGTAGGCCGCGTTGACCTGGTTGTTGGCGCTCGCGTCGAGCTCGCCGGCGTCGACCTTGGCCGCGATGGCGGTCTTGACGGATGCCTTGAGCGCGTCGTCGGCGTTCTGACGTTCGACCTTGTCGGCGATCGTGTAGACCGTCCCCAGCTGGTCGTATGACAGCGCCGCGACGGCGTCGTAGGTGGCCGGCTGGTAGGGCGGGAACAGGGCGAAGTCCGCGGTGGGCTTGGCGGCGGCATCCGCTACCTGCTGCTGCGCGAAGACTAGCTGCTTGATGAAGGGCTTGGAAGCCTCGATGCCCTGGGCAACGACGGCTTCGTTCGGCGCGATGGCGCCACCCTTGATCAGGTTCCAGGCGGCGTCGGTGGCTTCGGCCTCGATCATCATGATCGCGACGTCCTGCACTCCGGCGGCGTCCGTTACAACGCGGCCGGCGACGACCATGCTGAACACGGCATCATCCAGCTGCGAGTGCTTCGGGAAGGCAACCCACTGGCCGCCACCGTTCTCGTCGGGAATGAGGGCAACGCGAACGCCACCGATCGGTCCGGAGAACGGCAGGCCGGCGAGCTGGGTCGACATGGAGGCCGCGTTGATCGCGAGCACGTCGTACAGTTCGTCGGGCTCGATGGCCAGAACGGTGATGACGACCTGGATCTCGTTGCGGAGACCGTCGACGAAAGACGGGCGCAGCGGGCGGTCGATCAGGCGGCAGGTGAGGATCGCGTCGGTCGAGGGACGACCTTCACGACGGAAGAAGCTGCCCGGGATGCGACCGGCGGCGTACATACGCTCTTCAACGTCGATGGTGAGCGGGAAGAAGTCGAAGTTGTCCTTCGGCTGCTTGCTGACGCTCGTGGCGGAGAGCAGCATCGTCTCTTCGTCAATGTAGGCGGCGGCAGAACCCTGCGCCTGCTGGGCGAGACGCCCGGTTTCAAAGCGGATGGTGCGCTTGCCGTACTTGCCGTTATCGATAACGGTTTCGGCGAACGTGATTTCTGGACCCTCCATGTGGGGGTTTTCTCCTTTAAGTTTGCTTCTCGCCATGCTGGCGACGAAGGCTCGCGTGCCCGTATGACAGGCGAGTGGGACGAGGAGCTCGACCAGGCAGGACTAAGCCGCGTTTCAACAATCTCTGTGTAAACACTGTCGTTTTGCTGGCCACCAGTAGAAATTCACCAGAAGCTGCGCGCCTGAAATACGCGAGTCTGGGAAACCACCACCGAGGACCAGCTTCCTGCCAGTTGCGCTCCGGTTGCTCGGCCGCTTCCGAAGAAGGACCGTTACCAAGCTTATCAGACACAGAATCGACCCCGAACTGGTGCCACCAAGTCGGCGGGCACGGTCGGAGTCTCGGGCAAAGTGATAGGGACTGAAATGAGGGTGCGACGGTGCAGGGACTCAGACGACTGCTGGTTGTCGGAATCATGCGCGCCTGGATGGAATTCATTCGCCAGGACAGCGCGAGCGTTCCGCGCCCCACCGGCACCCCCGAGGCGCACGCACCCGGGGCCAACAGCGATCGTGTGCTCATTCTCGGCAGCGGCCCGGCTTCGGGCTGGGGCGTCAGCAGCCACGACCTTGCCCTTCCCGGGTCACTGGCCCGTGCGCTATCGGCTCGAACGGGGTGCGGTGTCGACGTGACGCTGGTCGCCGACCCTTTTGGGAGTCTGGAAGGACTTCCGAATCTGCTGGCGGGACACGCCCTGGGCCGGTTCCAGGCGGTCGTCGTCTTCGTCGGTGTCAACGACGCGGTGACGCTCACCTCGGAAAAGTCGTGGGAACGAAACATGGGCCGACTGCTCCGGTCCCTGGAGCGGGACACTCTCGACAGCACGAAAATCTACGTCATGGGCATTCAGCCGATTCGAACGGTCCCCGTATTTGATAGCCTGTTGGGTTCCGTCGCCAACACGCACGCACGACGGCTGAACGTGCGGACGGAACGGGTCTGCCGAACCGTGCCGCATTCGGTCTATCTTCCCCTGATCGATAACGCCTTCATAGTCTCGGGCCGGTACCGTAATTCGACGGATTACCGGTTATGGGGAGAGTTTCTCGCCGACGAAATGGCCGCTCGACTCGATCTGGTCCGCGACCGCCACGGGTCGAATATGGTCAGTCCGGTGCAGATCACAGCGCCGCCCGAAGTCGAAGCCGGTGTGGAATCACACCTGCGAGAGACCCGCTTTGATCCTGTCCTCGCGTTGGCGCAACAGTCCTTCGGTACCGAGTCCGCGGCCTTCGTGCTTCGCGACCATTCCGGGTTGCGAGTGGTGGCAAGTGTTGGGCCCACGGGTGTCAATCCGGCGAGATCCGATTCGATGTCGGCGACGGTCGTTATCCAGCCGGGAGCACTCGTCGTGGGCGATACCGAGACAGACGAGCGTTTTCGCGGCAAGCCCTACGTAACGGGTCCGCCGTTCATGCGATTTTTCGCGGGTTTTCCGATCGAATCACCGTCGGGTGAACGAATCGGAATTCTCTGCGTGTTCGACCCAAAACCACGCAGTCGTGCGGATACTGACATCGTGCTCCTGCGGCAACTGGCCCTCATAATTCAGCACGAACTGCAGGCGATCAGATCGTAAAGGCATCACGCCAGGCCAGGCCAGCGACGGTCTCCTTGGCTGGCCGATACTCCAGGCCGATCCATCCGTCATAACGAAGAGTGCGCAGTTCGGCAAAGAACGAATTCCAGCCGATCTCGCCGGTGCCCGGCTCAGTCCGGCTGGGCGGGTCGGCGATCTGCACGTGGGCAACGTGCTGAAAGAGATTTCGCAGGCGGCTGATCACATCGCCCTGCTGCACCTGGGCGTGGTAGACGTCATAGAGGATTCCGAGGGACTCGCTGCCGATGGCTTCAACGACCGAAGCGGCCTGCTCTACGGACTCGAGCACGAATCCGGGAGCATCTCCCTGATTCAAAGCTTCGAGCACGAGGATGACGTCGGTCGACGCCGCCTGCTCGGCCGCCCAGGCCAGGTTGGTGACATAGGTCGCGAATGCGCGATCCCACCGCACACCCTCGGGCACGAGGCCGCCCATGACGTGGATGCGCGTCGCACCGAGACCAGTGGCGTATTCCAAGGATCGGGAGATGCCATCGCGGAATTCGCCAACCGCGTCAGGCAGGCAGGCGTAGCCGAACCTCGTCAGAGAGCAGCTCGCACCCGCTGGCGTATTGATCAGCACCTGGTGCAACCCGGCGTCCGCCAAGCACCGGCGCAACTGCGCGAGTGGAAAGTCGTAGGGGTTCGCGTATTCGACGCCGGCGAAACCGGCCGCGGCCGCGGCATCGAAGCGTTCCAGAAACGGTCGTTCCGTGAAGAGCCATTTGAGGTTCGCGTCCAGGCGGAGCGGAATGAGTTCGCGCATGGTTTGTTCTCCGTCGACAGTCATCTGCGGATGCAACTTGCCACTAAACGGCGCGAAGACCGCTACGTTCGTAGGCGGCGCGGGCGACGTCACCGTTCAAGAATTCCAGCAACGCCAGCGCCTCCGGCTTCGCCGCCGCCGCGTTGCTCAGGGCTGCTGCGAATTCGGTGAGGTGCTGGACCTCGTCGGGGAATGGTCCGACAATGGCAATTCCGGGCACGAAGGCGAGCTCGCTGAGCTGCTGCACCGCGAGATCAGCACGGCCGTCACGGACGGCCACGCCGGTAAACCCCTTCGCGAGTGGCGTGGCCCTGGCATCCACTTCAGCGGCTATGCCGAGTCGCTCGATCAGGGTGCGAAAGTAGATGCCGCTCTGACCGGCCTGAGAGTAGGCGACCGAACGGGCGTTGCGCAGTGCGCTGGTGAGCGCCGGCACGGTAGAGATATCGGGTTTGTCGGCACCCTCGGCCACGCCGATTCCGATGCCGGTCGTCACCAGGGGGACGACGGTTGAGGGGTCGATGACACCGTCGGCCGCCAGACTCGCGAGGGCCGGGGTAGCGACGATGACAATGTCCGGCCGCTCGCCGGCCGCGAAGCGGCGTTGCAGTTCGGTGGTCGGGTCGAAGTGGGCATCGATCGCTATGCCTGTTTCAGTCGTGAACGCGGCGAAGATTTCGGCCTCGAGGGCCTTCTGAGTCGCCAAGCCGCTGAACAGTATGACGCTCGGTTTCGTGTCGATCGGGTTGCTCATGATAGACATCCTGCCGTCGTTGGTGGAACTTCTGGCCGAGCGAGAACATATTGCCGACGCACTCCAACTATAGGGGTAGTTTGTATCCTATAGCGGCTTGGAGGAGTCGACCGGAGTGTTACTGGCGGCCGCACGCTGCTTGATGCCGAGCACGGAGTGGCTGCGTCCGTAAGCGAAGTACACGATGAAGCCCACGACCAACCAGACCGCGAAACGCACCCAAGTGAGGGTCGTGAGATTCAGCATCAACCAGATGCACAGCACGGCAGAGAGAATCGGGAGCACCGGTGAAAACGGTACCTTGAAGGCGCGCGGCAGGTCGGGGCGCTTCTTGCGCAGCACGACCACGGCGATGCTGACCAGCACGAATGCCGACAGTGTGCCGATATTGATCATTTCTTCGAGCACACCCACGTCGGTGAGGCCGGCGATCACAGCGACGGCGGCGCCGGAGATAATCTGAATGCGCGCCGGAGTGCGGCGTTTCTCGCTCGTCACGCTCAGCCAGCGCGGCAGCAGGCCGTCGCGGCTCATCGCGAACAGCACCCGGGAGAGGCCGAGCAGCAGCACCATGATCACCGTCGTGAGACCGACCAGGATTCCAATAGAGATGACCTGGGCAGCCCAGCCGGCACCGACAGCGACGAAGGCCGTGGCGAGGGATGCGTTCGGGTCGTCGGCCAGCACCGTGTACGGCACCATCCCGGTGAGCACGAGACTCACGCCGAGGTAGAGCACCGTGACGATGGCGAGCCCCGCGAAGATGCCACGCGGCAGAGTCTTCTGCGGGTTCTTGACCTCTTCGGCGCTCGTGGCCACGACGTCGAAACCGATGAACGCGAAGAACACCAGGGACGCACCGGCGAGCAGGCCGAACAGGCCGTACTGGGCGGGAGCTGCACCGGTCATGAAGGAGAACAAGGACTGCATCCAGACATCACCATCGCCGCCCGTCGTGGGCACCTCGGCTGGAATGAACGGGCTGTAGTTTGCCGTGTTGATGAAGAAGGCGCCGACGATAATGACGAAGACGACGATGGCGACCTTGATGATCGTGAACACGCTCGCGACCCGGGCCGACAGCTGGGTGCCGAGCACGAGCAGCGTGGTGAAGATCGCGACGATGACGAAGGCGCCCCAGCTGACGTCCAGGCCGAGCACCGGGATCGTGGCCGGGACGTTCCAGCCGGCCAGGTCGAACACTGTGCTCAGGTAGATACCCCAGTATTTCGCGATTACTGCGGCCGCGGTGAGCATCTCCAGGATGAGGTCCCAGCCGATAATCCAGGCCAGCAACTCTCCGAGGGTGGCGTACGTGAAGGTATAGGCGGAGCCGGCGACGGGCACGGCCGAGGCGAATTCGGCGTAACACATGATCGCCAGCGCGCAGGTGAACGCCGCCAGCAGAAAGGCCAGGGTGACCGAGGGCCCGGCGTAGCTGCCGGCGGCCTTGGCGCCGACCGAGAAAATTCCCGCTCCGACGGCCACGGCGACACCCATGATCATGAGGTCCCAGGTACCGAGGGTGCGTTTAAGGCTGTGGCCCTTCTCCAGCGAGTCTGCTATCGAATCTTCAATACTCTTGGTGCGCCAGAGACTCATGCGTTGTGGTATCCGTTCGTTATTGCCAACCCCTTATGCTAGCAACCCCGTTCTACCCCCGTCTGGCGCTTGGCTGCGGCGGAACAGCATGAGGGGAGAGCGCCAGGCGTGGGCAGAGTGTCACGGCCTCGTCGGCCGCCGACAGCAGGTGCGGGGGCACGGGGGCGTCGGATCCGCTGCCCGTTTGACGCAAATTGCCCAGTGCGAGCGGGTAGCCCCAGTCGTCACGCCCGAATGCACGCTCCTTGAGTGTTGCATTCGGGTATACTCAACGGGCCGCCACCTACAAGGTGACGGCCCGTTGAGAAGAAGTTCGCGTTGTCAACGCTGCTTCGCTACGTGCAGTTGAGCTGCACGGTAATTAGCGACGCAGGCCGAGGCTGCCGATCAGTGTGCGGTACCGAGTGATGTCGATGTCCGACAGGTAACCGAGCAGACGGCGACGCTGACCAACCATGAGAAGCAGGCCACGACGTGAGTGGTGGTCGTGCTTGTGCTCTTTCAGGTGCTCGGTGAGGTCGAGAATGCGTTGCGTGAGCATTGCAATCTGAACTTCCGGGGACCCGGTGTCGCCTGGGTGGGTAGCGTACTTTTCGATGATCGCCTTCTTAGCATCTGGTTCGAGTGCCATAAAGTGGGATCCCCTTTCTCTCACTGCGCGGTGCCCTTGGCCAAATGCCTGAGCTCTCTTTATCCGCGGCCGTTGAACGGCAACCTTCATACTTTAGCAGAGTGGTCGGCCGACGCGGTCACGCTGCGGGAATTGTCGGCGATGAGCGGGTCTGTCCCCTCCCCCGGCTACCGCTACAGTGGTGGAATAATCGAGGAGGTGCACGTATGGGTACATTGCTTTACGGCAATCCGGGCATCGTGATCACCTTCGACGATCGCGCCCTCATGCACTTGCAGATCGTGATCAGTACCAAGCTGCGCCGGCGCGAAAGTTTTGTGTTCACCTGGACCGATTCCGCCGACGTCGGCAGCGGCCGGAGCGCGATCTGGCTCGACCCCACGAGCACGCTCTACTACCGGTATTTCGGCAGCCGAATCCCGTCGATCAATCGGGACTGGATCGAAGCGCTCATGCTCTCGGCCAACAGCGCCGGCGGACTGGTCTTCATCGCCGAGCCCGACCCGACGGCACCCCTCCCGGAGAAAACACGCCGCTAGCTCAGCCCGCGAGCTCGCCGAGCACGTCTTCGAGGGCGTGCAGAAAATGGTCGGCGCTGGCGACGGTGAGGCAGAGCGGCGGCTTGATCTTAAGCACGTTCTTGAAGTCGCCGGTGGGCTGCACGATGACGCCCCGCAACAGCAATTCGTCACAGAGCCGGGCGGCCACGGCGGTGGCTGGCGTGAAATCGACCCGGTCGAGCACCAGTTCGACGCCGAGGTAGAGCCCCATGCCGTAGACCGCGCCGACCAGGTCGAACCGTTCGCCGAGCTGTTCCAGCCCCCGCTTGAGGTGCCCGCCGACGACCTCGGCATTGCCTTGCAGGCCCTCATCGCGCATGATGTCGAGCACGGTCAGGCCGATGCGGCAACTGAGCGGGCTGCCGCCGGCCGAAGAGAAGAACGGTCCCTCCAGGGCGAAGCGATCGGCTATGTCGCGGCGGGTGATGACCGCGCCGAGCGGATGCCCGTTGCCCATCGCCTTCGCGATGGTGATGATGTCGGGAACCACGTTCTGCTGTTCAGTACCCCAGAAGTGGTGACCGAGGCGCGCGTAGCTCACCTGCACCTCGTCGGCGATGCAGAGCCCGCCGCGGGCGCGAACCTTCTCGTAGACGCCGGTCAGGTAGCCGTCGGGCAGCAGCACTCCGCCGGCGTTGCCGAACACCGGTTCGGCAATGAATGCGGCGACGCTGTGGCCCTCGTCGTCGAGGGCGGCGAGGTCGCCATCGAGGTCATTCAGGTACTGCGGCGCCGATTGCATGCCCCGATACTTGCCGCGCACGGCGTTCGGCGCCTCGACCAGATGCACCCAGTTTGGCCGGGTCTGAAGGGCCTTGGGGTTGTCGGCGACCGAGGAGGAGACGGCATCCGCTGCCATCGACCAGCCGTGGTACGCCTCCCGCACCGAGAGTACGGTGTCATGGCCGGTGTACGTGAGCGCCAGGCGCAGCGCGAGGTCCACGGCCTCGGTGCCGCTGTTGACCAGAAAGACGGTGTCGAGCGGGTCCGGCGCGAGCTCGGCAAGTCGTTCGGTGAAGCGCACGAGCTCGTCGTAGTGAAAACGCGAGTTGGTGTTCAGCAGCGACCACTGGCTTCGGGCTGCTTCGGCAATGCGTGGGTGTCCGTGGCCGACGGTCGTGACATTGTTGACCATGTCGACGTAGCTCTGCCCGTGCATGTCGATCAGGTGGTGCTTCCAGCCGCGCTCGATCTGCGGCGGGGCCGCGTAGTAGTGCTCCTGCACGCGCGCGAACGACGCATCACGGCGCTCAAGCAGCGCGGCCGGGTCGGCGAGTGGTCGGGCCGTCTCCAGCCCGATCAGGGCTGAGGGGTCGGGGCAGACCCGCTGCCATTGCGCGGCACCCGAGGGTGCGACGAAAAATGGCGGGCGGATGCCGCGCAGCCGGCTGGCCTGCACGGTCACCCGGGCGCCGGTCGTTCCGAGGCCGGATCCGGCCTGAATCCGCTGGCCGTCGAGCCCTCCCCCGTGAACCCCGGTCAGCCACAGGTCGTAATCTGCGCCCTCGAGCCGCACGGTGTCGGCATCCACCACCACGATGGTCCCGTCGATCGGCGCTGTCACCGGGCTGCCGGCCGGTAGATACATCTCGACCCCGAGGGCCAGGGTGACCGACTCCTCGGCCGTGTCGATGCGGGTCTGCGACAGGCGATACTCGCCGTAGCGGGTGACTGCGTGCCCTGAGCGGGCGGCGGCATCCGCTGCCACGCGCCCGTCAATGCCGGGTTCGAGCCAGATTCCAGCGTCGAACGCTGCGCTGGTGACCGACAGATCGATGATCGCACCGGGGTCGACGGTGCCCGCCAGGGGGTGATCAGTGGCCACGATCGGCGCCGGCTCGCCGGTCACCACGAAACGGATGAGGGCCTCGAGCACTGCGCCGCCTTGCTCCGCCGCGGTGGCGAACGCGAGCCACTCGCGAGAGCGGTTGGCGTCGGCGTAGTCGTTATCGTGATCGAGGTGCACCTGCTGCTCGCCGCTCACCACGAGCACCGCGGTGCGCAGCACGATCAGCGGCCAGAGGGCGGCGAGTTCGGTGTCGGTGAGCGGCACCCTCTGGGTGAACGCCTCGATTGCGTCGAGGACGGCGAGCGGATGCCGCGGACTGCGATACAGCACGCAGGCGCAGGTCGCGGCGAGTTCGGCGACGAGCCAGCCCTGGGCCACGTCCCCGAAGTCGATCACTCCGGTGATCGTCTCGGCGTCGGTGCGGCTGACCACGTTGTCGTCGGTCAGGTCACCGTGGATGGTCTGAACGCGCAGGTCGGTCGCGACGCGGTCGACCTGCTGCCGTGCGACCTCGGTTACGGTGCGGAGCCGTTCGCGGCGCACGTCGTCGTCAACGTAGCCGAGGAGGGCATCGATGACCTCCCCGCCGCGCCGCAGATCCCACTGTGACAAGCGGTCCGTTCCCGGGTGTTCGAAGTCGGCGAGGCCCTGAACCAGGCGCCCGGCCACGTCACCGAGCGCGCGAATCTGCCCGACCGACAGACGCACGGCATCGGTCAGCGGATGCCCGTCGACGTAGGTCAACAGGCGCAGGTTAAGGTTCTGCCCGTCGATCGTGACACGCTGAACCTCGCCTCCATCGATCCCGGCTATCACGGCTGGCAGGTCGAGACCCAGGTTGCCGAGGTGCCCCAGGTTGGCGAGGTGCCCCAGGGCAGCGTTCTGGGCCTCGAGCTCCACCGTCAAGATGGCCGGGTTGGCGACTTTGAGAACGAGGGAACCGGCATCCGTTTCGATCCGAAAATTGCGGTCCTGATTACTGCCGAGCTCGGTGACAACGCCCGCCACTCCGAACCGGTCCCGGGCCAGCTCGGTCGCCTGCTCGGGCGTCAGGCGCGGGCGCGGCAGGTGATAGGGGCTCTGCTCGGTCATGGTTCTCCAGTCATGCAGGGGGCAGCGGTGGCACGAGCAGGGTTGAACGGATGCCGGTCAGCGCTTTAGCACGCGACGCTTCGGCGGCATGGCGCGCGGGGCATCCGGGGTGTTCCAGGCCTTGGCGATGGCCCAGGTGACGGCCGCGATCGGCACCGAGAGCACGGCGCCGACGATGCCGCCGAGAATGGTTCCGGCGGTCAACCCGACCAAAATCACCAGCGGATGCAGCTTGAGGGACTGCGCCATGACGACCGGCTGCAGAAAGTTTCCCTCGAGCTGGTTGACCGCGATCACGATGATGATGACGATGAGCGCGACGCCTGGACCGCTCGCGACGAGGGCCACCAGGGCGGCGAGCACGCCGGCCGCGGTCGCGCCGATCAGCGGAATGAACGCGCCGAGGAACACGATGACCGCCAGTGGCAGAGCCAGCGGAACCTGCAAAATGGCCAGGCCGATACCGATCGCCGTGGCATCGACAGCGGCGACGATGGCGGTGCCGCGCACGTAACCGCCGAGCACGCGCAGCGAGGTGTGGCCAATGCGGCGTCCGCGGGCGAGCCGCTCGCCCTTGAACGGCGTGAGGAAGAAGTTCCAGATCTGGCCGCCATCCTTGAGGAAGAAGAACAGAATGACCACGAGCAGCACCGCCCCGGTGATCAGTTCGAACACAGCGGATGCCCCGGCGAGCGCCCCGGTACCGAACTGGCTGCTGGTGAGAAAGTCCACGACGGCGGTGCGCGCCGTGTCGATCTGCTTCTCATCGACCTGGATCGGTCCGTCGATCAGGAACTGCTGAAGATGGTCGATGCCCTCCGAGGCCGAGGAGAACAGCTCGTTCCACTGGTCACGCACCGCCAAAACGATGAG
This sequence comes from Cryobacterium sp. N21, assembly GCF_002929575.1. Taxonomy (NCBI): domain Bacteria; kingdom Bacillati; phylum Actinomycetota; class Actinomycetes; order Micrococcales; family Microbacteriaceae; genus Cryobacterium; species Cryobacterium sp. N21. The sequence continues at coordinate 217,117 of NZ_PJJQ01000032.1, read as the reverse complement.
GGTGATGATTCCGCCGAAGACGACGATGCCGCCGAGCAGGGTGATCCAGGTGGCGAGGATGGCGGCGACTCCGCGCTTGCGTAGCCCGTTGATCACCGGGCTGAGCGCTGAGGCGAGGATGATCGCGATCAAAACCGGGATGACGACGAGCTTCAGCTGCACCAGGCCGAAGACGACCACGGAGGCCAGCAGGATGACGAGCAGAATCTGGCCGCTGCGCAGGCCGAGCCACCCGAGCCGATCAGTCAGCGGGGTGCGGGGAACGATGGGCCTGGGGTCGTCGTGTGCGCGCATGAAACCAGCCTAGACATCCGCTGGCCGGAAACCCCGATCGACCGCCCTCTTTGGCCGATTCAGTTCAGGGTTGCCGCGACCGTATCGAGGATGGATTCGTCGCCGGCGTAGATGCCGTGCTCGCGTGGCCAATGGCTGATCACGTCGGTGAAACCGAGCTCGGCGGCCCGGCCGACGGCATCCTCAAACGCGTTCATGCTCTGCAGGGAGTATGTTCCGCCGCTGTCGAGTGAGAGGTAACGGTCAATCGTGGCGGGGTCGCGGCCGGCTCCGCTGACGACGTCGTCGAGGCGCATGGTCAGGCCGCGCACACTGGTCCACCATTCTTCTCCCTCGACACCGTCCTGTCCGGTGGTCACCCAGCCCTGCCCGAAACGGCTGACCAGCCCGAGACCCCTCGGCCCGTTGGCCGCGATCAGGAACGGTACGCGGGAGCGTGCCGGGGCGCTGGCAGCGGAGTGCACCATACGGGCGTTGTGGGCGGTATACCACTCGCCGGTGAAACTGATTCCGTCAGTGGAGCCCGGTTCTTCGCCGCGTAACAGCAGGTCGAGGTCCGTGATGAATTCGGCGAACCGTGCGTGACGTTCACGGGGGGTGTACTCCGGCTGGCCGAGCACGCTCGCGTCAAAACCGGTGCCGCCCGACCCGATGCCGAGCAGAAACCGCCCGCCCGAGACGTCGTCGACCGTTGCGACATCTTTAGCGAATGGCACCGGATGCCGAAAGTTCGGCGACGAGACAAAGGTGCCCAGTGCTATCCGTTCGGTCACGGCCGCAGCGGCGGTGAGGGTGGGGATGGTCGCGTTCCACGGCTCGTCAGCGAGCGAGCGCCAGGACAGATGGTCGTAGGTGAAGGCGTGGTCGAAGCCGTACTGCTCGGCGCCGAGCCATTTTCTGCGGGCGACCGGCCACGGGTCCTGGGGAAGAATGACGATTCCAAAGCGCATGAGGCGAGTCTATTCAGCGTGACCAAAACGCGCGGTTGCAATGTCGGCGGCCGGTGCCAGACTCTGCACATGGACACTCGCGAGCTCCACACCACGTGCACGATCGTTCCGCCCTACCTGCTGGTGCGGCTGGCGAAACTTGATGATCCCCGATTTGCGCAGGCCGCGGCGGCCGCCCGGGCCTCGCTGCTGCGGGACTCGCAGATTCGCCAGTTGCGGGGCGGGGCGCATCCGTTTCCCTACTCGGGGGCGCGCACGCTGCCGGCTCGAACCCCCGGTGAGTCTGACCGCACCATTTCGGATGCCGGTGGCCAGGAACGCCTGCCGGGTCGCCGGGTGCGCGCCGAGGGCCAGCCTGCCGGCACCGACCCGGCCACGAACGAGGCGTACGACGGGCTCGGTGCCACCCAGAACCTGTTCTGGACGCAGTTCGGGCGCGACAGCATCGACGGCAACGGACTGCCCATGGATGCGACCGTGCACTACGGCAAGCAGTACGACAACGCCTTTTGGGATGGCGAACGTATGGTGTTCGGCGATGGTGATGGGCAGGTCTTCACTCGCTTCACGATTTCGCCCAGCGTGATCGGGCACGAACTCACCCACGGAGTCACCCAGTTCACCGCCAATCTCACCTACCAGGGCCAGTCGGGGGCGCTCAACGAATCCATCTCCGACGTGTTCGGTGCCCTGGTCGAGCAGCACGTCAAGAACCAATCGACGGCCGATGCCAGCTGGTTGATCGGGGAAGGGCTGTTCACCGACCAGGTGGAGGGCGTCGCCCTGCGTTCAATGAAAGCGCCAGGTACCGCATACAACGACGATGTGCTCGGCAAAGATCCGCAGCCAGACACCATGGCCGGGTACGTCGAAACCGAGGACGACAACGGTGGAGTGCACCTCAATTCAGGCATTCCCAACCGGGCGTTCTATCTGGTCGCCGATGCCCTCGGCGGCAACGCCTGGGAGACGCCGGGCCACATTTGGTACGAGACTCTCACCGGCGGTGCGCTGGCCAGCACGAGCGATTTCGTGGCGTTTGCCGCGGCCACGGCCGATACCGCGGCGCGTCTCTACGGCAATGGCGGTGCCGCCCACGACGCGGTAATGCGCGCGTGGGCGACGGTGGGCGTGGTGGCGGCGATTCCGTCGCCGCTTCCCCAGCAACCAGCCCCGCCACCACCCCCGAGCCGGCCAGGCGTACCCCGGCCACCGGAGTAGCATCGCGGTATGAAAGTCATCGTCTCCCGCAGCGGCGGGACGGCGGGTATCCGCCTGACCTGGGAAGTGCGAGTTGAAGAACAGCCCGACCCGAATACCTGGGCTGAGTTCCTGAACTCCCTGCCCTGGGACGACGTCACCGACAGCGAGGCCACCCCCGACCGGTTCGCTTACCGCATTCGGTGCGCCCCGCACGAGGTGGTGCTCGCCGAACCCCAGGTGAACGGGCCGTGGCGTGATCTGGTCAACCGGGTCAGGGCAGCCAACGGCATGTAGCGGCTGCCCGTCCCACACCCTGTCCCGGTTCAGGCCTCTGGCCTCAGGCCTTCGGGCGACGACCCCACCGCGGTCGGCGGGCCGGATCGTCGGTCAGCGCTGCCTCGATGTGGCCGTCGACCTGCTCACCGAAGTGGTCGTCGAAGTTCTCCTCGAGGTGCGCGGTGACGGTCTTGCCGATGCGGCGGGCCATTTCCTCCCGGCGTTGACGGCGTTCGGCAGCCACCAGAACCTCGTGCTCGATGCGGAACGCCTTGTAAATGGCAATACACATACCGATCATGACGATGCTCACCGGAATAGCGGTCAGAATCGCGCCGGTCTGCAGGGCGGCCAGTCCGCCAGCCAACAGCAGGGCGATAGCCACGAGCCCGCCGAGGCTGGCCCACATGATGCGGCTCCACTTGGGCGGATTGGTGTCTCCGCCAGAGGCCAGCATGTCGATGACGAGTGAACCCGAGTCGGCCGAGGTGATGAAGAAGATCGCGATGACGATGACCGCGATCACCGAGAGGATCACGCCAAACGGCAGGGTGCCCAGAAAGTTGAACAGTACGTTCTCGGGGATGATGCCGACCTTGGGGTCGAACAGACCACCGCCGTCGCCCTCCCAGGCCTGACGGATGGCGCTGCCGCCCATGACCGCGAACCAGACGAATGTGACCAAGGTCGGAACGAGCAGCACGCCGGCGATGAACTGGCGAACCGTGCGTCCACGGGAGATGCGCGCGATGAACACGCCCACGAACGGTGCCCAGGAGATCCACCAGCCCCAGTAGAAGACGGTCCAGGCGCCCTGGAAGTCGAGGCCGGCCTGGCCGGTGAATGCTCCGGTGTCGAAGGTGAGTCCGACCACGTTCTGAAAGTAGCCGCCGACCGATTGCACCAGCAGACGCAGCAGGTACATTGTGGGGCCGAGCAGCAGCACGGCCACGAGCAGCAGGCCGGCCATGCCGAGGTTGATGTTGGAGAGCCACTTGATGCCCTTGCCGACGCCGCTGACCACAGAGGCCGTTGCGATGATGGTAATCACGACGATCAAAACCACGAGCAGGGTATTGGTGACGTCGCCGACGACACCGAGGTAGCTGAGGCCTGCGGCGATCTGCTTGACCCCGAGGCCGAGGGAGGTCGCGACACCGAACAGGGTACCCACGATGGCGATCACGTCGATTACGTCACCGAGACGACCCTTGACCCGTTTGGTACCGAGAAGCGGCTCCAGTGCCCAGCGGATCGAAACCGGACGCCCCTTGCGGTGGATCGAATAGGCCAGGGCCAGGCCGACAACGGCGTAGATGGCCCAGGCGTGGAATCCCCAGTGCAGGAAGGTCTGCGACATCGCGGCGGAGGCGAGATCTGCGGAATCGCCGGTCACCCCGGGCTTGGGTGTCGTGAAGAAGGTGAGCGGTTCTGAGGCGCCCCAGAAGACCAGGCCGATACCCATCCCGGCAGCGAAGAGCATCGAGAACCAGCTCGTCAGACCGAATTCGGGTTCGTCATCGTCTTTGCCGAGCTTGATGTCGCCGAAGCGGCTGAGGCCCATCCAGATGGCGAAGACCACAAACGCCGCCACGATGACGACATAGTACGGGCCGAGGCCGGCCACCACCCAACCCTGCAGCAGGGCAAGAACGCTGCCCGTGCGCACCGGAAAAGCGATGGCCACGATGACGACGGCCAGAATGATGCCGAGTGCGGGATAAAACACTCGAGGTGCCGGAACGACGAATCGACGGGATTTGGGTGGACTGCTGTTCGGCGTTTTCGCCGGTACTTCGGGTAGTGCACTCACGGTGGAACTTTCTCAAAGAAATAGTTTGCGGCACACGGCAATTTAACTGTGGACTAAGCCGCTCTGGCACCGCCAGGTACCTGCCCCGCTGGGCAAATTTCCAGCTTACAGGTAAACCACCCTGCATTGGGGGCAATATGTTTTCGGTGCCAGGTCTGCCTGCCAGCGTGCAAAACGCGCTTCTCCGGCTCGCCCTGAGGCTCGGGGCGTGTGACGATGGACCATGACTTTCAACGACGTGAACGCGGCTGCATCGGCCGTGCAGAATCTCAGCGAAGAGGAATGCTGGAATGCCTTACTGTCGGCCAGTCTGGGCCGCCTCGCCGTGGCCGTCGGTGGCATCCCGGATATTTTTCCGGTCAATTTTGTGGCCGCCGACCGGCACCTGCTGTTTCGCACCGCGTCCGGCACCAAACTGATCGAGCTCACGGTCAACAACCGAGTCGCGTTCGAAACGGACGGCGTGGGTCGCGACGACGCGTGGAGCGTCGTCGTGCACGGAACAGCCAGAGCGCTCAACACCCAGCGGGAGATCGACGACGCCGCCGCCCTGCCGTTACGGCCGCTGATCCCCACGGTCAAGCCGGTGTTCGTCGAGATCGTGCCGGAGTCGATCACCGGACGGCGCTTTCTACTCGGCCCGGAACCAACGGCGGCTTTGCTCTAGCCTTAGCACGTTAGCGTTAACGAGCGCCCCTCACCACGAACCGGGGCAAACAGGAGTGCCGTGCCCGCCATGCTCAATCTCACGGTGCACGTGAAGCCTGGAAGCCGCAAAGGCCCGCTCGTGGTGGACGACCCGGAGAGTACGCCGGAACACGCATCCGTTACGGTCTTTCTGCAGCAGCGAGCCGTGGAGGGCGCCGCGAACGACGCCCTCGTGGCTCTGCTGGCCAAGCACTTCAAGGTGGCTAAACGCGACGTGAGCATCATCCGCGGTCACACCTCGAAGATCAAACACCTGCGCATCAACCGCTCGTAATCAGGGTCGAACGACTCAGCTCACGCCGAGCAGGTCGATCACGAAGATCAGGGTCTGGCCGGACAGTCGGTGTCCGGAACCGGCCGGTCCGTAGGCGAGGTGCGGGGGTACAACGAGCTTGCGACGGCCGCCGACCTTCATGCCGGGAATACCTTCCTGCCAGCCGGCGATGAGTGAGCGCAGCGGAAAGTTGATCGACTGGCCGCGGTTCCAGGACGAGTCGAACTCGTCGCCGGACGCAAACTCGACGCCGAGGTAGTGCACATCGACGGTAGCGCCGGCGGTAGCCTCGGCACCGTCACCGACGACGACATCGGTGATCTTGAGTTGTTCGGGCGCAGCGCCCTCCGGGAAGTCAATTTCGGGCTTGGAATTCAAATCAGTCATACCCCCATCCAACCGGATCGCGCGCAGAAATGCACACCGGCGACCCACCTGGCAGGTCGAAAAAAATAATGCTTGCGCCGGACCGCTCGCGGGTGCACTCTTGGTGTACACCAACTCGTCGCATCGGGAGAGTCGTCGGCACCGCCACACCACCGAAGCGGCGAGTTTCTGTTGGTTCCGCGCCTACGGTACCGCTGGTGCCGTACCCGGCCGCACCTGCCCCAGCACATCGGCCCGATGATTCATCAACCGTCCGAGCAGGCGAGCCTCGTGGGCGTGCAGCGCCGGTGTGCTCTGGCCACGCACCAGGCGGTCACGCACGAAGGCGAGGCGGGTCGCGTCCGCTATGAACAGGCGCATGGCAAGCTTCTTGGGTCGTTGCTGCCGTCGGCCCCAGGCGAGCGCCTGACGTCGGCCGGCGCCCGTGCCGAGCATCGAAACCTCCGCGGCGGTGAACCAGCCGGCCTGCGAATATTCGTGCAGCCGCCGCAGGGTGATGCGGGCTTCCTGCCGGCGGAGAAACACCACGACGAGAATGGCGACGATGAACAGCGGCACCTGCACGACCGCGTAGTAGATGAGCACGGAGGCATCACCGCTCAGCACAAAAGTGGAACCGTTCCACAGTGCGTGCAGCAGGATCGCGGGGATGAGGCCGAGCAGAAAATAGCCGACCGCGCCGCCCTTGCTCGCGCTGCGCCGTGCGGCCAGCCCGAGGGCGAGCCCGGTACAGATCGTGAACGTGACGTGCGCGAACGGCGAGAAGACCCCGCGCAGCAAGAACGTGATGCCGAGGCCCTGCGCGTTGCCCTCGGTCATGGCCAGGCCGAAGTATTGAATGTTCTCGGAGAACGCAAAGCCGGCCGCAATCGTCGCGGCGTAGACGACGCCGTCGACCGGGCCGTCGAAGTGCCTCCGAACCGCCCAGAACAGCACGAGAATGCCGAATCCCTTGGCGACTTCCTCCACGATCGGGGCCTGAATGACAGCGGATGCGAAATCACTCCCGGTCAGTGCCCCCGCGCTGGCCGCGATCGTGATCTGAACGCCAAGGTCGAAGAGCAGTGCGGTGACGATGGAGATGCCGGCACCCCACAGCAGGGCGAAGATGAGGGCCGGCCGCGGCTCCGGATCCCAGCGGTCGATCCAGCGCACCGCGAGCAGCACGACAGCGAGCGGCAGAAGCGCCAGGATCAGCCCGACCAGCAGGGCGCCGGCGCCGAGGAACGTGGTGAGGTACAAGAACACGGCGAGCAGGGCCAGCCCGGCGAGCACGATGCCGATCACGGCCAGTACGATCGGGCCGGCGCGAGACGGGCGTACCGGCTGGCTCCAAACCGGCTGCACCGGGGCCGGACTCTCCTGCACGGGCTGCTGCTGGGATGGCTGCTGCGGGGCTGGCTGCTGGCCCGGTGGCTGGTCGAGGCTCATTGTTCGAGAATACCGGCCCGGGCGGCCCAGCTCAGGCGGCAAACATGGTGCCGGGGTTCAGAAGACCGAGCGGGTCAAAGACCGCTTTGAGCTGGCGTTGCAGCTCGAGGCTCGTGTCGCCGATCTCATCGCGCAGCCAGCGACGTTTCAGCACGCCGACGCCATGTTCGCCGGTGAGCGTGCCGCCGAGGGCCAGTGCGGCCTGGAACATCTCGTCGGCGGCGGCCCAGATCTCGTCGGGCACCGCCGCATCCGCTTCCCCGCCACGGGGAATGACGAAGTTCGGGTGCAGGTTGCCGTCACCGGCGTGGGCGACGGTGGGGATGGGGATGCCGGTGCGGGCGCTGATCTCGGCGATCGCGGCGAACATCTCGGCCATGCGCGAGCGCGGTACGGACACGTCCTCGATCAGCACCCGGCCGAACTGCTCCAGGGCTGGGTGCATGGCGCGGCGGATGGCCAGCAGGCGGTCGCCGGAGGCAGCATCCGTTGACAGGCTGGCTTCGCCTCCTGCCGCCCGCAGCACGGCAACGGCCTGTTCGGCTTCGGCGAGCGCCGCCGGACCATCGGTCTGCACCAGCAGGAATGCGCCGCGACCGAGCGGCAGACCGGCCGAGCCCTCAGGCCCCAGGTAGGCGGCGACTAGACCGAGCGCGACCGGGTCGATCAGTTCCATCACGGCGGGGCGGATTCGTGCGGCCGTGATCGCCGCGCTGGCTGCGGCCGCCGCCGTGACCGTGTCGAAAACCGCACCGATCGTGGCAACGGCGCCCGCCGTGAGCGCGCGCACCCGCACGGTCGCCTCAACGATGACGCCGAGGGTGCCCTCGGAGCCGGTGAGCAGCGCCGTGAGATCGTAACCGGTGACGCCCTTGACCGTGCGGTGCCCGGTGTGCAGCAGGCTGCCGTCGGCGAGTACGACGGTCAGACCGAGCACCGCCTCCCGCGTGACGCCGTACTTGGCGCAGAGCAAGCCGCCGGCGTTCGTGGCGATGTTGCCGCCGACGGTGGAGATGGCTTTGCTGGCCGGATCGGGGGCAAACCACAGGTCCTGCTTCGCGAGCTCGTCGTTGAGGTGCTGGTTGATCACTCCGGCCTCCACGACGGCGAGTTCGTCGTCGGCGTTGATTTCGAGGATGCGGGTGAGCCCGGCCACGCTCAGCACGATGGCACCGTCGGTGCCGCAGGCTCCGCCGGACAGTCCCGTTCCAGCGCCGCGGGTGACCACCGGCACCCGGCATTCGGTGGCGATGCGCAGCACGGCCTGCACGTGGGCGACCGTGGTGGCACGCACCAGGGCGAGGGGGGTACCGTCGGCGATCCAGCCGGATTTGTCGGTGCGGCTGGCCGCGAGGTCGAGTGGTGCAGTGCTGACGATGTCGCCAAGCTCGGACTGGAGGCGCAGCAGTGCGTTCATTCCCCCAGCCTATCGACGAGCACCCATGTCCGATTTCCGCTACCACCCCGCGCCCGATCGTGACAGGCTCGAGGTATGACGTCCGCCGTTTCAGCCGATCAGGTCTTCGCCGAGCGGTACCGCATAATGTGCTCGCGCGACAGTCGTTTCGACGGCCAGTTCATCACCGGCGTGCACACGACCGGCATCTACTGCCGGCCGAGCTGCCCGGCCGCAACGCCCAAACCGGGCAATGTGTCCTTCTACCTCACCGCGGCGGCCGCCCATGAGGCCGGGCTGCGAGCCTGCAAACGGTGCCTGCCCGACGCCGTGCCCGGCTCACCGGCCTGGAATCTGCGGGACGACCTCGCCGCCCGCGCGATGCGACTGATTTCTGACGGCGTGCTCGAACGCGACGGCGTGCCGGGGCTCGCCGCCAGCCTCGGCTACACTCCCCGGCATCTGACTCGGGTGTTGGTCGCCGAGCTCGGTGCCGGTCCGCTCGCCCTCGCCCGCGCGCATCGTGCGCAGACCGCACGCCTGTTGTTGCTGGGCACCGACCTGAAGATCACGGATGTGGCGTTCGCCGCCGGCTTTGGCAGTGTGCGCCAGTTCAACGACACCGTCACGGCCATCTACGAACGCACCCCCACCGAGGTGCGAGCGACCCGGCGCCCACTGCTGACGCACTCGGTCCCCGGCGTCGATCCCGCCGAAACCAGGATCACCCTGCAGCTGCCGGCCCGAACGCCGTTCGACGGCCCCGGGCTGCTGCGCTTTCTCGCAACCCGCGCCCTCCCGGGCGTCGAAACGGCCACCGCAACGAGCTACGCCCGCGCCGTGCGGCTACCGAACGGCACGGCCACCATCGACGTGACCCTGGCGGGAACGGATGCCGCCTCCGCGCTGGCCTGCAGCATCCGTCTGACCCAGCTCGCCGACCTGGCACCGCTGGTGAGCCGGGTGCGTCGACTGTTCGACCTCGATGCCGACGCACAGGCCATCGATCATCATCTGGCCGCGGACCCGGCGCTGGCCGTGTCGGTCGCCCGGGCCCCTGGCATCCGTGTACCGGGCAGTATGGACGCCGAGGAGACACTGTTCCGGGCGCTGATCGGGCAGCAGATCTCGGTCGCCGCGGCCCGCACCGCGTTGACCAGGCTGGCTGACACGCTTGGCGAACGCCTGCCCGGGGCCAAGTCTCGGCTGCTCTTTCCCACCGCGGCGCAGATCGCCGCCGGCGGCCGCGGCGTGCTGCGCGGGCCGGGCGCTCGCATCGAGACGATCCTGCGGGTCGCGGAGGCGCTGGCTTCGGGAGAATTGCAACTGTCAGCCGGGCAGACCCGCACCGAACTCGAAGCACGTCTGGTCGCGCTGCGGGGAATCGGACCGTGGACGGCCGGGTACGTGGCCATGCGCGTGCTCGGCAGTCCGGACATCCTGCTGACCAGCGACTTGGCACTGCGGCAGGGTGCCGGCCGACTCGGTCTGCCGGTTCAGCCCCGGGCTCTGGCCGCGCGCGGGGCTGACTGGGCGCCCTGGCGGAGTTACGCCGGAATGCACCTGTGGCGCGCTGCCGGTGCACCCCTTTTACCCCAGGGGGCCGTTACCTCCAAGCAGACCGACCGAGGGTTGGAGCACCTCACAGGGCAACCCGCAGGCTGAGCCGGTTAGCCTAGAAGAGTGAAATTTGCGCATTTGAGAGTTGACGGCTCCTCCGTTCCCCGATTGGCCGTGATCTTCGACGATGCGGCACTGTTTCTCGACGACGTCATGGACGACGCCCCCCGCGACCTTCAAGACCTGCTCGAACGCGGCGACGCCGGCTACGAGCGGGTGCGCGCGATCAGCCTCGACGCAGTCTCCAACGGTGCCGTGCTGACGCAGGTCGACGAACTGCGGCATTCCTCCGCGGTGCTGCGCCCACCGCAGATCATCGCCATCGGCGCCAACTACGCCGCACACTCCTCCGAGCTGAGCCTGCGCCTCGAAACCGCCGCTACCGTGTTCTCGCTCTGGCCCAACTCGCTCACCGGGCACGGCTCAACCATCACCTGGCCGCGCGATCTCACCACACAGGTCGACTACGAGGCTGAACTCGGTGTGATCATCGGTCGCCCGGCCCGCAACGTGACGGTCGCCAACGCCCTCGACTACGTCTTCGGCTACACCGTCGTCAACGACATCACCGCGCGCGACCTGCAATTCTCCGAAGCGCAGTGGTCACGGTGCAAATCCTTCGACGGCTTCACCCCGACCGGACCGCTCGTCGTCACCGCCGATGAGATCGGCGACCCGCAGAACCTGTGGCTGACCACGCACGTCGACGGCCGCATCCTTCAGGACGCCTCGAGCGGCGACATGGTGCGCACCGTCGCGGAGATCATCTCCTACCTGTCCAAAACGTCAACCCTCATGCCGGGAACCCTGATCTCCACCGGCAGCCCGGGCGGCGCCGGATACAGCCGCAAACCCCCGATCTTTCTGCGCGACGGGTCCACGGTGACCATCTCGATCGACAAGATCGGCATGCTCACGACGCACTGCCGCGAAATCTAACAGCGCCGATATCTACCCGACGTCGCTGCCTCCGGCGGCACCGTGCTCGAGACCATCGACTCCCCCCGGGCCGCGTTTGCGTGCATCCGCGACCCTCAGGGCACCGAGTTCACCGTGAGCGAGTTTCGACCGCCGGCCTGATCGCATCCGCTCACGACGAAACGGAGGTTGCCCGCCGGGATAACCGACGAGCAACCTCCGGCTGCGGGCCTGGTATCAGCTCCTGACCGGCACCCGCGCTTCGGCCTCGGCGACCGTTTCCAGGTTGACGCCTTTGGTCTCCGGCAGGCCGAACGTCGCGAGCAGGCTCACCAGGCTCACTCCAGCCAGGAGCAGGCCGATCGAGGCACTGCCCGCCGTGGCGATGATCGACGCTGCAACCAGCGGGGTGATGCCTCCGCCGACCAGGGCACCGAGGTTGTAGGCCATCCCGGCGCCGGTGTAGCGGTAACGGGTGGCGAACAGTTCGGGCAGGAACGCGCCGACCGGGCCGTAGATCCCGGCGACGATGAGCAGCGTGCCGGAGAGTCCGAGGCCGAAGGACCAGGCCGTTCCGATATCAAGGATGGGAAACAGCACGAGCGACCACGGCACCGCCACGATGCAGGACGCGACGATGACCGCCCGGCGACCGACCCGGTCAGAGAGGATAGCGCTCGCGATGGTGCCGACGGCGAAAACGAGGGCTCCGATGATGCCGAGGGTTAGGATGGTCGGCCGGCTGTGGGCGAGGCCCTCGGGGTTGGTGCCGTAGCTGGAGAGGAATGCGGTGCCGGTGTAGAAGAAGGCGAACAGCATCATGGTCGACGCTCCCCCGAGCAGAATCTGGCGGGGCTGCTTGCGCACGACTTCTCAAACCGGAAGTTTGCGGGCAACGGGCGCGGCACGCCTGGCATCCGTTGCGGCCTTGAACACGGGCGTCTCTTCGATCTTGAGCCGGATGTAGAGGCCGACGATCACGAGTACCGCGCTCAGAATGAACGGGATACGCCAGCCGTAGCTGAGGAAGGCGTCGGAGGCGTCACCGAGGGTGAGGTTGATGATCAGAAAGGTCATGCTGGCCAGGGCGAACCCGATGGACGGGCCGAGCTGCGGAAATGCGGCGTACAGCCCGCGACGCTTCGGCGGTGCGTACTCGGCGGCTAATAATGCCGCTCCGGCCCACTCGCCGCCGACTGCGAAGCCCTGCAGAAACCGCAGCAGCACGAGAATGATCGGGGCGGCGAGCCCGATCACACTGGCGCTCGGCAGCAAACCGATCGTGACGGTCGCGAAACCCATAATGAGAAGGGTACTGACCAGGGTCTTCTTGCGCCCGAGCCGGTCTCCGAAATGCCCGAACAGAATGGCGCCGAGCGGGCGCGACACGAACGCAACCGCGAACGTTCCGAACGAGGCGAGCGTGCCGGCCCCGGTGCCGAGCTCCGGGAAAAACACCTGCGGAAACACCAGTGCGGCGGCCGTGCCGTAGATGAGAAAGTCGTAGAACTCGATGATGCTGCCCATGGAACTGGCGACGGCCACCCTGGCCATCGAGGTGCGGCGCGGCGTCGGCCGAGCCTGCCGGATTGCGGTGCTTTCGAGCATGCGATATCTCCCTTGACATCGTGAGACACAACGCTGTTGTCGTGACGAATGTCAGCGTGGCAGCGGGCGCCGGCGGCCACCACCTCCCGGGGGAGGCGGTCAGGGCAGAAGCCGGAAGGCGCGGGCGATTCGCACGGCCTCGGTTCGGCTGTGCGCGTTGAGCTTGGCCATGATCGCCTGCATATACCCCTTCACGGTTACCGCCTGCAGGGCCAGACGGTCGCCGACCTCCGCATAGGAGCAGCCCAGGGCTACCTGCGCGAGCACGTCGGTCTCGCGGGGCGTGAGGTGCGGCACATCCGCTGGGGCACTCGCCGAACCGACCAGCCGGGCGGTGACGGCGAGGATTCGCGCGGACAGGTCGGGGTCGCTCGTGATGCTCGCGACCGAGAGCAGTTCGGTGTGGGCGAGGCGAACGACCTCGATCAGGTCGCGGTCGAGCGGTTCGGCGGCGAGACTGCCGACCACCTTGAGAATGGCCACCCGGTGATCGACCTCGTCGCGAATCTGCAGTTCACGGGCGATGCGCTCCCCGCCGGCATTGAGCTCGCCAACCGTGCGTTCGCCGAAAGAGGTGCGGTCGCGGGTGGCCGCATAAAGGATGCTGCGCCCCCGCCCGTCGACCAGTACCGGCAGCGCGACCATGGTGCGCAGACCGTCGATACGCACGGCCTGGTCATGGTGGTGGGTGATGCGGTGCGAGTCGAAGTAGTCAGCGACGCCGACCGGCCGGGACTGGTGCAGGGCCCGCCCGCCGACGCCCTCACCCGGCTGCACGTTGAGATTCTTCAGCCCCTGCGTCGTGGTGCCGACGAACTCGGTGATGACGAGTTCGCCATGGTTGACCAGCCCGGCGAAGATCACCGCAATGCCGGTTTGGGCAGCAAGCTGCCTGATCGCGCCCTTGAGCAGGTCGCGATCGCTCGGGCGGTAAACGTCGTCGTTTGCTGCGTGCATGATTCCCGGCTGACGAATCGGATCGGTGACCGGATGCTAGCAGGTGCCTCGGTTCAGCCGATCAGCGCTTCCACCGGGCCGCGCACGAAGAACAGCACGAAACCGACCGCGACGACCCAGAGCAGCGGGCTGATCTCGCGGCCCTTGCCGGAAAGGCTGCGCACGAGCACCCAGCTGATGAACCCGGCCCCGATGCCGTTGGCGATCGAGTAGGTCAGCGGCATCACGATGATGGTCAGAAAGATCGGCAGCGTGCTGGAGAACTCGGTGAAGTCCAGGTGACGAATCTGCGAGACCATGAGCGCCCCGACGATGACGAGAGCGGCAGCAGCCACTTCGAGCGGCACGATCTGGGTCAACGGCGTGAAGAACACGGCGGCCAAAAAGAGGATGCCGGTGATCACGTTGGCCGCGCCGGTGCGAGCACCCTCGCCGATTCCGGCACCGGATTCGATGAAGACGGTGTTCGAGGAGGCGCTCGTGGCGCCGCCGGCGACGGCGCCGATGCCCTCCACGATCAGGGCGGACTTCAGCCGGGGAAACTTGCCGTCCTGGTCGGCGAGGCCGGCCTCACTGGCCAGGCCGGTCATCGTGCCCATGGCGTCGAAGAAGTTCGTGAACACGAGGGTGAAGACGAGCATCACTGCGGCGAGCATGCCGATGCGTTCGAACGCGCCGAAGGACACCTGGCCGATCAGGCCGAGGTCGGGCAGCGCCACGACGCTCGTCGGCAGCACGGGGGCGTTCAGGTTCCAGCCGGCCGGGTTCGTACCGAGCGAGGGGCCGACCTTGAAGATGGCCTCGAGGATCACGGCGATGGCGGTAGTCGCCACGATGCCGATCAACAGCGCTGCCTTGACCTTGCGGGCCAGGAGCACGCCGATGATGATGAGCCCAATCACGAAGACCGTGGTCGGCAGGGTAGCGATCGAGCCGGCGTCGCCGAGCTGAACGGGCGGTGAGTTCGCGCCGCTGGCCCGCACGAAGCCGGAGTCGACCAGTCCGATGAACGCGATGAACAGGCCGATGCCGACCGTGATGGCGATCTTCAGCGGACGAGGGATGGCATTGAAGATGAGTTCACGCAGGCCGGTCGAGGCCAGCAGCACGATGATGAGGCCGTTGATGACGACCAAGCCCATCGCTTCCGCCCAGGTGACCTGGCCAACGACGCTCACAGCGAGGAACGAGTTGATGCCGAGCCCGGCAGCGAAACCGTAGGGCAGTCGGGCGATGAGGCCGAACAGAATGGTCATGACGCCGGCGGTCAGGGCGGTGACGGCGGCAACCTGCTCGTTGGGCAACCATCCGCCTTCCACGTCGACGGCGGCCTGGTCGGCGCTGAAACCGCCGAGAATCAGCGGGTTCAAAATGACGATGTAGGCCATCGTGACGAAGGTCACGACGCCGCCGCGAAATTCCCGCGACCAGGTGGAGCCGCGGCTGGTGATCTCGAAGTAGGAGTCGACCCGGGCCCTCAGGCCACGTGCTGCCGGTTGCGGCGAGGCCGCAGTGGTGGGTGTTTCAGTGCTCGAAATGGTGTGCTCCCAGTGCCGTGGCCTTTAACGCAAGGTTCCAGTCTACGACCGGGCCAGCCGGGTCAGCTCAAACGTGCGGCACGAACCGTCCCCAGGCCAGTCGTCGTTCCTTGTGCGGATCGGATTCAACGTGGTCTGTTTGGTCGATGATGAGCGTTTCCCGGGTGCTTTCGTCGTAGCGCGGCCAGGCCGCCGATGGCACCTCGCCGGCGACGAAACCCAGCCACCAGCCCTGCATCCTCGTGGCAATGTCCAGAAAAGTGCGGCGCCCGCCGAGCGCCGTCATGCCGCGGCCGAACCAGCCGTCGAGCCGGTCGAACAACGGAAACAGTTCGAGGCCGTGGGTCGCGTCGAGGCCCATCAGACGCAGCAGCCGCGGCGCGGCGTCGAACCGGTAGAAGTACACCGGCGCGTAGCGCGAGTGTCGTTCTGCGACCTTCACGCTCGGATACCAGAACGAATAGTCGCCGCCGAAATCGAGCGCCGCCCGCAACGCGGGAATACCCGGGTACTGCGCCTTGAGGGCCTTTTTCGCCTTCTTCTTGGTTTTCTTGAATATCGCGCGGATCCGCGCCGGGGTCGTCGCCAGAATGTCGATCCGGCCGCTGAACAGTGATCCCTCCCGCGCGTTGGTGCCGATGATCAGCGGGATGCGCGCGGCCCGGCCGTCCCGAAAGGCATCGAGCGGTCGCTCGGGCAGAAAATCGCCGTCAATGACGGGGCAGAGCGGGATCGTGCCCGGGTCTTGGTCGGGAGTGCGCACGGTCAGCGCTGTCGTCGCTGCGGCCAGTTGCGCGGGGTCGGCCGCGAGGAGCAGTCGGGCGGCATCCGCGTCGCTGTACGGGCCGTCGGTCAGGCTGTCGACGAATTCGCCGGCCCAGCGCGCGGTGAGATCGCTCGGGTAGACCGCGTTCGGCGGCGCACTCTGCGCGATCGCCCGGTGGAACAGTCCGGCCGCGCTCGGCACGGTCATCAGCGTGGTGACCGCGTTGCCGCCGGCCGACTCGCCGAACAGGGTGACGGCATCCGGGTCGCCGCCGAAGGCATGAATGTTCTCGTGCACCCATTGCAGGGCGGCGACCTGGTCTCGTAATCCCAGGTTGCTCTCAAACGGATGCTCCGTCGTGGCATACCGGGAGAAGTCCAGGTACCCGAGGGCCCCGAGCCGGTAGTTGATGCTGACGTAAACGATGCCGCCCCGTCGCACCAGGCCCTCCCCCTGCCGCGGAACCTCACGGCTGGAGCCGACGCTGTAGGCGCCGCCGTGGATGAACACCATCACCGGCCGCAGCGCGTCCTGGAGCTGCGCGCCGGGGCGCATCCGCTCGTCTGGCGCGATCACGTTGAGGTTGAGGCAGTCTTCGCCCTGCGGAATGCGCGGGTGAGCGCCGCGAAACTGGCCCTTGTGACTCTGCGGGGCGATCGGGCCCCACTCGCTCGCGTCGCGCACGCCGTGCCAGGCCGGCGCCGGCTGCGGCGCACGAAATCGTCGCTCACCCACCGGAGCCGCCGCATAGGGAATACCGCGCCAGGCCAGCACACCGCGCTCGCGCACCCCACGGAGCAGTCCGTTGGCCACTCGCACCTCCAGCCCCGTCTCGGTGGTGGGATCAGCGAGTTGACTCATGCGCCCGAGTCTATTCCGCCGTGCTGTGAGGACCGGTTGTCGGCTGCGACTACGCTCGACTGTGATCAGGCAACAGGACTGATCACGCAGCATAAAGAAACGAGAACCGCAATGGCACTGCCCTGGACCCTGCACGGCGACGGAAAAACAGTCGGGGCACAGGAAGTCGTCGGTCCGGGCGAACGCCTGAGCTGGCCGCTGACCATCGGCATCGGCTCGCAGCACGTCGTGGCCATGTTCGGTGCGACCTTTCTGGTGCCGCTGCTCACCGACTTTCCGCCGAGCACCACACTGCTGTTCTCCGGTATAGGAACCCTCCTGTTTTTGCTGATCACCGGCAACAAACTGCCCAGCTACCTCGGCTCGTCGTTCGCGTTCATCGCACCGATCACCGCGGCAACCGCCTCGGCCGGCATGGGCAGCGCCCTGTTCGGCATCATGGCCGTCGGGGTACTCCTCGCCCTGGTCGGCGTGATCGTTGAGCTCACCGGCACCGGGTGGATCGACCGGCTCATGCCGCCGATCGTGTCGGGCGCCATCGTCGCGCTAATCGGATTCAACCTCGCCCCGGTGGCCAAGGCCAACTTCGACAAGGCACCGCTCACCGCTCTGATCACCCTTGTCGCGGTGATTCTGTGCACGGTGCTGTTTCGCGGCATCCTCGGTCGACTGTCGATCTTTCTCGGCGTGGTCGTTGGCTACGTCGCGGCCGTCTTCTTCGGCGAGGTCGACTTCAGCCGCGTCGCCGACGCCGCCTGGATCGGGCTGCCGCCGTTCACCGCCCCGGCCAACCCGTTTGAGAACCCGGCCGCAGTCTTCGGGGTGCTGCCCGCTTTTATCCCCGTCGTCCTCGTGCTGATCGCCGAGAACGTTGGCCACATCAAGGGCGTCGCCCAGATGACGGATGCGAAGGTGAACCGGCTCACCGGACGGGCCCTGCTCGCCGACGGCCTCGCCACCATGCTGGCCGGTTTCGGCGGCGGCAGCGGAACTACGACCTACGGCGAGAACATCGGCGTCATGGCGGCCACCCGCATCTACTCCACGGCGGCCTACTGGGTGGCCGGCATCGTCGCGATTCTGCTCGGCCTCTCCCCCAAGGTCGGGGCGATCATCTTCACCATCCCCGACGGGGTGCTCGGCGGTGTCACCACTGCGCTCTACGGGCTGATTGGTGTCATCGGCGTCAAGATCTGGCTTGACAACAAGGTCGACTTCTCCAAGCCGGTTAACCAGTTCACGGCCGCGACCGCGCTGATCATCGGCATCGCCGACTTCACCCTGAACGCGGGCACCCTGAGCTTCAACGGCATCGCCCTCGGCACCGTGGCGGCCATCACGATCTACCACCTGATGACCCGGCTCGGCCGCCTGCGCCAAACCGCCTGACCCACCCTCACACGGACGGGGCCCAGGCCCCGTCCGTGGGCCCAGTTTATAAACTGGGCCCGGGGCCCGGGCCCGGGCCCCGTCCGTGGAGGCAGGCTATCGGTGCAGGGCGGGCACGATCAGGTAGACGCCGTAGAGCACGGCGATGCCGCACAGCACGAAACAGGCATAGCCGGCGTAAAGCGCCAAGCGCTTCAGCCCGGGCGCGAGCGGGTTGGCCGCGGCGGCCTTGCGCGCTCGTTTGACCTGTTTCGCGGCCTTCTTCGGGCTCAGCACGGTGATCGCGCCGGTGAATTCGTGCGGCTCCACCAGCGGGATGCGACCGGCCGTGGTAAGCAAGCGCAGGCCCAGCGAGTAGAGGCTCACGAGCAGAGCGGCCGAGAACAGTGACGCGGCCGAGACGATGAGAAAGGCGCTCCAGTCGATCACAGCGATACCTTCTTGCGGTCGCCGCGGCCACGCCGCGTGGGCCGGCGCGGCGTCTTCTTGATGTTGACCACCCGTCCGGCATCATCGATGTCGTTGAGCAGGGTGTGGTGCGAGACCCGGTTGCGACGCGACCAGCGGAACAGGGCCATGATGACGATCGTTCCGATCACCATGTCGAGCACGATGCCGATCGGCCCGAGCAGGGCGAGTCCGGCGGCGAATGCGCCCATGATGGCCGAAGCCGGCAGGGTCATGACCCAGCCGAGAGCGATGCGGCCGGCCATCCCCCAGCGGATGGTCGACCCGCGGCGGCCCAGGCCGGAGCCGATCACCGAGCCGGAGGCAACCTGGGTGGTGGAGAGGGCGAATCCGAGATGGCTGGAGGCGAGGATCGTGGCCGCGGTGCTGGTTTCGGCGGCGAAACCCTGGGCCGGCTTGATCTCGGTCAGGCCGGTGCCCATGGTGCGGATGATGCGCCAGCCGCCGGTGTAGGTGCCGACGGCAATGGCGAGGGCGCAGGCGGCGATGACCCAGAAGGTGGGCCCGCTGCCGACTGCCTGAAACCCGCCGGCGATGAGGGTGAGGGTGATCACTCCCATGGTCTTCTGGGCATCGTTGGTGCCGTGGGCCAGCGCGACGAGCGAGGAGGAGAAGATCTGCGCGTAACGGAACCCGCCGCGGCCGTCTGGCTTGCCGACGTCGCGCCGGGTGATCGTGTAGGCCAGGCGGGTGGCGACGAGCGCCACGCCTCCCGCGATCAGCGGCGCGATCAGCGCGGGCAGGATCACCTTGGCGGCCACGACGTTGTAGTCAACGGCCTGGGTACCGACGCCGATGATCGTGGCGCCGATCAGCCCACCGAACAGGGCGTGGCTCGAGCTGGATGGCAGGCCCATCAGCCAGGTGACCAGGTTCCACACGATCGCGCCGATCAGGCCCGCGAAGATGAGTTCGGGGGTGATCAGTACCCCGCCGTCCCCCTCCTTGATAATGCCGCCAGACACTGTGCGGGCAACCTCGGTCGAGAGAAAAGCACCGACCAGGTTGAGAATGGCGGCGACGCCAACGGCAACCTTGGGCTTCATCGCGCCGGTCGCGATCGGGGTGGCCATGGCATTGGCCGTGTCGTGAAAACCGTTGGTGAAGTCGAAGATGAGTGCCAGCGCAATGACCAGCACGATGATGAGGCTGAATTCAGGCACGAGACACCACGCTTTCCAAGTCGGCTCCGAAGGTGAACGTGGCGCGCACCGGCACTCCGTCGAGCACCCCGGGCAGCCAATGCCGGGCGTCGTCCCACATCTCATCGACCGGCAGGCTCGCCACGTCGAACCAGACGGGGTTCAGCTCGTTCGATTCCCGCGGCGTTCCGGACCAGTCGTCGCAGACGAACACGGTCGATTCCTGGCTCCACTCCTGGCGGTGCGGAAACAGGTAGGTGAGATACCCCAGTTCCGTCAAAGCGGATGCCGCCACCACCAGCCCGGATTCCTCTTCGATTTCGCGCACGGCAGCATCCACTGCACTTTCGCCGATTTCGAGCTTGCCGCCAAGGCCGACGATGTTGCCTACGCCGAGGCCTTTCTTCTTGCGGCCCAGCAGTACCTGCCGGTTGCCTTCGGGAGATAGTCGAGTGAGGTAGCACACGCATACCTGGGGCAAAGTCATTGCTTCATCTTAACGCGCACGCGGTGCATTCGGATGCGGCTCGGATAAGCTTGCAGCATGGACTTTGTACCCGCGACCGGAACCATCACCATGTTCACCACCGATTGGTGCGGCTACTGCAAACGATTGAAGAAACAGCTCGACACCGCCGGTATCGGCTACACCGAGGTGAATATCGAGCAGGTTGACGGCACACCCGAACTCGTGATGAGCCTGAACAACGGCAACCAGACCGTGCCGACCATTCTGTACCCCGACGGATCGGCCGCGACCAATCCCTCGCTGGCCCAGGTGCAGGCCAAACTCGCCTGATCAGCCCGCCGGGCCCAGCTCGGCACCTCGCGGCACTCGTTTGAGAAGCTGGCACTGGTTTGAACTCGTGCCACGAGCTCAAACGCGTGCCACGAGCGCACTCTTCTAGCCGAAGAGTACGGCAGCCTCGTCGTAGCGGGCCGGTGAGACCCGCTTGAGGCCGATCGTGGCCGATGCGATGCTCACGACGTCGATCTCGGTGCCGCGCAGCGACACCATGGAGCCCCACTGGGAGTTGTGGATCGCGTCGACCGCCGCCATACCCAGGCGGGTGGCGAGCACCCGGTCGTAGGCCGACGGTGCGCCGCCGCGCTGGGTGTGGCCGAGCACCGTGGCCCGGCTTTCGATGCCGGTGCGTTCTTCGATCAACGGGGCGATGATCTCGCTGATTCCGCCCAGACGAGGCCGATGAAAGGCGTCGAGGCCCTTGGTGGAGTGCGCCTTCTCCATGCCGGAGAGCAGAAAACCCTCCGAGACGACGATGACCGGGGCCCGACCGCGGTCGCGAACGTGCTCGACCCAGTCGCAGATCTGCTCGATCGACTTGGGTTGCTCAGGAATGAGGATGGCGTGGGCGCCGCCGGCCATGCCGGAGTGCAGCGCAATCCAGCCGACGTGGCGTCCCATGACCTCGACGACCATGCAGCGCCCGTGCGATTCGGCGGTCGTGCGCAGCCGGTCGATGGCTTCGGTGGCGATTTCGACGGCGGTGTTGAAGCCGAACGAGTAGTCGGTGGCCTCGAGATCATTGTCGATGGTTTTCGGCACGCCGACAATGTTGAGTCCGGCCTCGGTGAGGCGGTGCGCTGCGGTCAGCGTGCCCTCCCCGCCGATCGCGATCACGGCGTCGATGCCGTTGGCGTCGAGGGTGCGCTGGATATTCTCCGGGCCGCCGTGCTCGCCCTCGAACGGGTTCGTGCGGGAACTGCCCAAAATGGTGCCGCCCTGGCGGGACAGGCCGCGCACGCTGTGACGATCGAGTTCCATGAACTCGCTCTGCACGAGTCCGCGCCAGCCATTGCGGATTCCGACGAACTCGAAATCGTGCGTGCGCACACCCTTGAGCACGGCGCCGCGAATGACCGCGTTCAGTCCGGGGCAGTCGCCGCCGCTGGTGAGAATACCGATCTTCATGCGGGTTACAGCTTTCCGTCGAGGGCCTGGGTGAGCAGGAAGATGAGCGCACTTGCCTGCACCGATTCGGTGGCCGAAAACTCTGCCTGAGACCCATCGAGGGCGCGGGCGGCCAGACCCTCTTTGCTGCCGATCAGGTCGGCGATACGCGCATCGATGGTGTGCGCGGCGATGATGCGCCACGCGGTGACCGGCTCGTCCTGGCCGATGCGGTGCACCCGGTCGATGGCCTGGGTCTGCTCGGCAGCGGTCCAGCTGAGTTCGGCGAGCACCACGTTGGACGCGGCCTGCAGGTTCACGCCGACACCGGCCGCGGTGAGCGAACACACCGCGATCGCGACGTCGGGATCATTGTTGAACGAGTCGATCGCCGCCTGGCGGGCCAGGGCACTCTGGTCGCCGCGCAGCGAAACCGTTTTCAGGTCGCGCTTGGCGAAGATCTCCTCCGCGGTGTCCATGACGTCGATGTGCTTGGCGAAGAACACCACCTTGCCCACCGAGCGGGCGAGTTGCGCAGCGTAATCGGCTGCGAGCCCGGCCTTGGCCTGACCGATCTTGCGCACCATCGTGAAGACGTTTTCGCCAGTGGTCTGGCCCTTGGAATCTTCGAGCTCGGCGTGGGCGACGGCGCGAATGTAGGCATCCCGCTGGTCTTCGTCGGGAACAGCTGGACCGCCGGAACCGGCATGGCGGGCAGCCACGAGCGCCTGGTAGCGGGTGACCAGACGGGCACCCAGCTCACGTTCGGCTTGACGAATGGATCGGCCGAGGTCATCGTCGAGTTCCACCGGCAGGTCGGCGATGCGCTTGGCCGGCAGGTCGGCGGCGACGTCGACCTTGCGGCGACGCACGATGCCCATATCAATGACAGCGGCGCGGGCTTCCTTGTAGAACCCCATGTCGGCGGGAGTCAGCCCGGTCTCTTCGAGGCGTTTCAGAAGGGCGGGGGCCGGCTTGTCGCCGTCGATCCAGCCGAGGAACTGCCAGATGGCGCGAAAATCATCGACGTCGTTGATGAGAGGGGTGCCGGTGAGCGCCATCAGCAGCGGGTTGCCGCCCGGAGTACGGCGGCGGATCTGGTCGGCGAGCGACAGCACGTGTTTGGACCGCTGCGAGGACAAATTCTTGATGAAGTGCGCCTCATCGACGACCATGCCCTTGAACCCGAGCGTGCCGAGCCAGGCCAGGTGGCGGTCGAGCACGTCGTAATTCACCACGACCACGTCGGCGAACGCGTCGAGGGTGTCTCCGTCGCCGTGGATGACGGTGGCCCGCCGGTTCGGCGTCCACAGCTCAACTTCGCGGGCCCAGTTCATCTTGACCACGTTCGGCACGATGGCCAGCAACGGGTAGGCGTTGGCAACGGATGCCGCCAGCAGGCTTTGCGCGGTTTTGCCGAGGCCAGGCTCGTCGGCGAGCAGGTAGCTGCGGTGGCCGAGGCGGGCGCTCTCGATGAAACGTGCCTGGTGCCGCATGAGCTCCATGCCGCCCGGGGAGAGCCGGTCGAGGCGGGGGGCTTCCGGCATGTCCATGCTGGCCGCCTGGCCGCCTGAACCGTACTCGAAAGATTTGAACAGGGGGCCGAGCAGTTCCCAGTTGGCGAGTCGACGCGGGTGCACGATCGGCTGGGCCGCTGCGCTGAAGTCGGGGGCCAGGAACGGGTTAGCCAGCTGCCGGGCTTTCACCGACTGCGGGATGACCTGGTTCTGCAGCACGACCGGTGCGGCCTCGGGCTCACGGGTGATGATGAGTTCGTCGGGGCTGAGCTCGGCACCGGATTCGAGCAGCCAATCGCGCCGAAACCGCTGGGCGACGGTGGAGACGCCCGCATCGGGTTCGAGCAGGGTTATCAGGCTCGTGTCACGGGCGGCCGTCTTGGCCAGAATCTGGGCGATCCCATCGAGGCGTTTGAGCAGCTCTGCTCGGTTCGCGTCGGAGAGCTCTTTGTCGCCTTTGACCCGGGCGCGTTCCTCCCGCATCAGCAGGGCGATGACCTGGTATTTCGTGCGGTTGGTCGGCCCGAGCTTGGTACCGGACTGCGCCTTCGCTTCGACCTCGCGCACCTTGCGGGCGAGAATCGGAATGATCGGCGCATCATCGTCGCGGGAACGCGGGTGAGCCCGATTGCGGGTGGACCCACTACGACCGAGGTTGTTCCGGCTGCTCGAGGCATCGGTGCGGGTATAAGCCATTGTTCTCCACTTCGAAGCAGCACGGTACGGGTACCGGCTGTACCTATCCGAGCGTGCCGGTCACGGCATTCTGGTGTTACCGAAACGCGCAGTGCGCGCACACCGTTTCTCCGGCGTGCAGAAACAGGTGGTACACGAAACACAGCACGGGCCCTGATCATGACGCCCGACCCAAGGTCAAGCGGATGCTGTCGCAACGGTGGTGCAGATATGACAGGTACTGCCACCGAATGCGAGAGCCAGTAGAGATCTGATCGAGTTCTCTCAACGCGATAGTAGTCTACGCCCGACGTTCAATCCTTGCGAATTGGCACTTTGGTGCGCAGACCGACGACGATGAAAACGATCGCCGCGATGAACTGAGCCGAGACCCAGCCCTGACCGCTGAGGTCGATGATCACGACCGGGTTCCACAGGATAGCCATCGGAACGAGACCGAGCAGCCAGTACCAGGACCGGGCCTGAATCACGAAGACGCAGATGATGAGCGCCAGAATACTGACCGCGTAGCGAATGATGATGAAACTCTCGCCGTCCAGAAGCGCGAGTCCGGCGAGCAGAACGATGGCGCCCAGCAGGCCAGGCGCGAGAGCCGAGCGAGTGAACGTCGGTGCGGCTGGAGTGCCCATCAGACTCCTCCCCCGCCCCCGCCGCCGCCTCCGCCGCCCGAGAAACCGCCGCCGCCTCCACCGGAGCTCGATGAGCTCGTGGCGCTGCCCGACCAGGACGCCGTCGTGGCGGCCTGGAAGGAGCTGATCGCACCCGCGAAGTACGCCGCCTGGAAAATTCCGGACCCGTAATACCAGTCGGGCTGGGTGTTGCTCTCGGCGTAGTACTGGCTCAGCACGCCGGACCAGTCCTTCTCCTGCCCGAACAGTACGGCCAAGGGCAGCACGCGTTCGTAGAGTTTCACGATCTGTACGGCGGGGGCATCCGCTGTCGCGGTGGCAAGGCCGAGATTTGGCCGACCGTTTTCCGGCCGATAGACGGAACGCACGGCTCCCTCCGGACTCTGCAACACTCGCAGCCGATCGGCTTCGGCGAGACCTATATACAACTTGACGCCCTTCAGATAGTCACGCAGTTCCGCACCACTTTCAGTGAGCGTTCTAAAATTGGCGACCAACGCGATCGTGGCAACGACAGCCACGACGCCCAGCGCGATGATCAGCAGGGGCCAGAACCCGCCCACCACCGTGATGACGGCGCCCAGGCCGGCCACGACGGCGACACCACCGCTGACCACGGCAATCCCCATGAGCACACTGCGCAGGGCGACGTTTTTCTGTTCCCGCAAACCCAAACGCAGAGATTCCGCGTGGCTCGCCGTGCGTTCCTTCGCCAGCGCCTTGCTCAACGAAATGCTCTTCTTCTTCAGGTCACGTTGGTCGCCGGGCTGCAGTCCGGGAAAGAGCTTGCCGAGAATGCGGCTCTCGGTCTCGTCGACGCCGTCGGCGTGCACGAATTCGAGCAGAAAGTGACTCTTCTTGTCGCTGGTCTCGAGAATACGCACGTTGCCACGCACCGCGAAGCTGATGAACTGGGCCGCCATCGCCTTGCTCGAGGCACCGACGATGTCTCCGGAGGTGAGCAGGTTCACCCCTCGCGGCGGAAGGTACTCGGCGATGATGGTGAATCGATCACGCGCGTCACGCAATCGGGTGGCGCGTAACAGTGCGGCCAACAGGGCCGTCAGCAACGCCACGATGGCGGCGGCCAGCCCAATGCTGGGGAAGGCGTTGGCGATGAAGGAATCATCGCGCGGCACAAAGGTACCCGGCTGAAACTCGACATCGATGGTCAGGTTCTCCTGCGGCCCGAGCTCGCGGGTAACCGCGGAGACGGTCGGTTCAGTGTCGGACCCGGTGAAACGGATGCTGTCACAGGGCAACTGAGAATCATCCCGCCCCTGAAAACACCGCAGCTTGCTGCTCAACCGGTCGACGAGCTCCGGATCGAACCGCACCGTTGCGGTGACCAGGCCGAACGGCTGGTCCCATCCGGTGCCGTTTACGTCCCAGTAGAACTCTTCGGTTTCGGCGTTGTCGGGATACAGCGTGACGTTGGATTGCGCGTACGTGATCATGTAGGTCTCTGCACCGTGCACGAATTCGTCGGCGGCACTCGTCACCACGAGAAACTCTTCATCGCGGTCTTCGCTGGTGGTCTCGGTGCCAAACGGTCGGGGCGTGCCGTTCTCGTCGGTGACGCTCTCGATCACGATGTCGGTGGGACGCCCCCGGTAGTGCGTGGGGATGGCGCGCTGAATGCCGTGGTTTTGGTCGACCTCTGGGAAGCGGGCCACGATGGTCTCGACGGTTGTCAGCGTTGACCGGCCGTCAGCGTCCAGGCCAAGGTCGTATTGGGCGTCGAAGGAGTCAAAGCTGAAGTCGTTGACGCCTGCGCCCACCAGGCTGAGCGGAGCGGTGGCGGCCTGCGCTGGCGGCGTCGGGGCGAGCGCGGCTCCCCCGATGACCAGACCCCCGCTAATCAGCGCACCGAGAGTGAGGACGAGTGCGGGGCGAACCGATCTGAGCATGAGTCCACTCTACCGAGCGTGCCAAGCAGGCAGCCGCGCGCTCGTCCCTGGCGGTTCAGGCGTGCTGGATGGGAATCGATGTCGTCGACGGCGGGCGTTCGAACAGCATCTCCAGCCCCGGCTTCAGTTCGGCGAGCCAGGCCGCGTACCCGGCCGGATTCAGGTGCAGGCGGTCGATACCGAGTGCCGGGTCGAGCTCGCCGTCCGGCAGGGCGAGAGCCGGCCAGAGGTCAAGGTATTGCACGTGCTGGGTGGGTGCATACTGCCACACGTGCCGGTTTATTGAGCGGATGGTCTCGGCAAAGTCCCGGTCACGCGGTAAAACAGACTGCACCATTATGCGGGTCTCTGGCAGGGCTCGACGGAGGGTGTGCAGGATGGTCTCGACGTTGCGCACGACGTATTCGTCGGACTTGCGCCAGCCGAGATCGTTGGTACCGACCCCGATCACGATGGCGTCCGGCCGCAACTCAATCACCCGATCAATCTGCGCGATCACCTCATCGGTGGTGTTTCCACTGGCGGCCAAATTGTGCACATCGTGCTCGGGAAACCACTCGTCCCACAGACCGCTCGCGACAAGGCCGTCGCCCAGAAAGGCGAGAGAAACTGACATAGTGGCCTCCTACTCGTAACCATCATGCCCCGAACCAGGCCGAGCCGCCAGAATTCTCAGAGTATACGCACGTTCTACTGAAACCTCAGTTATCCTCAGAGCGAGATACTGCGCCGAGCGGATGCGGCACCTCGGTTTTCCGCTCCACCGCCGCCGTGGCCGTGATGCGGGTGGCCATGCCCTCGAAAATGATGCCGTGGAACGGCAGGATCGCCGCCCAGTACAGCCTCCCGCCGAGGCCGCGGGGAAAGAACACCGCGCGCTGGCGGTAGAGGGAGCCGCCGGCATCCGTTGGTGTCACGCTCATTTCGAGCCAGGCCCGGCCTGGGACGCGCATTTCGGCGCGGAGGCGCAGAAAGCTTCCGTGGTCGATCTGCTCGACCCGCCAGAAATCGAGCACCTCACCGTTATGCAGGTGGTCGGGGTTGCGGCGGCCGCGGCGAAGACCGACCCCGCCGACGGCCTTGTCCATGAGACCGCGAACGGCCCAGGCCAGCGGAAAGGAGTACCAGCCGTTTTCGCCGCCGATGCTCTCGATGACCCGCCACAGTGCTGCGGGGTCGGCCGGGGTGGTCTTCTCGCGCAGGTCGGTGTAAACGGAGTGGCCGGCCCAGTTCGGGTCGCTCGGAAGCGGGTTGCTCGACGCACCCTCGATCGAGGAGTTGCGCCAGCTGGTCTCCACGTCGCCGTCTCGCATGCGGCCGAGGGCCAGACGCACGGCGCGACGATAGCCGGTGAGGCCGCCCTCCGGCTGCGGAATGAACTCGTCGATATCACTCTCGTGCACGACGCAGTCGTATTGCAGCGAGGCGATGATGGGGATGGCGAGGTTGCGTGGAATCGGCGTGACCAGGTTCACCCACTGCGAGGCGAGCCACGGGGTGAGTACCGGCAGAGCCGCGATGGCCCGCTGCTTGAGGCCGGCTTCGAGGGCGTAACCGTTCATCATCTGGCCGTACCGCAAGACGTCCGGACCGCCGATGTCGAAGGTGCGGTTCACCTCGGGCGGCAGGTCGGCCGCGGCCTGCAGGTAGTAGAGCACGTCACGCACGGCGATCGGCTGGATCTTGTTGCGCACCCATTTGGGCGCGGGCATGTAGGGCAGCACGTCGGTCAAGTGGCGGATCATCTCGAACGAGGTGGAACCTGAGCCGATCACGACGCCGGCCTGGAACGCGATGGTGGGCACGCCACTGTCGATCAGGATGCGGCCGACTTCCATCCGGGAGCGCAGGTGGGCCGACAACGTCTGCGTGTCGGGGTGCAGCCCGCCGAGGTAAACGATCCGTCCGACGTGGGCGGCGAAGGCCGCCCGGGCGACGTTCTCCGCCGCCGTGTGCTCGGTTTTTTCGAAGTCGCCGGCCGCACCCATCGAATGCACGAGATAGAACAGCACGTCGATATCGACGCACGCGCGCTCAACCGAGGCCAGGTCGCCGAGGTCTCCCTCGACTACCTCGACCTGATCGGCCCAGGGCACATCGCGCAGTTTCGACGGCGTGCGCACGAGCACCCGCACGGTGAAACCGGCGTCGAGAAGTTTGGGAACGAGACGTCCACCGATGTAGCCCGTCGCGCCGGTGACGAGTGCTCTGCGTAAGGTCATGGGCCGCAGCCTATCGCGGCCTGGGACACCCGTTGCACGGTCACAGCGGATGCCCGGGCGGCGGCCAGCGGATACCCGGGCGACAGGCTAGAGGATGGCCTTGGTGTGCCAGACCGTTTTGACTTCGGTGAAGGCGAGGATGCGGGACAGGGCGGGGGCTGCGGCATCCGCTCCCGACTCGGGTGGGAGTACCCGCTTGAGCGTGTCGGCGGCGCTGATCTGCAGCTCCACCCAGTCGAGGTCGCCGGCACCGACGAGGTCGAGCGCGTTGACGTCGGCGTGGCTGGCCAGCCACGGCGCGATTTCGGCCGGCGAACCGGTGACGATGTTGACGACTCCGCCGGGCACATCGCTCGTGGCGAGCACCTCGCCGAGACTGATCCCCGACAGCGGTGCGAGTTCGTTGGCGACGACGACGACGGTGTTACCGGCCACGAGGGCCGGTGCGATGGCGCTGACCAGTCCGAGCAGCGATTCGCCGCCCTGCGGGGCGATGATCGCGACGACGCCGGTCGGTTCGGGCACCGACAGGTTGAAGAACGGACCGGAGACCGGGTTGGCGTTGCCAGCGACCTGCACGTACTTGTCAGCCCAGCCGGCGTACCAGACCCAGCGATCAATGGCCTCGTCGATTTGGGCACTCGCTGCGGCGGCGTTGACGCCCTCGCAGCTCTCGATCTCGTCGATGAACTGCGCCCGGCGGCCCTCGAGCAGTTCGGCGATGCGATACAGCACCTGGCCACGGTTATAGGCCGTGGCACCGGCCCAACCACCGAGGGCGCTGCGGGCGGCAACGACGGCGTCGCGGGCATCCTTGCGGCTCCCCTTCGCGGCGTTTGCGAGAAAGTCGCCTTTGTGCGAGAGCACCTCGTAGACGCGGCCGGATTCGCTGCGCGGAAACTTGCCGCCGATGTAAAGCTTGTATGTCTTGGGAATGGCGAGGCGGTTCACTTGGTGGCCTTCTCTGCGGATGCGGACTTCTTGCTGGCGGATGCGGACTTCTTGCTGACCGGAGCGTGCTCCGCGGCCGGGATCGACCGCGACCCGGTGCGTACGGCGGGCTTGAGGTACGCAGCGAGGCCGTGGCGGCCGCCCTCGCGGCCGTAGCCGCTCTCCTTGTAGCCACCGAACGGGCTGGACGGGTCGAATTGGTTGAAGGTGTTCGCCCAGATCACGCCGGCGCGCAGCTTGTCGGCGACGGCGAGGATGCGACTGCCCTTGTCGCTCCAGATTCCGGCGGAGAGACCGTACGGGGTATTGTTCGCCTTGACAATTGCTTCGGCCGGGGTGCGGAAGGTCAGCACGGAGAGCACCGGGCCGAAGATCTCATCGCGCGCGATGCGGTGGCTGGTGGACACGTTGGTGAAGATGGTCGGCGCGAACCAGAAACCGTTCTCGGGAATGACGCAGTCGGTGCTCCAGCGTTCGGCGCCTTCCTGCTGGCCGAGATCGGACAGTTCGCGAATACGGGCGAGCTGTTCTGCACTGTTGATGGCACCGATGTCGGTGTTCTTATCAAGCGGGTCGCCCAGGCGCAATGTCTGCATGCGGCGCTTGAGCCGCTCGATGACGTCGTCGTGGATGCTTTCCTGCACGAGCAGGCGGCTGCCGGCGCAGCAGACGTGACCCTGGTTGAAAAAGATGCCGCGCACGATGCCCTCGACAGCCTGGTCGATCGGGGCGTCGTCGAAGACGATGTTGGCGCCCTTGCCGCCGAGCTCGAGGCTGAGCTTTTTGTCGGTTCCGGCGACGGAACGGGCGATGGCCCGACCGACCGACGTCGAGCCGGTGAAGGCGACCTTGTTGACGCCTGGGTGGTTGACCAAGGTCTGCCCGGTGCTTCCGTCACCCGTGATGATGTTCACGACGCCGGCGGGCAGGTCGGCCTGCTGCAGAATCTCCGCGAACAGCAGCGCGGTGAGCGAGGTGGTTTCGGCGGGCTTGAGCACGACCGTGTTCCCGGCGGCAAGGGCAGGGGCGATCTTCCAGGCGAGCATCATGAGCGGAAAGTTCCACGGGATGACCTGCGCGGCGACGCCGAGCGAGGCCGGGTTCGGACCGACTCCGGCGTGGTCGAGCTTGTCGGCCCAGCCGGCGTAGTAGAAGAACCAGGCGGCGACCAGGGGAATGTCGACGTCGCGGGTTTCCTTGATCGGTTTGCCGTTGTCGAGGGTCTCAGCGACGGCGAGTTCGCGGGCGCGTTCCTGCACCAGGCGGGCGATGCGAAACAGGTACTTGCCCCGGTCGCTGCCGGAGAGGCGGGACCAGACGCCATCGTAGGCGTGACGGGCGGCCGCGACTGCGGCGTCGACATCCGCTTCGTTGGCGGTGGCGATCATGGCGATCTGCTGCTCGGTAGCCGGGTTGATGGTTTGGAACGGGGTTCCGCGACCGGCCGTGAAATCGCCGTTGATGAAGAGGCCGTAGTCGCTTTTGAGGTTCAGCAGGGCCTGCGACTCTGGGGCCGGGGCGTAGTCAAGAAATTTCATGGTTGTTCCCTAATCGATCGTCACGTAGTCGGGGCCGGAGTAGTGCCCGGTCGTCATCTTTTGGCGCTGCAGCAGCACGTCGTTGAGCAGGCTGGAAGCCCCGAAGCGAAACAGGTGCGGCGTGAGCCAGTCCTCTCCCACGGTTTCGGCGACCGTCACGAGGTATTTGATGGCGTCCTTCGACGTACGGATGCCGCCGGCCGGTTTCACGCCGATCTGCACCCCGGTGAGGCGGTACCAGTCGCGCACGACCTCGAGCATCGACAGCGTCACGGGCAGCGTCGCGGCCGGGGCCACCTTGCCGGTGGAGGTCTTGATGAAGTCACCGCCGGCCAGAATGGCCAGCCAAGAGGCGCGGCGCACGTTGTCGTAGGTGTTCAGTTCGCCGGTCTCGAGAATCACCTTGAGGTGAGCCATCGAACCGTCGACCCGACGGCAGGCGTCTTTCACGGCGACGATCTCGTCGTAGACCTGGCCGAACCGGCCGGCCAGAAAAGCACCACGGTCGATGACCATGTCGATTTCGTCGGCGCCGGCCGCGACCGAGTCGCGCACGTCGGCGAGCTTGATCGACAGGGAGGCGCGGCCGCTCGGAAAAGCGGTGGCGACGGCGGCCACGTTGACTCCCTCCGTGCCGCCGGCG
The DNA here is from genome assembly GCF_002929575.1 of Cryobacterium sp. N21. Taxonomy (NCBI): domain Bacteria; kingdom Bacillati; phylum Actinomycetota; class Actinomycetes; order Micrococcales; family Microbacteriaceae; genus Cryobacterium; species Cryobacterium sp. N21. The sequence goes on along the minus strand of NZ_PJJQ01000032.1, from coordinate 185,100 downwards.
GCATGGGCGGAGCCGAGCGCGTTGACGGCGGTACCGACCATGTCGCCGTAGACGCAGACCGCGGCGACACGGGGGGTACCGGGGTCGCTCGGGTCTGGCACAAGCGCCTTGGCGACGAGCGAGCGCACCTTGCCGGGGGTGTCAGCGCCCTCGAGGGTGGTGAGGTCGATCAGGCCGATGATGGTGTCGATCGCCCAGCGTTTGGAGCTGGTTTTGATCGAGCGGGTGCCGAGGTCGGCGGCGCGAGCTTCGAGGCCGACGGCGTCGATTCCGGGGATTCCGTGCAGGTACCGGCGCAGGTTGGCGTCGGTGGCCTCCCCGCCGATCAGCGCGAGGGCACGCTGTTCCGGCTGGTAGGTAGCCAGGGGGGTGTGAGTCATGGGGTGTCCTTTTCCTGGAGCAGAGCGTTCGCGGTGTCTTCGTCGGTCACCAGCACGGTGCACAGGCCGTTACGCACGACGGCGCGAGCGATGGCGTGCTTGTTGTTTCCGGAGATGACGGCGATGGTGAGCGGGGCGCGGCGCAACTGGTCGATCTGGATGCCGACCGTGCGTTCGTTGAGTTCGGGGTCGACGATGCGGCCGTTGGCATCGATGTACCGGCCGACGACATCGCCGACCGCGCCGCGGGAGACGAGGTCGTCGATCTGCTCCACGGTGAGGTAGCCGCTGTCGACGAGGGCGGAATTCGCATCCGCCTGCCCGGCGCTGAAAACGTAGGCCTGCGCGTTGCGGGCCAGGGCGAGCACCCCTGCGACGGTGCGGTCGGCTTCCATCGCCTGCTTGGTTTCGAGGCGTTCGAAGATGGCGGGGCTCGGCAGCAGAGTGGCCGAACCGTCGGCCTTGTGGGCGATGGTGACGGCAGTGGATGCCGCGGTGCCGGTGCGCTGGTTCAGGCTGACGCCGCCGTTGATCTGCACCACGTTCACCCCCGGAGCCCACCCCTGTTTGAGGTGCAGGGAGACATCGTGCAGGGTTCGACCCCAACTGATGCCAAGGGTGCGCGGAATCGGGCGGAGGCTGGTGAGGTAGTCGGCGGCGGCCTGCGCGGTGCGGGACTGCAGTTCGGCGTCACTCGATACGCCGGCGGAGGAGACCACGATGGCGTCGGTGAGGCCGGTCGATTCGCGGAGGCGGCGTTCGATCGGCAGCCGGCGGGCGCGCGGATGCACGATCTCGATGCGGATGAAACCGTTGGCCTTGGCACTGGCCAGCAAGCGGCCGACCTTCCACCGAGTCAGGCGGAGAATCACGCCGATCTCGTCCTGGGTCTGATTCTCTTCGTAGTAAAGCTCGGCGGCGCGGATGGACAGGAGTTCGTCGGTGTCGCTCATGGAAAGATCGCGGTCCAATCGTTTGAACCCAGCCTACGACGGTCCGCGGCACGAATCAACAGCCGTAGGGATTGTTGCTCATCTGAGCAGATGCGCGATCTTCTACGATGAGTGCATGCCCGCCATTGAAGCCTCCACGTACGTTCTCGCCGTCGATGTGGGAGGCACCAAGGTCGAAGCTGCCCTCGTAAATGACCTCGGAGTCGTGCTCGGTACCAGCCGACACCGCGCACCGACCGGGGCGCGCGCGACGAGCGACGAACTGGCATCCGCTGTCAGTGGCGTGGTGCTGCAAACCCTGGCGAGCCTGCCGCCGGAATATCCGTTGGTCGGGGTCGGTATCGGCTGTGCCGGGCCGATCCAGCTGGCGCAGGGGGCGGTGTCACCGTTGAACCTGCCGGTCTGGCGCGAGTATCCGCTCAAGGAGCTGGTGGTCGGCCTCGTTCCCGGCCTGCCGGTGCGCCTGCGCATGGACGGGCTCTGCATCACCCTCGCCGAGCACTGGGTCGGCGCCGGCCAGGGCGTCGACAACCTGATGGGCATGATCGTGTCGACCGGCATCGGCGGCGGCCTGATCCTCGGCGGGGTGACCGCGTCGGGGCCGACCGGAAACGCCGGGCATATCGGCCACATCGAGGTCGGCGGTTTTGGCGACCCCTGCGCCTGCGGTGGAGTGGGCTGCATCGAGGCCATCGCCTCGGGGCCGAAGACCGTCGCCTGGGCACGCAGCCAGGGCTTCACCGGCGAGTCGGGCGAAGACCTCGCGGCAGCCTACGCGGCCGCCGATCCGATCGCGGTCGCCGCCGTTGCACGCAGCGGCGGGGCGCTCGGTCAGGCCCTCGCGTCCGCAGCAACTCTGCTCGACCTTGACCTCGTGGCCATCGGCGGCGGCTTCTCCAACGTCACCCCCGACCTGCTCGAGTTCGCCCGCGAGGCGATCAAACGGCGGGTGCAGTTCGCCTATGCCACCCGGGTGCGAGTGGTTCCGTCAGCGCTGTCGGGCGACGGCCCGCTGATCGGTGCTGCGGCACTGATCCACCGAGCCGAACTGGTGCCCTGAGGTCCGTCAGCGTGAGCGTTCCAGATCGTCCTCGAGCATGTGCGGACGACCGATCACGGTACCCGCGATGATGATCGCCAGAGCGGTGGCGAGCAGAAAGCCGAGCGGCCAGGTCCAGCCGCCGCTGAGCTCGTGCAATAGACCGAAAACCAGCGGCCCCAGGGCTCCCAGTGTGTAGCCGACGCTCTGCACAAAGCCGCTGAGAGCCACAGCGCCAGCATGGGTGCGGGTGCGCAGGTTGATCAGCACGAGCGCGAGCGGAAAGAACAACGGCCCCAGGCCCGCAAAGCTGACCCAGAGCCAGGTCAGGGTCTCCGGCGCGAACAGTAGACCGAGATCACCGGCCACGAACAGGAACACTCCGATATAGACAAGCGGCCCGACGTTGGCCATGCGGGCGGTGAGCACCGGAATGATCAGCGCGCACGGTATTCCCATGCCGGCATAGACCGCGAGGAGGGTTCCAGCCTGGGCCGGACTGACCCCCGCAGTATCGACGAGCAATTGCGGCAGCCAGGCGAACATGGCGTAAGCATTGAGCGACGAGGCCGCAAACACCCCGGCGATCGCCCACGCGATCGATGATTTCCAGAGGCGACCGAGAATGGCAGCGTCGGCCTCGTCGACGACCGGGCCGGGGGTTTGCGTGATGCGATGCCGCAGGAGCATGGTGATCCACGGCACCAGAGCCAGCAGGGCCAGCAGCATCCATATGCCGAGCGAGACCCGCCAGCCGGCGGCATCCGCTACCGGAACGGCGATCAGGGGCGGCACGAGGGCGCTCAAGGACACCACGGTGACGTAGACGCTCGTCATGAGCCCGACGCGGTCCGGAAAGTACTTCTTGACCAGTGGCGGCAGGAGCACGTTGCCGATGCCGAGTCCGGCGAAGGCGATGACACTGCCGATAATGAGCATGGTGATCGAGCCGGACAAGCCTCGAGTGAGGTGACCGAGAAGAATCGCGATGAGGGCGAGCACGAGTGGCGCTTCGAGTCCGTGGCGGCGGGTGATCATGGGGGTGAAGATGCCGAACAGCGCGAAGCAGACCGGTGGGAGCATGCCGAGCACCCCGATTGACACCGTGCTCAGGGGGATATCGACGTTGATCTCGGTCACGATCGGCGAGAGCGCTGCGACAGCGTTGCGCAGGTTGGCCGCCACGAAAATGATGCCTAGCAGGGCGAGGCCGCGCCCCGGCCACAGTCGGCGGGAGGAGGCGGTATTCACTCGGTCAGTCTAGGGCTGCGGTCGGCTGCGTTCCCGCTGCACCTCGACGGCCAGATTCTTCAAGTCGTCCCAGCGTTCGGGGGCTACGAGACCGGGCAGCATCAGCGACCACATCTCGGTCAGTCGCTGGTCGATGTCGCCGCGCCTGGTCAGAACGTCCGAGACGACCTGCACGCCGGTGAAACCGGCGGTGAAAAAGCGTGCTGCAGCCGGCACATCGACCGTTGGCGCCACATCCCCGTCGGCGATCCCCCGGCGCAAAAATTCCTCACAGGCGACCATCCAGTCGAGATAGGGAGCCGACACCGGCGTGGAAAAATTGACGGCCTCAATGGTCAGGCGCACCCCGGCGCTGACGATGAGGTCATCGCGCAACTGGCGAGCCAGCTCGTAGGACATGGAGACGAGGGCGCGCAGGCCCGGCACGTTATCGTCGAGCAGCGCTCGGCCGGCACCGACCGATTTCTCGTGCTGGGCATCGATAATGGCCACCGCGAGGGCTTCCTTGGAATCGAAGTGAAAGTACAGGGCCCCCTTGGTTACCCCGGCGGCAGCACTCACCTGCGCGAGGGACGTGCTCCCGTATCCGCGTTGCTCGAAAGCTTCCGCGGCACCGCGAATTATCGCTGCGCGCGTTTCTATTGCTCGTGCTTGTTGTGACATAAAACCCCCAGGAAATTACTCGTGATCCCAGCGTACCGGGGCGAAGTAGCCCCCACGCGATGACCCCGGAGGCCTCCACCATTCTCTGTTTGTGACTGTACAATAAAAATACTATTTGGTATGGTTTCTGACATGGGGGATGTGGGCGATAACGGCTGGGTGGGCATCATTGTGGCGGTGTGTGCCGGCGTGATCGTGCTCACGCTGTCGCTCGTGGCCATGATTCAGATCGGGCGGGCCGCGCACCTGCGCCCCAGCGTTCGTACCAACTGGGTACTGGCGGTCCTGCTCGCCCCGTTGTTCGGCGCGACGGCCTGGTTCGCCGTCGGCAACCGGCTGCGGCTGGACTAACGCGCGTTCGTGCGGCTCAGAATTGCCCGAACCCGCGCGACGTCATCGCGGATTTGCTCGATTAACGGGTCGATGCCCGAATAGGCAACCATGCCGCGAATCCGCTCCACGAACGATACGTCGACGACGTGGTCATAGAGGTCAAGATCCACTTCGTCGAGCACGTACGCTTCGACCTGCTTCGGGGCCACGCCGTCGAAGGTGGGGTTGTTGCCCACCGAGATGGCTGCCGGGTAGCGGGATCCCGCATCGCTCAGCCAGCCGGCGTACACGCCGTCGGCGGGAATCAGGCCGTCGGAATCGGCTGACAGGTTGGCGGTGGGAAAACCGAGCTCGCGGCCCCTGGCGGCACCGTGCACGACGACGCCGCGAACGGTGGGCAGGTGGCCGAGCAGTTCGCCGGCTTCGGTGACCTCGCCGCTGCCGAGCAGCTCGCGGATCCAGGTCGACGACACCCTTCGGGCGCCGTCGGGCTTCAGGTCGTCGATCAGGCGCACTTCGTAGCCGAACTCGGTGCCGAGCTCACGGAGCAGGGCCACGTCGCCCGCGCCCTTCGCCCCGAACCGAAAGTCGCGACCGACCAGCACAAACCGGGCATGCAGCGCGGTGACCAGGATGCGCTCGATGAAGTCACGCGGAGGCAGGCTGGAGAGTGCCTGGTTGAATTCGAGCAGCAGCGTGGCATCAACGCCGGTCTCGGCGATCAGGTTGAGTTTCTGTTCGGCGCTGACCAGCGCGCTCGGGCAGGTGGCCGGCGAAAGCAGGGCGAGCGGATGCCGGTCGAACGTGACGACGACGGTCGCGAGTTGTTCCCGGGCCGCGATGGTCTTGAGTTCGGCGATGACCGCGCGATGCCCGGCGTGCACACCATCGAACTTGCCGATGCTCACGGCCGACTTGGGCCAGTCGATCGGCACCGAGTCGACACCATAGAGGATTTTCATGAGCGTCCCTCGGCCAACGCGACCGGGTGACGTCGAAGCCACCACATGCCCAGTAGCGGGAGTACCAGCGGAATGAAGACATAGCCGCTGCCGTAGACCGACCACACGGTGGCATGCTGGAACAGCGCCGGGTCGACCAGGCTCAGCGTTCCCACGACGAGAACTCCGAGCAGTTCGAAGCTGATCGTGGTCCAGGCGATGCGATACCAGAGGGCGCTGCGTTTGATCAGGGCGATCGTGGCCACAATGTAGACGACGGCAGCGAGAGCCGACAGTGTGTAGGCGAGCGGCGCTTCATCGTAAGCCCGCACGATCTGCACGAACGAACGCCCGGTGGCCGCGAGGGCCAGCACGCCGTAGACAGCAATCAAGAGTCGACCGATGCCGCTCACTCGGCTGGAGGGGGCTGGCGTTCCGGTGTCTGATTGTGTCATTGCTCGGCATTCATCTGGTTCTGTAATTATTGCAGCATCGGAGCGAACCTGGAACCGCTTAGCTGCCCTGCACGTTCCAGATCTGGTTCATGCGGTACAGCATGACGGCGACCGACAGGCAGGTGACGCCGAGGATCACCGTGCTCCAGCGGCTGCGTTCGACCAGTGCCCAGAATCCGGCCGCGACCGGCAGCAGGATGGCGCTGATTAGGTAGGTGTAGAACTCGAGCAGGCTGCCGGTGGCCGTGTTGCCGGCCAGCGGCGCCGCGATCGCGGCCGCGAGCTGCACGATCAGCAAGAGTTCGACGAGTGCTGTCGCGCCCATGGTGAGGTCGGTGGGTTTGCGCCCGAACAGGCCCAGGACGACACAGAGCACGCCGCCGGGCACGGCGATGGCCAGTTGCAGCCAGGTGAACCATTCGATCATGGGGTGGGTGTCGATTCGCTCGGTTCATCGGGTGGAAAGTTCAGCAGAGACTTGGCCTGGTCGCCGCGGTATTCGACCAGTCCGACCAGGCGGCCGTCGGGAGCGATGGCAGCGACCGGTCCGGTGCGGGTGGCATCCGGCTCGACCGTGATGCGTTTGCCATGGCCAAGGTCGACGGCCTGCTCGCGGGTCAGCGTGAGGCTCGGGAGCAGCCGGGTGGCGGCATCCGCTGGCGAAATGAGTTGGGCGGCGACGTCGACTTGTTCGAGGGTCGCCGCTTTCTCGATGCGGAACGGGCCGATCCGGGTGCGGCGCAGCGCGGTGAGGTGCCCACCGACGCCGAGCGAGCGCCCGAGGTCGCGGGCGAGGGCTCGAATGTAGGTGCCGGATGCGCACTCTACGCGCACCTCGAGGTCAAGAAATCCGTCGCGGCGGGTGCTGGAGAGCAGTTCGAATTCGCTCACCGTCACCGGCCGGGACGGCAGCTGCACGTCTTCACCGGCACGCACCCGGGCGTAGGCACGCTTACCGTCGACCTTGATGGCGCTGACCGCGCTCGGCTGCTGGCTGATGTCGCCCGTGAGGTCCTTTATGCCGGCAGCGACGGCCGCGGGGGTGATACCGGCGACCTGCTCGGCGGTGGCGCGGGTGAGGCAGTCGCCCTCCGCGTCGTCCGTTGTGGTGGACTGGCCGAGGCGGATGGTGGCAAGGTATTCCTTGTCGAGGCCGACGACGTAGCTGAGCAGCCGGGTCGAGCTGTTGATGCCGAGTACGAGCAGCCCGGTAGCCATGGGGTCGAGGGTGCCGGCGTGGCCGACCTTGCGGGTTCCGGCCAGACGCCGGGTTCGGGCGACAGCGTCATGGCTGGTCCAGCCCTGCGCCTTGTCAATGAGTAGAAGGCCGCTGGTCACTTCCTGAGGGTACCAGCGTGCGACTGGGGCCGCGGTGCGAATCGGCTAATGAGCCGTAGTATATGAGCCGTGAGAATCTCGGTGATCGGTGCTGGCGCCCTGGGGAGTACGTTCGCCTGCCTGCTCGCGGCCGAAGGGCATGATCTGGTGGTCACTGCCCGCGGGGCGGCGCTGCCGGCTCTGCTGTCCGAGGGCATCCGCTTGACCGGGGGCTTCGGCGATCGGCTCGCGCGGCCGCTCGCGGTTGAACGGCTGACGGAACCGTGCGATCTGGCGCTGATCTGTACCAAGGCGCAGGATGCCGCGGCGGCAATTGCCGAGAACTCCGCCGTGCTCGACGGCACGCCGGTGATCGTCGTGCAGAATGGGCTCGACGGGGTCATGACAGCGCGCAGGCTGCTGCCGCGGTCGGACTGCTTTGGGCTGATCACGATCATTGCCGCGCACTATGAGGGGCCGGGCCGGGTGCGGGTAACCACGGCCGCCCAGAGCTATCTCGGCCGCGGCGATGGCAGAGCGGATGCGGCCACCTTGCGCTGGCAAGCGCTGCTGGACGCCGCCGTGCCCACCCTGGCCCTGGATAATTTCGTTGGTGCGCAGTGGACCAAGCTCGTTGTCAACATGCTCAACGCCCTGCCGGCCATCACCGGGATGAGCGTGCAGGACGTGATCGGTCAGGCCGGCCTTCGCCAGCTCATGACCTGGAGCATGCGCGAAACCGTGCGGGTCGGCCGAGCCAGCGGAGTGCGGTTTGGCTCGTTGCAGGGGCTTTCGCAGTGGCGCCTGCGTCTCTTTGCCCTCGCGCCGGTCTGGGCCGGGCAGGTGCTGCCACTCTCGATGCGCACCCGCATGGGCACTGTGCCAAACCAGGGTTCGACCCTGCAGAGTCTCGCGCGCGGTCAGCGCACCGAGATTGATTTTCTGAACGGCGCCGTGGTGCGGGCCGCGGCGGGGGCCCGCACCACGGCGCCGGTGAACGCGCGACTCACCGAGCTGGTGCACGAGGTCGAGCAGAGCGGTGTCTTTCTTACGCCGGCCGAAGTTCGGGGCCGGTTTCGCTAGCAGCGGTCGGTCAGCACGCGGCGCGGGGCCTGCGGGTTGGTCTCGTCGACCACGGCCGACACGATATCGCGTGGGTGCACCTCAGCGAGGTAGCGCGTTTGGGGCTCGCTGCCCCGTTCGCCCTCCAGCAGCACGCTGAACAGCCAGAGCCCGTGCAGTTCGGGGCGGTTGATGTAGTCGCCGTCGATGATCAGCGTGGCATCGGCGGGCGCGGTCTGCCAGGTCGGCTGAATCCAGGCGTCGCGGTCGGGGTCGAATTCCTCGGTGACGAAGCCGGTACTGCCGCCCATCCGAAACGGTTCAACCAGTACCCGGCGGAGTGCGGAGTAATCGTAGCCGACTCGGTAGAGCCGGTCTGGTGTGTCGGGTGCCAGGCGCTCTTGTTCGGCGCGGGAGTGCTGAAAGTAGCGCAGGCTGGCCCGAAACACGTGCCGCTCCTGTTCACGAAAGACCGCGGCGAGGTCGTCGGCGAAAGTGGCGCGAGCGGCGGCATCCGTTCCGTCGATGGCGATGATCGTGCGGCCTCGACCGTAGTTGTGCAGAATCTCGGCGGCGAGGGTGCGCAGAAAGTCGATGCGCGGTGTGGAAACCAGCTTCATGAATCGAGCCTAGGTTAGAACGGATGAACGTCACACCCTCTCCGCAGACCAATGCGGCCTCTGTCAGCGCCACGCTCAACGCCTGGTTCACCGAGAACGCCCGCGACCTGCCGTGGCGCCGCGACGGCTTCGGGGCCTGGGGCATTCTGGTGAGCGAGTTCATGCTGCAGCAGACGCCGGTGAACCGGGTCATTCCCCGGCTGGAAGAGTGGCTGGCACGCTGGCCCACACCCGCTTCTCTGGCCGCGGTTCCGCCGAGCGAGGCGGTACGGGCCTGGTCCAGCCTCGGCTACCCGAGGCGCGCGCTGTGGCTGCACGCCGCGGCGGTGCAGATCACCGAGCTGCACGGGGGCGTCGTACCGTCCGACCTTGACGATCTGCTGGCCCTGACCGGCATTGGGGATTACACCGCGCGGGCGGTGGCGACGTTTGCGTATGGCTATCGGCATCCGGTCGTGGATACCAACACGCGGCGGGTGATCGCCCGGGCGATTGCCGGCGCCGGCGAACCCTCCCCGCCCAGCCGAGGCCGCGACCTCGAGTCGATGGGCAAGTTGCTGCCGCAGAGTGCCCAGGAGGCGGCCCTGTTCAACGCCGCGATCATGGAACTCGGTGCGGTGGTGTGCACCAGCCGCAGCCCACACTGCGATGTATGCCCGATTCGGAATGTGTGCGCGTGGCGGGCCGCTGACTACCCGGAATACACCGGCACCCGCAAGGCCGGGCAGAAGAAGTTCGAGGGCAGCGACAGGCAGGTGCGCGGCCTGATCATGGCCGAACTGCGGTCCACCCACCGTTCGGTGACGGATGCCGAGCTCGACACACTCTGGCCGGATTCAGTCCAGTTGCGGCGCGCGCTGGCCAGCCTCCTGGCCGACGGCCTGGCCATGCGGGCGCAGGGCGGCTACACCCTGCCGGTGTGAGCGCATCGCTTACGATTGACCGGTGACCGTTACTACTTCTTCAACCGCCGATGCCCAGTACTCAGCGCTACTGCGCGACACCCTCGCGAACGGTGCCCGCAAGGCCGACCGCACCGGAACCGGCACCCGCAGCGTGTTCGGCCGTCAGCTGCGCTTCGACCTGGCCGCAGGCTTTCCGCTTGTGACTACGAAACGGGTGCACTTCGCGTCGATCGCCTACGAGCTGCTCTGGTTTCTGCGCGGCGACTCCAACGTCACCTGGCTGCAGGAGAAGGGTGTGCGCATCTGGAACGAGTGGGCCGACGAGAACGGCGAGCTCGGCCCGGTCTACGGGGTACAGTGGCGGTCCTGGCCCACCCCGGGCGGTGAGACCATCGACCAGATCAGCCAGGTGCTCGACACCCTGCACACCGATCCGGATTCACGGCGCATGATCGTCTCGGCCTGGAACGTGGCCGACCTGCCGAAAATGGCCCTCGCCCCCTGCCATGCCCTGTTCCAGTTCTACGTGGCCGACGGCAAGCTGTCCTGCCAGCTGTATCAGCGCAGCGCCGATCTGTTTCTCGGCGTGCCGTTCAACATTGCCAGTTACGCCCTGCTCACCCAGCTCGTCGCCGAGCAGGCCGGCCTCGAACTCGGTGAATTCGTCTGGACCGGCGGGGACTGCCACATCTACGACAACCACGTCGAGCAGGTCACGGAGCAGCTCTCGCGCGCTGCGTTCCCCTCCCCCACGCTGCGCATCAAGCCGGGCCGCGCGAGCCTGTTCGACTACGAGTACGACGACCTCGTGCTGGAGAACTACCAGCACCATCCCGCCATCCGCGGCGCGGTGGCGGTATGACCCTTGGCCTGATCTGGGCGCAGACGCTCGGCGGCGTCATCGGGGCGGATGGGGTCATGCCCTGGCACCTGCCGGAGGACCTCGCCCATTTTCGTGCCGTCACGAGTGGCAGCGCCGTCATCATGGGCCGGCGCACCTGGGATTCCCTCCCCGAACGATTCCGCCCCCTTCCGGGCCGAAAGAACGTGGTGATCACCAGGCAGCGCGGCTGGGCCGCGGCGGGGGCATCCGTTGCCCACACCCTGGAAGACGCTCTCGCCCTCACCGAGGGTGACCTGTGGGTGATCGGCGGCGCTGAAATCTATGGGCTCGCTCTGCCCTACGCCGACGTGCTCGAGGTGACCGAGATCGATGCCTCCATTGCCGGCGACACCTACGCCCCCGCCATCACGGCCGCCTGGACCCGCGTGACCGCAAACCCGCCAAGCGGATGGCTAAGCTCGACCACGGCACTCCCGTACCGTTTCGCGCGTTACGAGCGCACCCCCGCACCCGTCCCGGCCCCGACGTCCTAGCCCGCCGCAGCCGCCGGGAGTGCACCCCTCAACTCGGACGGGGCCCAGGCCCCGTCCGAGGGCCCAGTTTATAAACTGGGCCCGGGGACGGGGCCTGGGCCCCGTTCAGTGTGCTGGTGGTGCTAGTGCTTCGCGGTGCTCGCGGCGTCAGACTCATCGTCATCAGAGTCGTCGTCGAGGTCGTACTCGCGTGGCTTCTTGTACGGGTCGGCGTCGCCGGCGTACGTGGCCGTGCCCTTGCTGTCCTCGGTCGCACTGTCGCGGTCGTGCGCTTCGCGCAACAGATCGTCGATGAGCGCCGCGTTCTCCGGGATACCATCCGCGATGAACTCGATCGACGGTGTCAGCCGCGCGGTGATGTTCTTTCCCACTTCGCTGCGCATCAGCCCGGTCGCAGCCTTCAACGCCGCTGCGCTGTCGGTACGCTCCTCGATCGAGCCGTACACGGTGTAGAACACCGATGCGTGCTGCAGATCGCCCGTGACCTTCACGTCTGTGATGGTCACGAACCCGAGCCTCGGGTCGCGAAGTCCCCGCTCCAGCCGCTTGGCGATGATGACCTTAATGCGGTCCGCCATCTTTCTGGCGCGTTCCGGATCTGCCATGACTTACTCCTTGTTAGCCGGCACCGAAGCGCCAGGTACTTCCGTTTTTTCACCGTATTAAACGGATGCTGCCTACCCAACTGAGGGTCGGGGCAAATTTTCCCTTGAAAAGGGAATCGGGGTAGGGGTCCCCGCTCTTTCCTTTTCAAGGGGAAATTTGCGGAGACCCGACCCAATGCGGAAGTCGGGCTCCGTGAGAAGCCCGACCCCCCAAACCAACGCTAGACGCGCGGCTTCTCCTTCATTTCGATGGTCTCAATCTCATCGCCAATTCGGATGTCGTTGAACTTGCCCAGTCCGATACCACACTCGAAGTCCGTACGAACCTCGGTGACGTCGTCCTTGAAGCGACGCAGCGACTCGATGCCCAGGTTGTCCCCCACCACTATGCCCTCGCGAATAACGCGAGCCTTGGCATTTCGGGTGATGGTACCGGAGCGCACGATGACACCGGCGACGTTTCCGAACTTCGACGAGCTGAAAACCTCGCGAATTTCGGCGATACCGCTCTGGATCTCCTCGTACTCGGGCTTGAGCATTCCCTTGAGGGAATTCTCGATGTCCTCGAGGGCGGAGTAGATGACGGAGTAGAAGCGCACGTCGACGCCTTCGCGGGCAGCACGCTCGCGGGCCTTCGTGTCGGGGCGAACGTTGAACCCGATGATGATGGCGTTGTCGACGGTAGCGAGGTTGACGTCGCTCTCCGTGACCGCACCGACACCACGGTGGATGATGCGCAGCTGAACCGAATCGTCGACCTCGATCTTGAGCAGCGACTCTTCCAGGGCCTCAACGGCACCGGAAACGTCACCCTTGATGATGAGGTTGAGCGACTCGACCTTGCCCTCTTCGAGAGCACGGGTGAAGTCTTCGAGGCTGATGCGCTTGCGGGCCTTGGCCAGCAGCGCGTTGCGCTCGGCGGCTTCACGCTTCTCAGCGATCTGACGGGCTGTACGGTCTTCCTCGATGACGAGAAAGGTGTCGCCGGCGCGGGGAACGCTCGACAAACCCTGCACCTGAACCGCGCGGGACGGCGTGGCGGCGAGAACGGCAACACCGTTTTCGTCGGCCATCGCACGAACGCGGCCATAGGCCGTTCCGGCGACGATGGAGTCTCCAACGTGCAGCGTTCCGGACTGGATGAGCACGGTTGCCACCGCGCCGCGGCCCTTGTCGAGGCGAGCCTCGATGGCGACACCGCGGGCATCCTTGTTCGGGTTGGAGCGCATGTCGAGTCCGGCGTCAGCGACCAGGAGCACGGCGTCAAGGATTTCCTTGATGCCGGTCTTGTTCTTGGCCGACACGTCGACGAACATGACGTCTCCGCCGTATTCTTCGGCGACGAGGCCGAATTCGGTGAGCTGCTGACGCACCTTCTGCGGGTTGGCGCCGGGCTTGTCGATCTTGTTCACTGCGACGACGATCGGCACGTTGGCGGCCTGGGCGTGGTTGAGCGCCTCAATCGTCTGCGGCATGATGCCGTCATCGGCAGCGACCACGAGGATGGCGATGTCGGTGACCTGCGCACCACGAGCACGCATGGCGGTGAACGCCTCGTGACCCGGTGTGTCAATGAAGGTCAGCGCGCGGTCGATACCCTCGTGCTCGGTGATGATCTGGTACGCACCGATGTGCTGCGTGATTCCACCGGCTTCACCCTCGGCGACCTTGGCGTTACGGATCGCGTCAAGGAGCGCGGTCTTACCGTGGTCGACGTGGCCCATGACGGTCACGACGGGAGGACGAATCTCGAGGTCTTCATCGGTTTCGTCTTCGAGTTCCTGGTCGATGTCGATGTCGAACGCGAGCAGCAGCTCACGGTCTTCGTCATCGGGCGAGACCATCTGGATCTTGTAGCCGAGCTCGCTGCCGAGCACGTCGAACGTGGCCTCATCGAGGGACTCCGTTGCCGTGGCCATTTCACCGAGGTGGAACAGTACGGTAACGAGGTTTCCGGGGCTGGCGTCAATCTTGTCGGCGAAGTCCGTAATGGATGCTCCGCGACGCAGACGCACAACGGTTCCGCCGTCGCCGCGGGGTACGGATACTCCACCCAGCGACGGGGCCTCGCGCAGCTCGAACTCTGCTCTCTTCGTACGCTTCGACTTGCGCGCCTTGTTCTTGCCGCCACCGCGACCGAAGGCACCAGCGGTGCCACCGCCCGGGCCGCGACCGCGACCGGCTCCGCCTCCTCCACCGGCGGGGCGAGGCGGGCCGAAGCCGGGAGCTCCGGCGGGAGCGCCGGGACGAGTGAATCCGGGGCGTGCGGCGCCGGCTCCACCCGGAGCGCCGCCTGGACGCTGGAAAGCGCCCGGACGCTGTCCGAAACCGGTCGGGCGTGCAGCCTGGCCGGGTCCGCCAGGGCGCGGGGCGCCTGGGCGAGGCGCCGGAGGGCGCGGAATGTTGCTCGGGGTGGGTGTTGCGGGGCGCTGGCCCATGCCCTGCGCACTCGCGAACGGGTTGTTACCCGGACGCGGCGGCTGGGCCGGACGCTGACCCATGCCCTGGTTGCTGGCGAACGGGTTATTGCCCGGTCGTGCAGCTCCGGGGCGAGGCATACCCGGCTTGACCGGCGTAGCCGATCCTGCCGCGGTCTTCGCTTCCGGGGTATCGGTGCTGGGCTTGTCGGCGGCCTCAGCGGCGGCGGCCTTGTCGGCGGCAGCAGCCTTCTGGGCAGCGGCAGCCTTCTCGGCGGCCTGGGTCTGGCGCTCGGCGACGGTGAGCGGCGCGACCGGAAGGGGCGCGGCATCCACTGCGGGAGCGGCCTCGGACGCAACCGGGGCGACCGGTTCGGCAGCGGGCTTCGGGCCCGGACGAGCTCCCGGCTTGGCGCCGTGGCTCGGACGAGCCGGAGTTGGGGTACTGGCAGCGGGCGCGGGCGTTGCAGCCTTGGCGGCGGCGCTGACGGCTTCAAGAGCGACGCGGAGGCGACGCGCTACGGGCGGTTCAACACTGGAAGACGGCCCTTTGACGAACTCGCCCATTTCTTTCAATTTAGCAAGGACATCCTTGCTTTCGAGTCCGAGTTCGGTAGCGATCTCGTGCACGCGTGGTTTCGCAGCCACAATTCTCCTGTTCCGGGCCTGCACCCGGAAAGGGGCAGACCGTTAGTAACGGACGGGTCTCATTTCGAGCCGCTCATTAGTTATCCATAAGCCAATTCAGCCTGTTCTCTAGTTGTTTCGCGTCCAGTGACCTGGTCACGCGAAAGGCACGCCCGAAAGCGTGTCGCCTTACGGCATCCTGAAAGCACGATTCACGGGCGTGCAGCCACGCACCTCTACCGGGGATTGTGGCGGTTTCATCCACCACAACTTCTGATTTCCCAGCAACGATCCGCAAAAGTGAGGATCGAGGGGCGCGCGAACGGCAGCCAATACACGTTCTTACGGAGTCCATCGTACCCCCTATTCGGCATCCTCCAGAATGCTGTCCGGCTGAATGTCGATTTTCGCGCCGGTGAGCTTTGCCGCGAGGCGGGCATTCTGGCCCTCCTTGCCGATGGCGAGCGAGAGCTGGTAGTCGGGCACGAGGGCTCGCACTGCCTTGATCGACTGGTCGATCACATAGGCGCTGGTCACCTTGGCCGGAGACAGTGCGCTCGCGACGAAGGTCGCGAGGTCGGGCGAGAAATCGACGATGTCTATCTTCTCGTTGTTGAGTTCGACGGTCACGGCGCGCACACGCTGGCCGAGTTCGCCGATGCAGGCGCCCTTGGCGTTGACGCCCGGCTCGGTCGCGCGCACCGCAATCTTGGTGCGGTGGCCGGCTTCGCGGGCGAGTGACACGATCTCGACGACTCCGCTGGCAATCTCGGGCACCTCGAGTGCGAACAGCTTGCGCACGAGCGACGGGTGGGTGCGCGACACGGTGATCTGCGGGCCCTTGAGCCCGCGACCGACGGCCGTGACGAACACGCGGATGCGCGCTCCGTGCACGTAGCTCTCGGTGGGGACCTGCTCCTCGGGGGGCATGATCGCTTCGATGGTACCGAGGTCGACGTGGATCATGCGCGGGTTCGGACCCTGCTGGATGATACCGGCGACGATGTCGCCCTCGCGGCCTTTGAACTCGCCGAGCACTGCATCGTCGGCCAGGTCGCGCAGACGCTGGTTGATGACCTGCTTGGCGGCGAAGGCCGCAATACGACCGAAGTCGGTCGGGTTGTCGACGGCTTCGCCGATGACGTTGCCCTCGTCGTCATGCTCGGGAATGTAGATATCCACGTGCCCGGACTTGCGGTCGAGAACGACGCGCGCTTCGGGCACTTCCTGGATATCGTGCTTGGCTTCAGCAATCTTCGACGCCTCAAGCTTCGACACGTCCTGCTGGATGTGCTTGACATAGGCGGTCAGAATCGCCTGTTCAATGATTTGCACGAGTTCCTCGAAGGGAATCTCTTTTTCGCGCTCCAGTAGCCGCAAAACACTGAGGTCGATGTCCATGGCCGGCCTCCTCTACGTACGATCTAGTCGCATGATCTTGCCGCCGCGAAACCGCGCAGCGGGCTGAATACTACGGTACCCGAATCTGCGGCGCCCCGTCACCCACTCGCCCGGGCTGGTCCGGTCCTGCTGGGTTCGCTGCAGAACGGATGCTGCCGGCTGGGCCAGGCAGCATCCGTTCTCGATACTGACTCGTTAGACGAAGTGCTTGGCGACGTCAGCGACGTCGACCTGCTCGCGATCGCCGGTGCGGCGGTTCCACAGTTCGACGATGCCGTCGGCGGCGCCGCGGCCGACGATGACGATCCACGGCACGCCGATGAGCTCGGCGTCACCGAACTTGACACCCGGCGACACCTTGCGGCGGTCGTCGTAGAGCACCTCCCGGCCGGTGGCTTCGATGGCGGCGACGACGGCCTCCGAGGTGTCGAAGACGATCTCGTCCCGGCCGGTGGCGATCACGTGCACGTCGAATGGCGTGACCGATTCGGGCCAGATCAGGCCCTTCGCGTCGTTGTTGAGTTCGGCGATGACCGCGAGGATGCGGGTGACGCCGATGCCGTATGAACCCATCGTGACTGTGACCAGCTTGCCGTTCTCATCGAGAACCTTGAGGCCGAGCACTTCGGCATACTTGCGGCCGAGCTGGAACACGTGACCGATTTCCATACCGCGAATGAGCTCGACCGGGCCGCTTCCGTCGGGGGCGGGGTCGCCGGCGCGCACGTCAGAGGCCTCGACCACATCGTCGATGGCGAAGTCACGGCCGGCGACGAGGCCGAACACGTGCCCATTGTCTTCGTTGGCACCGGTGATCCACTCGGTGCCCGCAACCACGCGCGGGTCGACCAGAAAACGGATTCCGGTGGTCGATTTGATACCAAGAACGGCGCCCTGGGCGCCCCACGGGCCGATGTACCCCTTGACCAGGCCGGGGTTCTGGGCGAAGTCGCCCTCGTTGGCCGCCTCGACCTCGGCGGGGGCGAAGGCGACCTCGACGCGCTTGAGGTCGACCTCGCGGTCGCCGGGAACGCCGATCGCGATGAGTTCCCGGGTGCCGTCGAGGTGCGTGAGCGCGAGCACGACGTTCTTGAGGGTGTCGGCTGCGGTCCACTCGCGACCGTCGAGGCGCGGGTGCTCGGCGTTGGCCTTGTCGACCAGGGTCTGGATGGTCGGGGTGTTCGGGGTGTCGAAGATCTGCGCGGCGGGCAGCGCGCTGAAGTCTTTGTCTTTCGGAACGAGCGTGCGAAACGCCTCGATGTTGGCCGCGTAGCCGCCGGGGCTGCGCACGAAGGTGTCCTCGCCGACGGGGGTGGGGTGCAAAAACTCTTCGCTCTTGGAGCCACCCATGGCGCCGGCATCCGCTTGGACGATCTCGTATTCGAGGCCGAACCGGTTGAAGATGCGCTCGTAGGCGTCGCGCTGCAGCTGGTAGCTCAGGTCGAGGCCGGTGTCGGTGTAGTCGAAGGAGTACGCGTCTTTCATGGTGAATTCGCGGCCGCGCAGCAGTCCGCCGCGTGAGCGTGCCTCGTCGCGGTACTTGTCCTGAATCTGGTAGATCGACAGCGGCAGGTCCTTGTAGCTGCTGTACAGGTCTTTCACGAGCAGCGCGAAGACCTCTTCGTGGGTCGGCGCGAGCAGCATGTCGGAGCCCTTGCGGTCCTTCAGGCGGAACAGGCCCTCGCCGTACTCGTCCCAGCGGCCGGTCAACTCGTAGGGCTCACGCGGCAGCAGGGCCGGAAAGTGCACCTCGTGCGCGCCGGCCGCGGTCATCTCCTCACGGATGATGCGCTCCACTTTTGCCTTCACCCGCAGGCCGAGTGGCAGCCAGGCGAAAATACCCGGGGCCTGGCGACGGATGTAGCCGGCCCGCACGAGGAGGCGGTGGCTGGTCACCTCGGCGTCGGAGGGGTCTTCGCGGAGAGTACGGAGGAAGTAGTTGGAGAGACGTGTAGGCACCCGTCTACCTTACGCGCGCGCCGCGATCCGCTCCCCCACGGCCTGGTTCAGCCGACCTCGCTCAGGGTGCGCTCGATGGCGACCAGTCGCGTATCCAAAGAAGTCAGTTTTTCGAGCAGGGCGGCGTTGGTCGCGTTGCTCTCCGCCAGCGCGTGAGTCAGGGCGGTTGAACCCTCGGAACCGGCTGCCTGCCGACGCGACTTGAAGTACAGGTTGAAGATCGCGTAGGTGATTCCGCCGATGATCGCAACGATGGGAACGAGGTAGGCGAAGTCGAAGTTCATGGTGTTTCCCCCTGCTGGTTGGACGCCGCGGCGTGTGCCACGGCGTCGGTGATGGTGTCGATGGTGATGCGGAGTGAGAACGGTGCCAAGGCGACGTACTTGAGAGCGGTCCCCTCCGGGGAGAGTTCCAGCGACGTCGTGACGAACCCGCTCGCATCCAGCTTTGCGAGGTGCATGTAGAGCAGAGCACGCGACATCCCGACGCGTCGTGCCAGCTCACTGACGTGCACGCGACCGCCCTGCAACTCGGCGAGAATGAGCATCCGTTGCGGACTAGCGACCGCAGCAAGGGTGGCACTGAGCTGTTCAACATTCATTGCAACACCTCCTGACAGGTGCAACTATATTCTGACACCCGAAAGAAAAGCAAGCAATCATCCGCTTTCGCGGATCAGGAGAGTTACTTCGCGCCGACGGAGACCGTGGGGCTGCCGAGCGCGGCAGCGGGCATCTCGGCGGCGAGCCGGTTGGCCTCTTCGATGAGGGTCTTCACGATCTCGGACTCTGGCACGGTCTTGATAACCTCGCCGCGCACGAAGATCTGGCCCCTGCCGTTGCCGCTCGCGACACCGAGGTCGGCTTCGCGAGCCTCACCCGGTCCGTTGACGACGCAGCCCATGACGGCGACGCGGAGCGGCACGGTCATTCCCTCGAGCCCGTCGGTGACATCATTGGCGAGCTTGTAGACGTCGACCTGTGCCCGGCCACAGCTCGGGCAGGAGACGATCTCCAGCTTGCGCTCGCGCAGGTTGAGCGACTGCAGAATCTGCAATCCCACCTTGATCTCCTCGACCGGCGGAGCGCTGAGCGAGACGCGGATGGTGTCGCCGATGCCTTCGCCGAGCAAGATGCCGAACGCCGTTGCGCTCTTGATCGTGCCCTGAAAGCTGGGACCGGCCTCAGTCACGCCGAGGTGCAACGGCCAGTCGCCGCGTTCGGCGAGCAGGCGGTAGGCCTTGACCATGATCACCGGGTCGTTGTGCTTGACCGAGATCTTGAAGTCGTGAAAGTCGTGCTCCTCGAACAGGCTCGCCTCCCAAACGGCGCTCTCCACGAGCGCCTCCGGGGTGGCCTTGCCGTATTTCTGCATGAGACTCGGCTCGAGCGAGCCGGCGTTGACGCCGATGCGCAGGCTGACACCGGCGGCCTTGGCGGCCGCAGCGATCTTGCCGATCTGGTCGTCGAATTTGCGGATGTTGCCGGGGTTGACCCGCACGGCGGCGCAGCCGGCGTCGATCGCGGCGAAGACGTAGTTCGGCTGAAAGTGGATGTCCGCGATCACCGGAATCTGGCTCTTCTTCGCGATGATCGGCAGCGCCTCGGCGTCATCGCGAGTCGGCACGGCAACACGCACGATGTCGCAGCCGGTCGCCGTGAGCTCGGCGATCTGCTGCAGCGTCGCGTTGATGTTCGTTGTCGGAGTGGTCGTCATCGATTGCACGCTCACTTGAGCATTGCCACCGACCAGGACCTTTCCGACCTTGATTTGACGGGATTTACGTCTGGGAGCGAGTACCTCAGGTACTTTGGGCATCCCCAAGTTGATTGCAGCCACGTACCTAGCTTAGTTGTCGTAGTGCGAGCGAAGCTGAATGCCGCCAGCGGATCAGCGTTCCAGCTGGGCCAGCAGCGCCGCCAGAAACTCGGCCGGGTGTTCGAGGTGCGGTGAGTGCCCACAGTCGGCCAGTTCCAGCTCGGTCAGCGTGCCGCCGGCGGCCTGGTAGGCGCCAAGCACAGCCCGGGTCTGCTGGATCATCGGCTGGGGAGGGGCCACCTCAGCGCCAGGCCAGCCTGGAATCACGCCGAGCTGCCCAAGATAGTTGAGGTCGAAAAACGAGGTGTCCGACACGATGACGTCGTCGCTGCCGTGAATCCAGAGAATGGCCGGCTTCTCGGCCAGGTCGACAATGCCGCTCGTGTTGAAATGACCGGGAGACATGGTGTTGAGCACGCCGCTGTCGCCGGGGGCGAATCCGGGCCAATTCTCTGAAACTGTCGAATCCCCGGGGTAGTTACCGACGCCGGTGGCCGTGGTCAGCATGGAGTCGATCCAGATTTCATCGTGGTCCGAGCTGAACGGCGGCTTGACGTAGGTGGTCTGGTAGACGGTGCGGGGGCTGGTCTGGTCAGCGCCGTGGTCACCGTCATGCAGCCTGGCGACGAAGTCGGGGTTGGCTCCGCCGGCGCCCGTTCCGGCGTCGTCAACGCTCAGCCGATGGCCATCCGCTCCCCCGGTGCCGCCGAAGCCATAGGGGGAAACCGGCGCGACCAGGGTCAGGGACGCCGCGAGGCCGGGGTGATCGAGCAGCAGCTGCATGGTCACACCGCCGCCCATACTCCAGCCCACGAGGTGCGCTCCGTCGACGCCGAGTTCGGTGAGCACAGCGGCGATATCGTCGGAGTAGTCGGCCAAGCCGCGGGTGGCATCGACCGGCAGGGTTTCGCTGCTGCCGAAGCCGCGCAGGTCGATGGCGAGCGCCCGCACCGACGTGGGCAGGGCCAGCATCAGCGGCTGCCAGAACAGCGATGACGACACGTTGCCATGCACGAAGACGACGGTCGCCGCGGCCGTTCCTGTTGCCGGCCGTTCGAGCACTCCGGCGCGCAGGCGCGGGGTGACAACGCTGTGCGCGGTGATGCCGTCGAAAATGTTGCCCGTACTGGTGGTGATGGTGTCGCTCATGATCGGGGTCCTCTCGGGTAGCTGGCGGGGGCGTACAGGTTCACGGCCCGGGCGACCTGGTCGGCGCCCCGGTCGCTCATCACGATCGTGTAGTGGTTGACGTCGTCGACCTCCCGCACGGTCAGCCGCGGCAGTCGTGTCGCCCAGTCGGCGACAACCGCCCGGTCGTACAGTGCGGTCGGCTCGTCCAGCAGCCCGCGCGGGGCACGCAGAAATTCGATCGGCAGACTGAGGTCGGCGAGCGCCTCCGCGTAGCCGTCGGCACCGTTGAGCTCCAGCGCATTCGCGGCCACCGCCTCCAGCCGCGCCGAGGGGTGCAGAGCCGGCGCCGTGCCATCGAGGTCGTAGCGGGCAAAATCGGCCACCCGCGATGACCAGTCGGCGACGAACGCGGGGTGGTTCTGCCAAAAGTCCTGGTAGGCCTCGACCGTCTCGAAGGTCTGCGATAGCCGTTTGGCGGCTGGGCCGAGCATGAGCAGGGGGTCGATGCCCACGTCGCGTGGAATCGGCAGGCCACCGTCCACCAGAACGAGAGAGTCAACCCGGTCGGGATAGAGGTGGGCGAGCCATACGGCGACAAACGCGCCCATCGAGTGCCCGACCACGACCGTACGGTCGACCTCCAGAAAGTCCAACAGCCGGGCCAGGTCTTCGGCATGATGCCGCAGCCCGTAGGGCGCCGGCAGGGCGTTGCTGCGAGCGCGACCGCGCAGGTCGGGAGCGATCACCCGCGAGCCCGGCAGGCGTTCCACCAGCCACGGCCAGCAGAGGTGCGAGGCGGTGATGCCGTGGATTGCCAGCACCGTCGACTGCCCCTGGGCAGCGCGCCACTGGCCACCGCGCAGGTCTCCCCCAGCGACCCGAGCCCGGAACGGCTGATAGTACTCACTCATCGCTGCCTCATTTCCACGGTGCTGCCGGAGACGGTGCTGCTCGAGACGGTGCTAGCGGCACCCAGTGCACCCTCGATGAACCGCATCATCTGCTCGAAAACGTGCTCGGGCACGGCACGGGTTCCGCTCGCGAACGGATCGGACCCGGCCCCTTCGAGCGCCTCGTCATCTCCCCAGAGCACCCAGCGCATGCCGATCATCTCGCCGATTCCCATGAGCGCCCATGCTGCAACGGTGGGATCGATGTCGCTGATCTCGCCTGCCGCGCCGGCCGCGCGCAGCCCCGCTATGTAGCCCTCGACGATGCGCGTGTAGTGCAGGCGCAGAGCGCCAGGCGAGACGAACTCTGCCTCACGAATCACCCGGTACAGCGCGGGGTGGTCGGCGGTGAATTGAAAAAAGGCCCGAAACCCGGCGCGCTCCGAATCGATCCGATTTTCCGTAGCAGCGGATGCTGCACTCATCGCCAACCGCACGCGGTGGTTGAGGTCTTCGACCAGTTCGTTGAAGATCTGCAGTTTCGAGTCGAAGTAGAGGTAGAACGTGCCCTGGCCGATGCCGGCGGCATCCGTTATGCGCGAGATTGACGCATCGGCGTAGCCGACCCGCGAGAACACCTGCTCGGCTGCTTCGATGAGTTTGCGCTTGGTTTCTTCGCCTCGGGCGGTTCGCGGCATTCCGGCGCTCATAGTTTGTTTCCTATCTTTTCAAAATCAAGTCCGTGTTTCCAGCTCTCCAGCAGCTGGCGCCGCAGCACCTTGCTGCCGAGGGATCGCGGAATTTCCGGTACGAAGCGCACGAACGCCGGAACCTTGAACGCGGCCAGTTGGGTGCGGGCGTAGGCCAGAATGCCGAGCTCATCGGCCGCGAATCCGGGTGTCAGCACGATGAAGGCCACACCGACCTCTCCCCACCGATCGTGCGGCACCCCGATGACCGCCACCTCGGCGACCGCGGCGTGTTCGATCAGCACGGTCTCCACCTCGGCCGGTGCCACGCTCTCGCCGCCCGAGATGAAGATGTCGGTGAGCCGGTCGATCACGGCAAAGTAGCCGTGCTCGTCGCGGCGCACGAGGTCACCGGTGTGCAACCAGCCACCGCGCAGGGTGCGAGCGGTCTGCTCGGGAGCACGAAAATAGCCCGAGAACACGCCGGGCCCACGCACCAGCAGTTCACCCGTCGCGGCCCCGCCGAGCAGGTCGCCGGTGATCGGATCGGCCACGGCGACCTCGACGTGCGGATACGGCTTGCCGGCGTAGCCGACCATGCTGCGGGCTTCGTCGTCGGGCAGACACAACACGTTCGGGGAGGCCTCGGTCAGACCGTACCCCTGGGTGAGTGCAACTCCGCGGGCATGCCAGGTACGCAGCAGCTGCGCGGGCATTGGTGCGCCACCAACCACGGCGTGATTCAGGCTGGACAGGTCGGTCGCAGCGAAATCGGGGTGCTGCGCGAGGAACAGGTAGTTCGCCGGAACGCCCATCATGGTCGTGATGCGACGGTCCTTGATCAGGTGCAGCACCCGGCCGGGGTCGAAGGTGCGCTCGAGCACGACCGTGGCCCCCATCCACCAGGCCAGCAAAGGCTGAATATTCCAGCCGCCCACGTGATACTGCGGCATGACCGAGAGCACCACATCTTTTCTGGTGATCTCGGTGATACGCGAGAGCGACAGGTTGGTCCAGAAACAGTTCGCGTGGGTCAGAACCACGCCCTTGGCCGGGCCGAGCGTGCCGGAGGTGAATACGATCAGCAGGGCGTCATCGTCACGAACCGTGCGGGTCACCAGCTCATCGTCCGGGCCGCGTCGCGGGGCCGGCACGACGTTTTCCACACCCCGCACGCCGAGCAAAGTCGAGGGGAGGGGCAGGGGAAGCCGACCCTGGGCATCCGTTGCCAGGGTATGGAACTCGTCGTCGACCAGCAACAGGGCCGGGTCGGCGAGCTGCAACTGCGCGGCGAGCTCGCGTGGTGCGAGCCGCCACGACAGCGGAACGAGCACGAGGCCGGCCTGCGCGCAGGCGAAGAACAACACGACCTGGTCTGAGCTGTTGCCGGTGATGGTCGCCACCCGATCGCCGACGCCGTAGCCGGCGGCCCGAAAAGCCGCGGCGAGGTCGCTGGCCCGGTCGTCGAGGTCGCGGTAGCGCAGTGTGACGCCGCGATCGTCGACGGCGACTCGTTCGGGCGTGGCCCTGGCGCGGTCGCGGGTCCATCGGCCCAGCGTGTGCAGGCCATCATCGGTCATGTCGTCTCCTCTGAGTCAAGCATGCGCTCCCGACCTCGAGCCCGAGGCCGTTGCGGCCGGCGGTTGCGCCGGGTCAGCCCAGCCAGCCCACCCGGAAGAAACAACACCACGAGAATAAACAGTGTTCCGAGAATGAACAACGGCTGCGACAAAGGAATCCGCAGAATGTCGGGCAGGCCGGCGATGAATTCCGAACCGGCCAGGGCGGTCAGCCGCTGGTCGAGAAGCGTGTAGACCAGCGCGCCGAGGACGGCGCCCCAGCGCAGCCCGACGCCGCCGAGCACGACGATCACCAGCAGGGTCAGCGTGAAGTCGGGCGTGGCGACGCGCGGCGAGACCCCGCTCTGCAGCAACAGAAACGCGGCTCCAGCGAGGGCGGCGAGCGCCCCGGCAATGCTGAAGATCAGCAGCCGCACAAAATAGGGACGGATGCCGATGACCCGTACCCGGAGTTCGTTTTCGCGAGTCGCGGCCACAACATGGCCCGCGCGGGATTTCTCCACCCACAACACCACGAGGTAGACCGTGACCAGAACAGCGAGCGACAGCCAGTACAGGTTGCGGGTGTTGAGTACGCCGACCAGTGCGTCTGGCACATGCGAGACGTCGAGGGTGAGCCCCTCGTCGCCGCCGGTCTGCCCGCCCGGATTGCGCCGTACCACGACCGAGCCGGCCTGCGCGAAGGCGAGCGTGACCATGGCAAAGGAGATGCCGGTGACCCGCAGGCTGACCGAACCCACGAGTGCGGCCAACACGAAGCCGATCAGCACCGTGATCAGAATCGACGCTACGAACGTCGCACCGGCTGGCAACCAACTCGGTGAGAAGTTGCGCAGCACGATGCCCAGGCCGTAGGCGCCGGCCGCGAAGAAGAGAGCGTGCCCGAACGAGAGCATGCCGGCCAGGCCGAACAAGAGGTGGTAGCTGAGCGCTAGAGCCGCGATGAGCATGGCGTAGGCGAGCAGTTGCAGGGTACCGGGCGTGTAGGTCGCGCCCGGAAAGACACCGGGAATCGTGATGTTCAGAAGCGGCAGCAGCACCATGAGCAGCACCAGCGCCGCGCTGGCCGTGATTTTGGTCATTGGTCTGGCCCGGAAGGCGCTCATGCTTTCGCTCCCATCAGTCCGCGCGGACGCAATAACAGCACCGCGGCCAGGGCCAGCACCACGGCCAGGTCGCCGGTTCCGCCCAGATAAAAGTTCGCGAACTGCTGCAGCACTGCCACCAGAACGGATGCGATGGCCGCCCCGGCCAGAGACCCTAACCCTCCGATGACCGTCACGATGAAGGCGAAGATCAGCAGGGACCCGCCGATGTGCGCCGAAACGTAGCCATAGTAGATCGAGGCGAGCACCCCGCCGAGTCCGGCGGCGGCACCACCGATCGCGAACACCAGGGTGAAGGCGCGGCGCACATCGATGCCGAGCGCGGTGACCATGAGACGGTTCTCGACGCCGGCCCGAATGATCAGGCCGTACCGGGTGAATTTGAGGAACAGCACGATCGCCACGAGCACCAGCACCGCCACCAGAATGAGCATGAAGCGGTTGTTCGGAATGCGCGCGCCGAGAATCTCGGTGGTCTGCCCGAGCCAGGACGGGCTCGTCACGTAGGTCGGGTCGGTGCCCCAGATTCCCTCGAACAGAGCTACAGAGGCCAGCGCGAGGCCGACCGTCACGAGTACCTGTTCGATGTGCCGGTTGTACAGCCGCCGGATCAGGAAGAATTCGGTCGCGGCGGCGACGAGCGCCCCGACCACGGCGCCGGTCAGCATGGCAGCGACCAGTGCCCACCACGACCCGTCACTGAGCCGACGGGCTACCTCCCAGCCGATGAAGGCGCCGATGGTCAGAAAGGAGCCGTGAGCGAAGTTGAGCACGCCCATCAGGCCGTAGATGAGGGAGAGCCTGGAGGCGACCAGAAAGTACAGAGCCCCGAGGCCGAGGCCGGTGATCAGCAGCAGAACGATGGTGCTCATGCCGGCACCTGCTCCGTGTTGCTGTGGTCGGTGCTGCTGTGGTCCGCGCCGCTGTGCAAGCCCAGGTAACGCTGGATGCGTTCGGGGTCATCGAGCAATTCGGCGGCTTCGCCGGTGAAGACGACGCGGCCGCCGGAGAGCACGACCACCCGGTCGGCGAGTTGGCGAATCACCTGCAGGTTCTGTTCGACCAGAAGGATCGGCACTGTTTTGGCGGCGGCCAGTAGTGCCTGGGTGACCTCGGTGACGATTTTCGGCGAGAGTCCCTTGGTGGGTTCGTCGACCAGCAACAGCCGGTTTTGGTTGAGCAGGGCTCGGGCGAGCGACACCATCTGCTGCTGCCCTCCGGAGAGGGTACCGGCGAGTTGGGCGTGGCGTTGCACGAGGTCGGGAAAGAGTTCCTCGACCAGGGCGCGGTTCGGGTGGGCGGAGCGTTCGGCCAGTTTCAGGTTTTCGGCGACGCTGAGCTTGCCGAACACCTCGCGGTCTTCGGGCACGTAGCCGACGCCGAGCTGCACGACCTTGTGGGTGGGCAGCCGGTCGACGCGGCGCCCGGCGAGGGTGATCGCGCCGGTGCGGTCGATCAGGCCGAGGATCGATTTAATGGTGCTGGTTTTGCCGACGCCGTTCCGGCCGAGCAGAGCGGTGACGCCGGTGTCTGGTACGTCGAAC
Organism: Cryobacterium sp. N21; assembly: GCF_002929575.1. Classification (NCBI taxonomy): domain Bacteria; kingdom Bacillati; phylum Actinomycetota; class Actinomycetes; order Micrococcales; family Microbacteriaceae; genus Cryobacterium; species Cryobacterium sp. N21. Next base: position 158,037 of record NZ_PJJQ01000032.1, on the reverse strand, counting down.
GAGACGTCTTCGACGACCTGCTGGCCCTCGATGCGTCCGTACAGGTTGCGCACGGTGAGGATATTGGTTCTTGATGTGGTGCTCATACCGGGTCTCCGAGGTAGGCGGACTGAACCGTGGGATTCTTCATCACGGCGTCGGGGGTGTCGCAGGCGAGCAGCTCGCCGTGGTGCATGACCGCAACGCGGTCGACCAGGCCGAGCACGACCTCCATGTGGTGCTCGACCATGAGCACCGTGCGGCCACCGTGGTGCAACGCGCGAATGACCTCCATCAGGCCGGGCACGTCGCCGGAGCCAACGCCGGCCATCGGCTCGTCGAGCAGGATGACGCTCGGGTCCATCGCGAGCAGCATGGCGATCTCCAGCTTGCGCTTGTCACCGTGGGAGAGGCCACCGGCTTTGGCTTCGGCAAGATCAGCCAGCCCCACCTCGTCGAGACGATCGGCGGCAAGCCGGGTGGCGGCATCCGTCCCCTTCGGAAACCGGGTGACCAGACTGCCGCCGCCGGCCTTGGCCTGTGCGGCCAGCCGCACGTTTTCGGTGGCGCTCAGCCCGTTGAACAGGCTCGAGGTTTGAAAGGTGCGACCGAGGCCGGCCCGTGCCCTGACGTGGATCGGTTCCCGGGTCATGGTGCGGCCGTTCAGTCGCACCACGCCTTCCGTGGCAAACAGCACACCGGAAATCAGGTTGAACAGGGTTGTTTTACCGGCCCCGTTGGGGCCGATCACACCGAGCATCTCGCCCCGCGGGATCGACAGCGACACATCGTTGAGGATGCGTGCACCGCCGATCTGCAGGCCCAGATGCTCGATGCTGAGCACGGGCTGGTCCGGCATCGCGATCTACTTTGCTGCGACGATGGGCGGCGCGACGGTCTTGGCGTCGACAGTCTCAATCAGTTCCGGCGCCCAGGTACCGTCGGTGCCTTCCTTAAGCGTGGCCTGGAACATCGGCTGCAGCACGGCGTGGTCTTCTGCACGAATGGTGATCGAACCCTTGACCGAGTCGAACGTGTAGCCCTCGAGCGAGGCGATCATGTCATCGACGTTGTCACCACCGCCCTCGCGAACGGCCTGAACGAGCATCTGCGCGGCCACGAAACCGTCGGGCGAGAACAGGTCTGCCTGTGCGTCGTTGGCTTTCAGGTAGCTGATCATGGCTTTGCTCTGCTCGTTGTCGGTGGCCGACGCAAAGTAGTGCGAGAGAAAGCTGATCTTGCCGCTCGCGGCACCGTACGCGCCGTAGGTCGAGACATCACCGAGGCCGGTGACAACCGGAACAGCATCGAACACGCCCTGCTGCTGCAGCGCGGTCCACATGGCACCGGTGCTGGCGCCGGCCCAGGCCACGAAGACGAGGTCTGGTGAGGCGTCGAGCAATTGCTGCGCGAAGGGGGTGAATTCGGTTGCGTCTTCGGCGACAAGTACACCATCGACGGTCGCGCCCTTGGCCCCGAGCACGGCCTTGACGCCGGCCAGGTTGCCCTGACCGAAGGCGTTGTCCTGGGCGAAGACGACGATCTTCTTGCCGCTCGGGTCGCCGATGAACGTTCCTGCCGTCGCAACGTCTTCATAGGTCTGGCGGCCGGATCGGAAGGTGTACTGGTTGAGGCCGGTGATGGCATCGGCGGCTGCCGGGCCCGAGATGTAGAGAATCTTGTTCTGCGCGGCCTGCTCGGCCAGGGTGACGGCGATTCCGGACACGACGGTGCCGGCCATAATCTGGTATCCCTGCCCGATCAGGTCTTTGGCGACCGAGACCGCGGTGTCGGGGTTGCCCTGGTCGTCTTTCCAGGTGATGTCCAGTTCGCGGCCGTCGACAGCGCCGGTGCCGTCGGTGGCGTAGTCGAGGCCGGCCTTGAACCCGGCGGTGTACGCGGCGCCGTAGGCGGCGAGCGGGCCGGTCGCTGAGGTGATCATGCCCACCTGCACCGCGAGCTTCGTGGTGGAATTATCGGTGGCTGCGCCGCCGGTCGTGGCCGTGGGGGCGCATCCGACCAGGGTCAGGGCGGCGACGGCGAGAATTGCCGGGGCCAGGAACATCTTTGTTACCCGCATGAAATTTGCCTCTCGTTCTACAAACCTGACAGGTGGTTCAGGTATCAGGAATCTATGGGCGATCGACGGTACTGTCAAGAGGCAGGAGTGAACCGATACCCAGACGTGGCCAATATGCTGGGGTGGCACGCATCAATTTTTTGACAAAGGAGTCCCGATGACCGAAACCGACGTCGTAATCCTGGCCGGATCACGCACCCCGCAGGGTCGCGTGAACGGGCAACTCTCGTCCCTCACCGCCGTCGACCTCGGCGCCGCCGCCATTGCCGGTGCCCTCGCCCGCGCTGGAGTGGCACCGGAGCAGGTCGACTTCGTGCTCATGGGTCAGGTCCTGCAAGCCGGGTGTGGGCAGAACCCTGCCCGGCAGTCCAGCGTGGCTGCAGGCATCCCATGGAATGTGCCGGCGATGACACTCAACAAGGTCTGTCTGTCCGGCCTCGCCGCGGTCATTGATGCCGCCCGCCTGGTGCGGCTCGGCGAAGCGGATGTCGTCGTGGCCGGTGGTCAGGAATCCATGTCCCGCGCGCCCCACCTGCTGCCTGGCTCCCGCCAGGGCTGGAATTACGGAACCGTGTCAGCGCTCGACCACGCCGCTCACGACGGACTCACCGACGCCTTCGACGGCCTCTCGATGGGGCTCTCCACCGAGCGCGCGAACGTTGAACTCGGACAGACCCGCCTCGAGCAGGACGAAATCGCCGCTGCCTCGCACCAGCGCGCTGCTGCCGCAGCCGCGAGTGATGTGTTCAGCGACGAGATCACTCCGATCAGCGTGCCGCAGCGGAAGGGCGAGCCGCTCCTGATCAGCACCGATGAGGGCGTTCGCGCCGAAAGCACGACCGAGACGCTCGGCCGCCTGCGCCCGGCATTCGACCCGGCGGGGAGCATCACTGCCGGCAATGCAGCCCCTCTCAGTGACGGCGCGAGCGCTGTCGTAGTGACCAGTCGCGCCTGGGCCGAGAAGCACGGCCTGCCTTGGCTCGCCGTGATCAACGCGAGCGGCCAGGTGGCCGGCCCCGACAACTCCCTGCACTCCCAGCCGGCCAATGCCATCGCGCACGCCCTCAAGCGCGAGGGCTGGACCGCCGCCGATCTCGACCTGGTCGAGATCAACGAGGCGTTCGCCTCGGTCGTGGCCCAGTCGTCGAAAGTGCTCGGCGTGTCGGCCGATGTCGTGAACATTCACGGTGGCGGCATCGCCATCGGCCACCCGATTGGGTCGAGCGGCGGGCGCATTGCACTGCACGCTGCCCTCGAACTGGCCCGGCGTGGCACCGGCAAAGCCGCCGTCGCGCTGTGCGGCGGCGGCGGCCAGGGTGAGGCGCTGCTGCTGTCCCGGTAACGGCTTCTAGGCGGGCGGTGCCTGACTGTCCGGGCGGTTGGCGCGCAGCACTTCGAGGCGGGCGCGGTACTCGACCTCGTCGATGTCGCCCTGGGCGAAGCGTTCGGCCAGGGTCTTCTCAGCGCTCGTGGCATCCGCCTGGCCTTGCCCGCCCGGGTGTCCGTGACCCTCCCGCATACCGCGACGCCAGCGCCGTCCGAAGATGGCGAACAGTACGGCGACGACGATGATCCAGAACAACGGGATCAGCAGGAACCACCAGCCGAACCCGAACCCGCCGTTCATCATTCCGCCATGGCCGTAGCTGTCGCCGTCGCCGGGACGTGCGGCGAGCTTGCTCATGATGCGGCCGGCGCCGACCCGTCGTCGGTGACCGTGAGCAGGTCGTCGCTGCTCTCGCGCGCCAACACAACGGATGCCTCCCCGATGCGCACGCGTTCCCGCTGTTCGGCCGACATACCACGGGCGTCCCCGTGCGCCGCAGCTCGGCAAAACGCTCCCGACGCGAGCGGATGGCCTCCCCGATTCCCATGAACACGGCCAGCGCCAGGGTGGTTCCGGCGATCCGCAGCGGATGCAGCCCCACCCCGAACGCGCCCGCGAGCACCAGCACCAGAACCAGAACCAGAACCAGAACCCAGGCCGCTGCGACGGAGCTGTACATCCAGACGCGCACGCCCCGCACGATGCCGAGAACGATCGCGAAAATCAGGGCAACATAGGGCAGGCCGATGTCGGAACGCACGAGGGTGAATGCACCGCCGCGGCGGCGACGACGGCCACGACCGGGCCGGGAAACCGCCGGGCGCCGATCAGGGCGAGCGGGCCGATCAGGGCCAAAACGACGGCGAGAAACCACCCGATCAGGGCCAGGCTTGGCCGGTCAGAATCCGGGAGTGGTCCGGGTCCGCGCATCATGTCAAACCGGTCGAAGCCGCCCCGGCCCCGGCCAGGCCAGCACGGCCACCGCCGGCACCTGGATCAGAAAGAAGATCACCACGAGCAACCACAATCGAACGGGCCGCGGCATGCCGTACCCGTTCCCGCTGTACTCCCCGTGTGGTGGCTTGGCTTGATGCTACTTCCGTGCGCCGGGCGCCGCATCCGCCCGCGGAAGTACCTGCCGGCTACCCGAAGAAGTTGATGGGCTTGACGATGTCGGCGTAGATGAGCAACAGGCTCATCCCGCCGAGCAGAACCACGACCGCCAGCGTGAGCGGCATGAGCTTGGCCATGTCGACCGGTCCGGGGTCGGGCCGCTTGAACAGCTTCGCGAAGAATCGACGGATGCCTTCCCACAGTGCACCGGCGACGTGGCCGCCGTCGAGTGGCAGCAAGGGCACCAGGTTGAACACGAACAGGGCGATATTGAGCGATCCGAGCAGCTGCAGCATGCTGGCGACCTTCGTGGCGACCGGAATGGTGTCCATGCTCGCCAGTTCGCCGGCTACCCGGCCAACACCCACCACGCTGATCGGTCCGTTCAGGTCGCGCTCCCCCGGGCCGAACGCGGCCTTGGCCACGGCCACGAGCCGGTCGGGCAGGTTGAGAATCACGTGCGCGACGGCGGAGATGTTTTCGCCCACCAGGGGCAGCACTGCTGTCGCAGGCTGGGGCACCAGTTCGCTCGCCGCTCCGATGCCGACGAACCCGACCTCCTCGGTAATGGCAGCGCCGGAGGCGTCCGTTTTGATTTTGTTGTCGGCGGTATACACGTAGCGTTCGGTGAGTTTGGGGGTGAGCGAGAGGTCGACGTCGGCGCCGTCACGCTCGACCACCGCGGCGAGAGTGCGCCCGGGCGCCGAGCGGATGACCTCGGTCGACTGCTCCCAGCTCGTAATGGCTGTTCCGCCGATGCTGACCAATCGGTCACCAGGCTTCAACCCGGCAGCGGCACCGGGCGAGGCTTCATCGGTTGACTCGCAGGTCTGCCGGTCGCTCGAGGCGGGGAGCACGCACTGGCTCACGCTGCCGATGGTCGTGCTGATCTGCGGGCTGCCGAATCCCATGACCAGAATGGAGAACATCACGATGGCGATGAGTAGGTTCATGGTGGGCCCACCGAGCATGATGATCACGCGTTTGTAGACTGACAGCTGATAGAACGCGCGGTGCTCTTCACCATCGCCAATGGTCTCCGCGCTGGCCTTGCGGGCATCGTCGACCAGGGTGGACAGGGCGCTGGTCTTCTTCTCAGGTTCGCCCTCCTGAACCATCTGGTCGAAGAACCCGGTAGTGGTGGTGCGGGGAGCTCCGCCCTTTTTCGACGGTGGAAACATGCCGATCATGGCGATATAGCCACCGAGGGGCAGCGCCTTGACGCCGTACTCGGTCTCACCCTTGGTGCGCGACCAGAGCGTCGGGCCGAAGCCGATCATGTACTGGGTTACCTTGACGCCAAACAGCTTGGCGGGCACGAGGTGGCCGATTTCGTGCAGGCCGATAGACACGGCGAGTCCCACGACCACGATCGCGACGCCCAGTATGAACAGCAGTACGGTTTCCACTGTCGTAGAGTAACCGCACCAAGCTGCAAAGGGGCTGGCTGTGCGGCCGAACCTCCCCTTTAGGGTGCGCATGTGCTTTGCTAGAGGGTGGACGCACCAGGAGGTCCCCCTGTCTTACGAACCCATTCCCATCCAGCAGCTACCGACCCCCGGCCCGGTGGGCAGCCTACTTGGCGACCGTTTTCTGATCGAGACCCTTATCGGCACCGGCGGGATGGCATCCGTTTATCGGGCAACGGATACCGCGCTCGGCCGTACAGTGGCCGTCAAACTCTTTCGCGCTGATGGTGGCGCCGCAGAGCCGGAGCGTCAGAGCGGCGAGATCGCCCTGCTGGCGAGCCTGAACCATTTCGCCCTGGTCACCCTGTTCGACGCCGGCACCGCCACCGTCGACGGCGTGCCGCGCACCTTCATCGTGATGGAACTCGTGGACGGCCCCGATCTGCGCGCCCGCATCGCGAGCGGCCCGCTGCCAAGCCTCGAGGTGGCCGTGATGGGTGCCGATCTGGCCGAGGCGCTGCACTACGTGCACGAGCAGGGCATCATCCACCGCGACGTCAAGCCAGCCAACGTACTGCTGTCGCCCTCCGGCTTTCCCGGGCGCAGCATGCACGCCAAGCTCGCCGATTTCGGCATTGCCCGGCTGCTCGATGAGTCAAGGCTCACCGCGACCGGTTCGCTGCTCGGCACCGCGAGCTACCTGAGCCCCGAGCAGGCGCTCGGAGCTTTGATCGGTGCACCAACGGATGTCTATTCCCTCGGTCTCGTGCTGCTCGAATGCCTCACCGGGGTGCGCGCCTACCCCGGAACCGCCGTGGAGTCGGCGATGGCCAGGCTGCAACGCCAGCCGGAGATTCCGAGCACGCTCGGCCGGGACTGGACCGAGGTACTCGCAGCCATGACCGCCCGCGACACCGGCGACCGGCCCACCGCTTCCGAGGCGTCCCTGCTGCTCCGCGCGCTCGCGACCGGAGCCGAAGACCAGGCCGTGGCCACGCTGCTGCTACCCGCTCGCGCAGTTGAGGCGGCTGCGACCGAGGTGCTGCGTGCCGATCCGGCCCCCACGCCCAAACCCGCAACTGCGGCCATCTCCAGGAAGCAGACGGGGACCACGCCTGCACCGCGCCGCAACCGGGTCATCCTCTCGATCGTCCTGGCGGCCCTGGTGGTCACCGCGATCGTGCTCGGTGCGTTGTTTCTGGGCAGCGGAGACGATCCGCCAGCGGTTCCGCCGAGTTATCCGGCGGTCGACGGCACCCTCGGCACGCACCTCGAACAGCTCCAGGAAAGCGTGAACCCGTGATGCGCAAACGACTGACCCTCGCGCTCGTTTCCGGATTGCTTCTGCTCCTGCCGCTGGCCGGTTGCGCGGCTGAGCCGGTCGAACTTCAGGCCGCCACGGCCGAAAATCTGCAGTCTGCGATGCTCGGCATCACCGAGGCGGCGGCCGGCGGCGACTTCACCGAAGCCCAGTCGCTCCTCACCGCGATGCAGGGTAATTTGCGCACCGCGGCCGCCGCCGGCCAGGTCAGCGCCGAACGGTCGGCGTCGATTCAGACCGCGATCAACCTGGTCAGCACCGATCTGACGGTTGAGATCGAAGCTGCTGCTATCGCTGCTGAAGCCGCAGCCGAAGCGGCGGCCCTCGCCGAGGAACAGAATGCCAAGGACGCCGCCGAAGACGCGCGCGACGCGGAGAAAAAGGCCGCCGAGGATGCCAAGGACGCACGCGAAGAGTGCCTGGACGACAAGGACCGGGTCAAAGCGGGCGAGTGTAATTAGGCCGTCAGCCTGCCGCGATGAGCTGATCGGCGGCGGCACGCGCCCAACGTTCAGCCTCGGCGAGTGACTCGAGGGTGAGCTCGGAATCGTACTCGTGGCTCTCGACCACGCGCAGCACCGTGTCGACGATGTTCAAAAAGCCGATGCGCCCGGAGTGAAAAGCGGCGACGGCCTGCTCGTTGGCCGCGTTGAACACGGCCGGATAGGTGCCGCCTAGTCGGCCGACCTTCTTGGCGAGTTCGACCGCGGGAAAAGCCGTGTCGTCGAGGGGCTCGAAGGTCCAGCTCTGCGGTAAGGTCCAGTCGATCGGAGCGCCGACCGCAGCCACGCGGTTCGGCCAGTCCAGCCCGAGTGAGATCGGCAGTCGCATGTCGGGCGGGCTGGCCTGGGCGATGGTCGATCCGTCCACGAATTCGACCATGGAGTGCACCACGGATTGCGGGTGCACGACGGCGTCGATGCGGTCATATTCCACGTCGAACAGAAGGTGCGCCTCGATGATCTCGAGTCCCTTGTTCATGAGGGTGGCCGAGTTGGTGGTGACCACCAGGCCCATGTTCCAGGTCGGGTGGGCCAGGGCCTGCGCGGGCGTCACGCCGGCAAGCTGTTCCCTGGTGTAACCGCGAAACGGCCCACCGGATGCCGTCAGCACGAGTCGACGCACCTCGTGCTGGGTTCCCGAGCGCAATGCCTGCGCGATGGCGGAGTGTTCGGAGTCGACCGGAACGATCTGGCCTGGTGCAGCAAGATTCTTCACGAGTTCGCCGCCGACGATCAGCGACTCTTTGTTGGCCAGAGCCAGGATGCGACCAGCTTTCAGCGCGGCCAGGGTCGGCCCCAAGCCGACCGAACCGGTGATGCCGTTGAGCACGACGTCGACGTCGACGTCCCGCACGAGCTGCTCCGCAGCATCCGCTCCCAGGGCGGTGTGCTCGACCTGAAAGTCCAGGGCCTGCGCATCGAGCAGTTCTCGGTTGCTTCCGGCCGCGAGGCCGACCACCTCAAACCGCTCCGGATTGGCACGAATGACGTCGAGCGCCTGGGTTCCGATCGAGCCAGTGGACCCGAGAATGATTACTCTGCGCATACCTCCATGCTAGGTGCCGGGCGCGGCGTATGTTCGATGCTGGCCAGTGGTAGCGTAGTGTCGACGGGTGACTGGTGCCGATGCAGAACCCAAAGACAACGCCGAAACCATCACGATCGATAGTTCTGATCAAGGCGTTCCGGCCGAACAGGCCGACGATCAGGAGCGTGTCAAGCGACCGGGATTCGTCTATTTTCTCGGCTACGGCATCATGGCCCCCGTCGCCCGAATCGTTTTTCGACCGAGCATTATCGGGCGCGAGAATATTCCGGCCACCGGCCGCGTCATTCTCGCCAGCAACCACCTCTCCTTCATCGACAGCATCGTCATTCCCCTCGTCGCGACCCGCCGCGTGCAGTTTCTGGCCAAGTCGACCTACTTCACCGGGACCGGATTCCAGGGCTGGGTGTCACGAACATTCTTCACCGCCATCGGCGCCATCGGTGTGGAACGCGGAGCCGGCCAGGCCGCGCAGGTCGCTCTCGACGCCGGCCGTGCCGTGCTCGAGGCCGAGGGCGCATTCGCGATCTACCCGGAGGGCACCCGCTCGCTCGACGGCCGCCTCTATAAGGGCCGCACGGGCGTCGCCTGGCTCGCCCTCACCACGGGCGCGGTCGTCGTTCCGGTCGGTTTGATCGGCACCCAGGAGATTCAGCCGGTCGGCACCAAGGTGCCGCGTATTCGCAAGGTCACTGTCACCTTCGGTGAACCGCTCGACCTCGGCCATCACGGCCCGGCCACCTCCGGTAAGGCACGCCGGCAGGCAACGGATGAGATCATGGCGGCCATCCACCGACTGTCCGGTCAGGAATTGGCCAACGCCTACAACGAATCGCCACCAGTCGGTACCCTCAATCGCCTCGCCCACCGGGTCTTTCCGCGCGAACGCCTGTAGCCGCGGTCTTACCGTCGAGCTGGCGGTCATAGGCTGGAGCAATGACTGCTACGTATTCGGTGCCCCAGAAACGCAAGCTCGTGACGGCTCTCCCCGGCCCCAAGTCGGTCGAGCTTCAGGCCAGGCGAGAGAAAACGGTTGCCCGCGGCGCCGGAACGCTCGCCAACATTTACATGGACCACGGCGCCGGAGCGATCCTGGTCGACGTTGATGGCAACCAGATCATCGACCTCGGCTGCGGTATCGGGGTGACCACGATCGGTCACGCGCATCCCGACGTCGCGGCGGCAGCATCCGCTCAGGCAGCGAAACTGACCCACACTCTTTTCACGGTCACGCCCTACGAGAACTACGTGGCGGTCGCCGAGAAACTTAGCCAGATCACCCCCGGCGATTTCGAGAAGCACTCGGTGCTCGTGAATACCGGCGCGGAAGCGGTGGAGAACGCGGTGAAGATCGCCCGCAAGTTCACCGGACGCCGGGCCATCGTTGCCCTCGACCACGCTTTTCACGGTCGTACCAACCTGACCATGGCGATGACCTACCGGCCGTGGCCGGAGCGCGCCGGAATGGGCCCGTTCCCCGGCGAGATCTACAGCGTGCCGACGAGCTACCCGTTCCGTGACGGCCTGAGTGGTCTGGAAGCGGCTGAGAAGACCATCGACTACATCAATACCCACATCGGCGCGACCGAGGTCGCGGCGTTCTTCGTCGAGCCGATCCAGGGCGACGGCGGCATCGTTATTCCTGCACCCGGCTATTTCAAGCGCATTCGCGAATTTTGCACCGAGAACGGCATCGTCTTCGTGGCCGATGAGATTCAGGCCGGCATCGCCCGAACCGGCGTCTGGTACTCGATCGAGCACCACGATGTCGTTCCCGACCTGGTCACGACCGCCAAGGGCATCGCCGGCGGCTTTCCGCTGGCCGCCGTCACCGGCCGCGCCGACATCATGGACTCCGTGCAGCCCGGCGGCATCGGCGGCACCTTCGGCGGCAACCCGGTCTCCACCGCGGCCGCCCTCGCAGTGTTCAACCTGATCGAGCGGGACAATCTGCTCGGTGAGGCCAAGCGGGTGGAAGCCGCCCTCTGGGCGCGAATCGGCGACTGGGCCGAGAAGTTCTCCATCGTCGGCGAAGTCCGCGGCAAGGGCGCCATGTTCGGCGTCGAGCTCGTGCACCCGGGAACCAAGAAGCCCTACCCCGAGGCCCTGACCGCCGTGATCAAGCACGCCACCACGAACGGTGTCATCGCGCTCGACGCCGGCAGCTGGGATTCGGTGCTGCGCATCATGCCGAGTGTCGTGATCTCTGACGAGCTCATCGACGATGCTGCCACCGTGCTCGAGGAGGCCCTCGCTGCGCTGGTAGCCGCCTACCCCGCGTAGTCGCCCCTCACCCAGTCCGTGATGTCGACGGACTGGGTCGGCGGCAGGTCGATGTCCGAGGGGCTGATGACCGCCGCCCCACCGCCGGCCGGGCGCATCATGGTCCGGCCGTTGGCGAAGCGGATGCTGTCGGCACCGGCACAAGCGTGGGTGACGGCGATGGTGTCGGCTCCCCCGTTTCGGACACCGGCACGAGGGGCCGTACCTGGGCGAACGGGAACGGCGACGGTGCGGCATCCGCCTGGTAGGCCTGGCCAAGAAAGTCGTAGGTGTAGTCGATATCGCCTGACGCCACCAGCCGGAGCGGAAACACGTTCCAGCCGCCGCCGGGCACCAACAGGCTCGGCACCACCATGTTCTGCTCGCCGGCCGCATCAAGCTGGGGCAGGTAGTTCGTATTGACCGGGTCGTTGACCACGTTGAGGGCACGACCGCTCTGGTCGAACAGCTGCACGTCGGTGAGCGGCTGGCCGTCGGTATCGTAGGCGAACACGTTGGTCACCTGCTCGCCGCTCTGCATGAGTCCGGGCGTCGGAGCCGGGTTGTAGTCCACGTACGCACTGTTCTGCGTTCCGGCCTGGTTGGCCGTGACCATCAGCACGATCGGCAGCACCAGAACCGCGCACACGCTCACCACCGTGCGAAAGCCGGGAAGCCAACGCCAGGGCAGCCACCGGCCGCGCCCCCACTGCACGCTCAAGACCACAAAAGCAGTGAGCACAACCCACCTCAGTGGATCGGTCGGCACAGTGCTGATCCCGCCACCTGCGAAAACCTCCGCGACCGCATAGACAACCCAGCCGCGCAGCACCCACCACGCGGGGCGCAACGCGAGCACAAAGTCGAGCACCGCCGCACCGGCCGCACTCGAACGAATGCGCCGGGCCGCGCCAGCCCGCGCGGCACCGACCCGGGTGCGCAGCCGGCGCAGCCGCGGCACGCGGGCTTCGGGCGTCGCTCCCCGCACGGGAAGCCCGGCCGCGCCACGCAACTCGTCGGCGTAGGCGACCGGATCGCCGAGGTCAACCTCGGGCGCCGCGGCATCGCCGGCATCCACGTCGGCGGCCTGCTCGGTGAGGTCGGCTTCGAGGCCGTCGGTGAGGTCGTCGACGTCATCGGCGGGAAGATCGTTCAGGGCCGCTCGCACGGCCAGGGCAAAGTCGCGAATGGACTGCGGAGTCGTAGCTGTTTCGCTCATGAGTTGTCGCCGATCGTGGGTAGGAGAGCGGAGCGCTGCGGATTCTCGAGCAGCTGGGTGAGAGTGTCGGCAAAGTGGGTCCAGTTCGCGCACTGTTCGGCGAGCATGGCCCGGCCGTGCGGGTTCATTCCGTAGTACTTGCGGTGCGGCCCGCCGTCCGACGGCACCACGTAGCTCGACAACGCCCCCGCGCTGTACAGCCGCCGCAGGGTGCCGTAGACCGAAGCGTCGCCGACCTCGTCGAGTCCGGCGGCGCGCAATCGGCGCACGATGTCATAGCCGTAGCCGTCGTCGTCAACGATGACGGCCAGAACGGCCATGTCAAGCACCCCCTTGAGTAACTGGGTGGTATCCATCGGCATCCCCTTCATCGGCTCGAGCGTTCGCTCACACCTTCAACGGATCCCACACTACTACGCAAACCGCACTACCGCGCCATGCGCAATTTCTGTCCTTCCGGGACGCTGCTAGACCGTGGTGACCGGCTCGTGCACGACCGGAAAGTTCATCGAGGCCCCGATGAAGCACTCCCGCGCCGCCTCGGCGTGCAGCGACTGCGCAAAATCGACCTGGGTGGGGTCACTTATCGTCACGCGCGGGCGCAGGGTAGCGGATGCGAAACTTCCGCCGCCGCCCGGCCGCTGGCGCATCACTCCGACCGCGGAGTCGGTATAGGCGGTGACCGTCACCCCGTGCCGCACGGCCACGTGCAGGTAGGAGAGCATGTGGCACTGGCTGAGCGCGGCGAGCAGCAGCTCTTCCGGGTTCCAGCGTTCGGCATTTCCGTGAAAAGTCGGGTCGCTCGATCCCTTGATGACGGCCTTGACCTCGGCTCCCTTGCCCACCGGCGTGATCGTGTGCTGTCGGCCGTAGGCCCGATAGCTGCTCGTACCACTGCCCTCATTGCCGGTCCAGTCGACCCGTACCGCGTAATTGTGCTCGCCGAGCATGATTCCCCCTCGAAATCGCTATCTCCTTCAGTAATTCTGACAGCACAACCAGCCTCGTGGGGAATGAGATCGGTAAAGTGGAAGCATCATGACTGACACCCTCACAAACTCTGCTACCACTGCCGCCGCGACCACGTACTCCGTCGCGCAAGAACGAAAGATCGTCACGGCCATTCCCGGTCCGATCTCTGCAGCGTTGCAGGAGCGGCGTCGAGCGGTCGTCTCCGACGGCGTCAGCTCCATGCTCCCCGTTTACATTGCCAAGGCCAACGGGGCGATCCTCGTTGATGTTGACGGCAACCAGTTCATCGACCTCGGTGCCGGAATCGGCGTCACCACGATCGGCCACACCGAGACCAGCGTCGTTGCCGCGGCCATCGAACAGTCCCAGGACTTCATCCACACCCTGTTCACCGTCACCCCCTATGAAGAGTACGTGCGCGTCGCCGAGCTGCTCGCCGAGCACACCCCGGGTAATTTCCCGAAGAAGAGCGTGCTCATCAACTCCGGCGCCGAAGCCGTCGAAAACGGCGTGAAGATCGCCCGCAAGTACACCGGTCGCCGCGCCGTCGCGGTACTCGACCACGCCTACCATGGCCGCACCGTGCTGACCATGGCCATGAACTACAAGGCCATGCCCTACGCCACCGGCTACGGTCCCCTCGCGAGCGATGTCTACCACGCCCCGAGTTCCTACCCCTATCACGACGGCCTGACCGGTTCCGAGGCGGCCGCCCGCACCATCGCCTACCTCGACAAGGTGATCGGGGCATCCGATCTGGCCTGTCTGGTCGTCGAACCCATCCAGGGTGAGGGCGGTTTCATGGTGCCAGCGGATGGCTACCTGCCCGCCCTGCAGGAATGGTGCACCAAGAACGGTGTCGTCATGATCGCCGATGAGATCCAGAGCGGCATGGCGCGCTCGGGTAAGTACTACGCGAGTGAGCACTTCGGCTGGATCCCCGACCTCGTGCTCAGTGCCAAGGGCATCGCCGGGGGCTTCCCGCTCGCCGCCGTCACCGGCCGCGCTGAAATCATGGATGCTTCCCAGCCCGGCGGCCTCGGCGGCACCTTTGGTGGCAACCCGGTCTCCTGTGCCGCTGCGATCGCTGTGTTCGAGGCCATCGACGCGAACAACCTGCTCGGCGAAGCACAGCGCATCGAGCGGTCGCTCGCGGCGGGCCTGACCGCGCTCAAGAACAAGTACGACATCATCGGCGAGATTCGCGGCCACGGTGCCATGATGGCGATCGAGCTGGTGCAGCCCGGTACCGGCGACACGACGAAGGCGCCCAACGCCGCCGCGGTGAGCGCGATTTCGACCTACGCCGGCCAGCACGGCGTGCTGCTGCTCACCGCCGGCACCTACGGCAACGTGCTGCGTTTTCTGCCGAGTCTCGCGCTGTCTGATGCCCTGATCGTCGACGCCCTCTCGGTGATCGACGACGCCATGGCCGCGCTGTAGCCACTGTGACTGAAACCTTTACGGTCGACGATTCCGTCGAGCTCGCCGTCGTGGAGCGCAGCGGCTTCGTCGAATCCCGCCACGCCGGTTCGGCGATCGTGCTCGGCACCAACGGCGAGGTGTTGCGGGCGCTCGGCGACGTCACCAGCGCGGTCTTTCCGCGCTCGGCGATGAAACCGTTCCAGGCCGTCGCGGTCATGGCCAGCGGCGCCGCCCTGCGGGGAGCGGATGCCGCCATCGCTACCGCGAGTCACAGCGGCACCGCCGCCCACATCGAACTCGTTCGCGGCCTGCTCTCCCGGGCCGGAGTTCCGGAAACGGCGCTCGCGTGCCCTGCTGCCTGGCCGATCGACTCCGCCGCCCGAGACGCTCTCGTGCGCCTCGGTGCCACCAAGGCACCGGTCTACATGGAGTGCTCGGGCAAGCATGCGGCCATGCTCGTGGCCTGCCAGCAGAACGGCTGGGCGCTGGACGGCTATCTGGACCCGGCGCATCCGCTGCAAAAGCGCATCCTCGACGTGCTCGAACGCTTCACCGGCGAACGACCGGTCGCCTCCGGTATCGACGGCTGCGGCGCCCCGGTCCACGCGATCTCCCTCGGGGGCCTGGCGCGCGGGATCGCGCGCATTGCCACCAGCAAGTCCAACTCCCCGTTCGCGATCTACCGCGAGGCCGGTTTTCTGGCCGAAGCGGTGCGCGCCAATGGCTGGGTGGTGGCCGGTCCCGGCCACTCCGACAGCATCGTGATCGACCGGCTCGGCCTGTTCATGAAGGGCGGCGCGGAGGGAATCATGGTCGCAGCCGCCGAAAACGGTACCACCGTGGCATTGAAGATACTCGACGGCAACCTGCGGGCCGCCGCTGCGGTTGCAGTCAGCCTGCTGGCGGACGCTGGGGCGATCCAGCGAGCTGACGTCGCGCAGTTGCTGCCCGAGCTCGGCCTCACGGTTACCGGCGGCGGCCGTCCGGTCGGAGAGATTCGCGCCAGCTACATTTAGCTCAGCTTGGCCAGCCGCCGCGCCTTCGCCGCCCCGGACACCTGCACTGTCACGACCACGACAAGCGCGAGAATGAACACGGCCGACGCGAGCACGTTGGCCTCCGCCGGAATTCCGCGTGCCGCCGAAATGTAGATGTACTTGGGGAACGTCGTCACCGCCCCGGAGTTGAAGTTCGTGATGATGAAGTCGTCAAAGGACAACGCGAACGACAACAGAGCGGCCGCGAGAATGCCGGGCAGCAGCAGCGGAAAGGTGATGCGCGCGAATACCTGCCAGGCGGAGCCGTACAGGTCGCGGCCGGCTTCTTCCAGAGCCGGGTCGAGGCTGGCCACCCGGGCCTTCACCGTGACTACGACGAAGCTGATGCAGAACATGGTGTGCGCCAGAATGATCGTCAGCATGTCCTTCGGCACACCGAGCGACAGAAACTGCGCCGCCAGGCCGGCGCCGAGCACGACCTCCGGGGTGGCCATCGGCAAAAACAGCAGCAGGCTGGTCTGTGACCGAAACTTGAACCGGTAGCGCACGATGGCGATCGCGATCATGGTGCCGAGGGTGGTCGCGACGACCGTGGCCACGGCGCCGATGAACAGGCTGTTGCCGAAGGCTTGACAGACAGCACCATTTTGTACGTTGCAGACATTGAGCCACTTGTCGAAGGTGAATCCGCGCCAGGTGATGTTGGATTTGAGGGAGTCGTTGAAGGAGTAAACGAAGGTGTAGCCGATAGGAATCATCAGGAACAGCAGCGCCAACCCGCTGTAGACGGGCAGCAGCCATTTGCCGAGGGAGAGTTTCACAGCAGTTCCTCCGTTCCGGATCGCTTGACGTAGATACTGACGATCACCAGGATGACGGTCATCAGAATGATGGACAGGGCCGCCGCCGAGGGGTAATTCTGCAGCACGAGGAAGTTCGCCTCGATCACGTTTCCCATCATCTGGGTGCCGGTACCACCGAGAAAGTCCCGACTGGCGTTGATATAGTCACCGGCCGCAGGGATGAAAGTGAGCAGGGTGCCCGCCACGATGCCGGGCATCGACAGCGGAATGGTGATCTTGCGGAACACCTGGAATGGGCTCGCATAGAGGTCGTTGCCGGCCTCGAGGTAACGCACGTCGAGCCGCTCCAGCGTCGTGTACAACGGCAGGGTCATGAACGGAATGAAATTGTAGGTCAGGCCGAAGATCACCGAAAACGCGGTGCCGGTCACGTGTGCTTCCGGTCCCAGCAGCGAGAGCGCTTTGAGCGACTGCACCACGAAAGACTCGTCGGAGAACAGCTGCTTCCAGGCCAGGGTGCGCAGCAGAAAGCTGATGAAAAACGGTGCGATCACGAGTACGAGCATGAGGCTCTGCAGTAGCGGCCATTTGCGGGCTTTCACGCCGATAAAGTAGGCCAGCGGGTAGCTGATCACGAGCGCGAAGAACGTCGCGGCCAGTGCGTAGCTGAACGATCGCACGATGTGAGGCCAGTAGGTCGTGATGACCTCGGTGTAGTTCTGCCAGCGGAAGGCATAGTCGTACTGGCCGATGTCACCGAACTCCCGGGGCGTCTGAAACGACGTCAGCAGCAGCGAGACCAAAGGGGTCAGAAAAAACAGCACCAGATAGAGGATGCCCGGCAACAGCAGAAACAGCGCCACCGGGCTGCGACGCCGGGCGACGGGGTCGGTCGACGGCGCAGTCGCGGTCGAGAATGCGGCGAAGGCCATCCTTAGGCCTCCTCAAGCTCCGTGACGAGCAACGACCGACGCTGCTGCGCGATGGTCTTGGTGTCGAGATCCGCCTCGAACCGCGGAGCATCGGCTGGATCATCGTCGAGTCCGAAGCCGTGGTCGACGTTCCAGCTGAGCCACACTTCGGCACCGACGTGCGCGGCCGGGCCGAAAGCCACGTTCTGGGCGAACACGACGAGTGTTCCGACGCCGGGAACGGCGACAAGGTACTGCGTGCTGACGCCGCTGAACGACACATCGATGACCTTGCCCGGGCCCATCGTATTGCGTCCGGCGTCGTAGGCCGGTTCGTCGGCGTGCAGAGTGAGTTTTTCGGGGCGCACACCGATCGTGACCTCGCCCGAGATTCGGTGCGCGCGCTCAAGCGGCACCACGATCTTCTGCCCGGACACGTCGACCGCGATGGCGGTACTCGTGGTGGACACGACGGGGCCGGTGAACAGGTTGGACTGGCCGAGAAAGTTCGCCACGAAGGCGGTCTTGGGCAGTTCGTAGAGCTGCTGCGGTTCACCCATCTGCTCGATGCGCCCCTTGTTCATGACCGCGATGGTGTCGGCCATGGTCATGGCCTCCTCCTGGTCGTGGGTCACGTGCAGAAAAGTGAGGCCGACCTCCTCCTGGATGGTCTTCAACTCGAGCTGCATCTGGCGCCGCAGCTTGAGGTCGAGGGCCCCAAGCGGTTCGTCGAGCAGGAGCAATGCCGGCCGGTTGACGATGGCGCGGGCCAGGGCCACGCGCTGCTGCTGACCGCCGGACAACTGCTGCGGTTTGCGGTGGGCCAGGTGATCGAGCTCCACTAACAGCAGCGCCTCGTGCGCTTTGGCCACCGGATCGCCGATCTTGCGGCGGCGGAGACCGAAGGCGACGTTCTCGAGCACGGTCATGTGCGGAAACAGGGCGTAGCTCTGGAACACGGTGTTGACCGGGCGCTGGAAGGATTTCTGATTGGTCACATCCGTTCCCCCGATCAGGATGCGGCCGCTCGTGGGCTCTTCGAGGCCGGCGACCAGACGCAGGGTGGTCGTCTTGCCGCAGCCCGAGGGGCCGAGCAGCGCGAAGAACGACCCGGCCGGAATAGTGAGGTTGAGATTTTCAATAGCGGTGAACCCGGGGAAACGTTTCTCGATGCCGACCAGCTCCAGGTCGGCGCCACGATCAGCGAACGCACCGATGACCATCAGGCTGCACCCAGCAGGATCGCTTGGAACTGAGCGTTGAAGGTCTGCTCCTCTGTGCCGTCGAGCCCCCGGAACACGTAGGCGTTGGCGAGGGTCGCGTCGTCGGGAAAGATCAACGGATCTTCGGCCAGCGTCGGGTCGATGGCCATCATGGCTTCTTTGGCACCGGCGACGGGGGTGATGTAGTTGACGTAGGCGGCGACCTCGGCGGCGACGGCCGGGTCGTAGTAGTAGTTGATGAGTTCTTCGACGTTCTTCTTGCCCGGCGAACCGATCGGCACGACGAAGTTATCGTTCCAGAGCGTTCCGCCCTTTTCGGGAACGATGAAGCCCCACTTGTCGCCATTTTCGGCATTGAGCTGCACGATATCACCGGACCAGACGATCGCGGCCAGGGTGTCTTCGTTGGCGAGGTCTTCCTTGTAGGAGTTGCCCTTGATGTTGCGGATCTGGCCGTCGGAGACCTGCTTCTTGAATTCGTCGATGGCGGCGGTGTATTCATTTTCGCCCCATTTTCCGGAGATGTCGACGCCGTGATCGAGCATGATCAAGCCCATGGTGTCGCGCATTTCGGAGAGTACGCCGACGCGACCCTTCAGCTCGGGGACCCAGAGGTCTTCAACCGATTTGAGGCCCTGCGGGTACTTTTCCTTGTTCCAGGCCAGGCCAGCGAAGCCGCCCTGCCAGGGGATGCTCATAGCCCGGCCCGGGTCGAAGTCGACGTTCTGCAGTGACGGCAGGAGATTGGAGAGGTTGGGGATATTGGCGTGGTCGAGTTCCTGGGTGTAGCCAAAACGGATCATGCGGCTGACCATCCAGTCGGTCAGGCAGGCGACATCGGCTCCGATGTCCTGGCCGAGGGCGAGCTGGTCTTTGACCTTGCCGTAGTACGAGTTGTTGTCGTCGACGGCTTCGGTGTACTTGACCGAGATGCCGGTTTGCGCTTTGAACGCGTCGAGGGTCGGGTAATTGCCGGCATCGTCGACGTCGATGTACAGCGCCCAGTTGTCCCAGCGGATGGTCATGTCAGTAGCCGACGTGTCGGCCGCAGCGGTGGGCTTGGCCGCAGCTCCGGTGGAGCACGCGGCGAGCGCGAGAGCTGTTGCACCGGCACCGGCACCGGCGAGGAGAGTTCGGCGACCCAGCTGCGCCTTCTGCGCCTGGCGAATGAGCTGGCGAATCATGGGATCGGCGGGCAGCGGCTTGGACTTCATCATGGTTCTCCTAGCATTCTGGGCACGCACACGGTCAGACTCGCTGCGTTGCGAGTTGGTCGATAATTGCACATATCGGTGGTGGAAACACCTAAAAGAGTTCAAAACATTGATCTTGCAACCGATTTGTCACGAAATCAGCACAAACTCGCAACATTCGCCCTCGAAATCGTCGGTGCGCCACGACTAGGGTGGTGGCGATGAGCCGCTGGACCTCGGCCGAGGAGCGCGCTTCGAGAGAGGAACACCATGAGGATCGCCATTCCCACCGAGATCAAGAACAATGAGTTTCGGGTCGCGATCACCCCGGCGGGGGTGTACGACCTCGTGCTGCACGGTCACGACGTGCTCGTGCAGTCCGGCGCCGGCGTCGGTTCCTCCATCAGCGATGAGCAGTATGTCGCGGCCGGCGCGACGATTCTGCCGGACGCAGCGAGCATCTGGGCGGCCGCCGACCTGCTGCTCAAGGTCAAAGAGCCAGTCGACAGCGAGTACGGCTACTTTCGCGCCGACCTGGTGCTGTTTACTTACCTGCATCTCGCCGCAGAACCCGAGCTGACCCGGGCCCTGCTCGGCAGCGGAGTCACCGCGATCGCCTACGAGACCGTGCAGTTGCCCTCGCGAGCTCTGCCGTTGTTGGCGCCGATGAGTGAGGTCGCCGGCCGCCTCGCGCCGATCGTGGGGGCCAATGCCATGCTCAAGCCGAATGGCGGCCCCGGCCTGCTGGTGCCCGGCGTCCCTGGCACTCACCCGGCAAAGATCGCTGTGCTCGGCGGCGGGGTGGCCGGCACGGCCGCGATGCAGGTGTCGCTCGGGCTCGGCGCTGAGGTGACCGTGCTCGATACCAACCTGTTCCGGCTGCGCGAGATCGATGCCCTGCATTTTGGGCGGGTCAAAACCATTGCTTCGAACAGCTTTGAGATCGACAAGGCCGTCGTCGGAGCTGACATGGTCATCGGTTCGGTTCTCATTCCGGGAGCCAAGGCCCCGAAACTGGTCAGTAACGAGCTCGTGTCGCGCATGAAACCGGGCAGCGTGCTCGTGGATATCGCCGTGGACCAGGGCGGTTGCTTTGCCGACAGTCATCCCACCACGCACGCCGACCCCACCTTCACCGTGCACCGGTCGTTGTTCTACTGCGTCGCGAACATGCCCGGCGCGGTGCCGCACACCTCGACCTATGCTCTGACAAATGCGACCCTGCCCTATGTGCGCGCACTCGCCACGCTCGGCTGGGTCAATGCGTTGCGCGCGGATTCCGCCCTGGCCCAGGGGCTCAATACTTTCGCCGGGCACCTGACCAGCGCTCCCGTGGCGCTCGCTCACGGGTTGCCGCACCAGCCTGTCGCCGAGGTGTTGGTCTAGTCGGGGAGGATCGCCCTGGTCACCTCGCCGTTCGGGTGCAATACCCAGACCCGCCCGCGCCCGGGTGCCAACGGCGGCGGCAACTCCCGGCGGTGGCTGATCAGCCGAAAATCCGACAGGCTGCACCGGTCGAAGACCAGGCTGGCCGCAGTGTTGTTGGCCGTTGGGCCCCGCAGCCGGGCCAGCAACGTCCAGTGCGTCTGCCAGGTTTCGGCGTCACCGACGACGATCAGCTGACCCGCAGCATCCGTCTGGCCTGCCTCACCGGAAACCAGCAGAGCGGATGCCGCCGGCCCGCTCGTTCCCGCCAGTTCCAGAACCGGCACACCGAGGACGGTGCGCAGGCGGGTGGCTGCGCTCGTCGGCGACGATGACACGATCAGGAGCGGGCCACCAGTGGGAAGCGAATTGGGCAGGGCATCGGATTCCGTATCAAGCGTCGTGGCGGCAGGAACGGCCAGGGCCGCAACGGGAGCCAGCAGTTGCACGCGCAGGCCGCGCCACACTCCCCCGCCCGGAGGTAGCGCGGCGGTGTAGCTAGCCGATTGCCCTCCGGCCGCGAGGTGTTCCTGCACGCTCGGCAGTTTCAGCAGCAGGGAGCTCTGGCAGAGCGCAGCCAGCCCGGGAACCACGCTGGTGTGCCGTTGCACGGCGACAACGACGTGTACCCCCGCTGCCGGGCCGTCCCGCAGCAGGCCGACGAGCAGGTCGACGGCGGCCAGCCGGTGCTCGGGCTGCCAGCGGGCGCAGACGGAATCAAAATCGTCGAACAGTACCAACCGGGGTGAGGCCGCGGTCTGCTGCCCGGTTTCCACGCTGGTGCTGAGTCTCGCAAGGGCATCCCAGGCCGATTCGACGTCGGCGGTGACGAGGTAGATCCCGGTGTGAGATTCGGCCGCGCCGGCGACTGCCTCAGCCAGTGTGTGCAGCAGGGCGGATTTGCCCGAACCGGCTCCGCCGATAACGAGCAGATGCCCGTCAATCTCGGGATCGTAGGAGAACACACGGTACCGCTGGCGCTCGGGTTCGTCGAGCAAGCCCAGCGGAAAACCGGATGCGGCGGCCTCCGCGCTCGCCAGGTCGGCCGCCGTGACCACCGGCGGGAGCGCATCGAGCCAGGGCCGCCTCGGGACGAATCCGCCCGCTGCCGACAACACCGGCGGTGCCGACATCGGCGCGGCAGCGAGGCCGGCGATGTCGAGTTCCCGGGTCGTCGCGACCTGGCAGAGCACCGGTTCTCCGGTTTCGGTGGCGATCAGGCACCGTCCGGGCTGATTCGGTGCCAATTCGGCCGCAGCATCCGTGCCGATCACCGCCTGGCTGTCGGCACGGTTGTTCACCCGCAAGGACAGGCGCAGGCTGCAGTTGGCCAGCAGGGCGTCTCGCACCACCCCGGCCGGTCGTTGGGTACAGAGGATGAGGTGCACACCGAGCGACCGTCCACGCGCGGCAATGTCGACAAAGAGGGCGTGCAGCTCGGGGAACAGCCCGAGCATGGTGGCGAATTCATCGACGACAATGACCAGCCGGGGCAGCGGATGCGTCAGGCGCACGTCGGTCACGTCCCGCGCCCCGGCCGAACTGAGGGTGCGCTCCCGGTAGCGAAGTTCTGCTCCCAGGCTGGCCAGGGCCCGCGTCGCCGTGGCCGCGTCGAGGTCGGTGATGAGGCCAACGCAGTGCGGCAGCCGAGCCAGCGGTTGAAAAGCCGCGCCGCCCTTGAAATCGACCAGCAGAAAGTTCACCTGGCCCGGCGAATAGGTCGCGGCCAGAGCTGCCACCCAGGTGGTCAGGAGCTCGCTCTTGCCGCTGCCGGTAGTTCCGCCGACCACGGCGTGCGGCCCGGATCGCACCAGGTCAACGTGCACCGGCCCGTCTCGGCCGACACCGATCGGGCAGTCGAGGCTCGGCGGAGCTGTCCCACCGGTGATTGCCGGGGCATCGGTGCCGTCTTCGAGCAGTTCCGCCAGGGTGAGCGTGGTCGGGAGCGCCCCGGATTCCCTTGCCATCCCGGCGGCACGGGCCTGCTCGGTGAGGGCCACCGCGAAGTCGATCGCCTCAGCTTGGGCGAGCAGCTCCGGGCAAAAGTCGAGGGGCGGCGCGCGATTGGGCGCACGGATGATCTGCGCCCTGGTCGGCCCAGCGATGCGCACGACCGTTCCGCAGCCTGGGGGCAGGTCCTCGAGCCGCGTTGCCACGGCCAGGAGCAGCCGCCCGCGATCGGGTTCGCCTCCCAGCGGATGCACGGAGGTGACCGTTCGCAGCAGTAGCGTGAGCCGTCGCGGCGTTACTACGGCCTGCGGCAGCTGCGCCGCCCAGTCCCAGTCGGTGGCCTGAGCGTCGGTGGCGATTGCGACGCCAAGGTCGGTCGGCGGCAGAGCGAAACACAGTTGCACGAGCACGGCGCGGGCAACGCCCGCTGCGAGCGGCATCGGTCCGACGATACCGAGTCCGGACGTCAGGTCGACGACGACCGGAGCGCCGGTGACGGTCGAGGCCCACTCCCGAAGTTCCCGGTGCTCGTTTGGGGCGCTCGCACCGCCCAGTCGGATACCACTCGGGGCCGGGCCGACGCCCAGCGCGACGAGCGTGGCATCCGTTTGCCGCCAGCGCGCGGCAGCAGCACATCCTCGCACAATATTTCGGGCTGATGGGGTGTGCTGCCAGGCCTCGTCGCGCCAGCGGGACTGGCGGTCGGTGATGACCGTACGCAGCAGCGCCAGGGCTTCGGCGTGAGCGGCCGATTCAGTCCGGCGGCGTTTGCCACCCGAGCGCTTGGAATCGAACATGCTGGCCACCGTGATGATCGGGCTGAGAACGGCGAAGATCAGCGCGAAAGCCGAGCCGGTGATCATCCAGATCAGCCCGGCAGCAACCAGGGGCGCCACGCTGGCGAGCAGGGGGAATCCCGCCGGAGGCAGACTAGCTGGCGCGGGTGGCAGCGCGAGGGTTTCATCGACGGTGGACACGCAACCAGCAGACCAGAATGCTGACCTAGGACGATCCTCGACGGGACTATCGGTGCACGATCGCAGGTGGTGCGTAGCTGTGGAGGAGGCGGCTCAGCTGATGCTGAAGGACTGGTCGGCGATCTCCACCCGGGTGCCGCGCGGAAGAACGTACCGTCGCCCCGGTTCGAGCGCCTCGGCCGTTTCACCGGGGCGGCGAATCACCGTGCCGTTGCCCGAGACGCGGTCGCTGACCCAGAACTCGCCGTCGTGCTGGCCGAACTCGAGGTGAGTCTTGGAGACCGAGCGGTCGGCATCCGCTACCCGTATGAGTTCGTCGAAAATCTCATCGGGTTGGGCCAGGGGTTTACGGCCGATCAGGCCGGAGCCCTGCACGGATACCCGCTGGCCGGTGCTGAAGGTCAACACGAAGGTCGCCCGGGTCGGCATCACTGCGGCGGGGAGCGCGGCCCGTGATGCAGGCGGTGCAGCGCTCACGACAGCCACGGCCCGCACCGGAGCCGGCACCTCAGCGGGAATCGATACGGAGATGACGACTGGCGCGCGCGGCAGGCGCGCAATGATCGTCGTGTCGTTCGGGCGAGGGTCCGGGCGCTTGCGCGATTCCACGGTGGCTGTGCGGGAACTGCCGCATTCGCCGCAGAACATGGCCCCGACTGGCAACCAGGCCCCGCAAATCTGACACGTCACGATCACTCGGCCTAGACCTTCTTGACCACGCTGGACTTGAGCTGCATGAATCCGAAACCATCGACCTTGCAATCGATGTCGTGACCGTCGACCGGGTCAACGAGGCGAATGTTGCGCACCTTAGTTCCGACCTTGACCGACAACGTCTGGCCCTTGACCTTGAGGTCTTTGATGATCGACACGGTGTCACCGTCGGTCAGCACGGTTCCGAACGCGTCTTTGACCTGGGCTTCCTGCTCTTCCTCGACCGGCTCGTTCGACCACTCGTGGGCGCAGAGCGGGCACACCAGCAGGGCACCCATTTCGTAGGTCAGGTCGCTGGAACATTCAGGGCACTTGGGCAGGGTCTCATTCACTCGTTCCATAATACGCGACTGATGCTTTGCGACTATCGGCGGCCGACCCGCACGCGCCAGAGCCGCCCGGCGATGATGGCCGCAGCGACCATGACCATCAGCGGAATGTAGGCGACGACAGAGGAGGCTTCCCAGCCGATCCCAATTCCGGACTTCCGGTTGAACGCCGATACCGGCAGCCCGAGAAAGTACGACTCGGCCGACTCGGCTCCGCTGTCCAGTAGGGCCGAGAGCATACCGGCCGTGTAGGTGAAGGCCAGGGTCCACCAGAGCAGCAGCAGGCCGGTGAACCAATAGATCGCCCGATTCCAAGAGGGCCGGCTGTCGCGGCCGGTTTCGGCGAAACTTCGAGCCAGGGTGCGGGGTGAGCCGAGCGAGTCGAGGGCGGCGGCGATGCCGCGGGCTGCCGCATCCACCGTGATGTTGTCGCGAATCTCGCGCAGGATCGATCGGCGCTCGCGCGACGACAGGGACTCTTCCAGCCAGAGGTCGAGCCGGAACAAATAGGACTCGCGGCGACGCCAGACTCCGAAGGAAGATCTGGCCTCGATGGTTTGCGTGTTCATTTCTGATCCTCTCCGGCTAAAGCTTCTGTGGGGGTGACGCCGAGGCCCGTCTGCACGATCGCCGTCAGGGAGTGCCAGCGCGCCGTGGCGAGCACGAGGGCCGCCTCCCCCGCCGCGCTCAGCGAGTAATACTTGCGCGCCGGGCCCGCAGTGGATGCCACCAGGCGGCTGGTGAGCGAGCCGTCCTGTTCCAGGCGCGACAGCACCGGGTAGACCGTGCCGGTCGCGAGGTCTCGAAGGCCGATGTTCTGCAGCCGAACAACGAGTTCGTAACCGTACGACTCGGCAGACTGCAGCTGGCTCAGAATGAGCATGGGCAGCACCCCACGCAGGGACTGCGCGTCTTGTGGCACGGCCGGTGTGCTCGGTGGGTGGGCCATAGCTACTACCTTACGACAGGTAGTAGGTCATGCCTAATAGCTACGATCAGGTCTCTGGCACCTCGTAGGGTTCGACCGCGAGCACATCGACCACGATTGCGGTGACATTGTCGCGACCGCCATTGTCGAGGGCCGCCTCAACCATCGCGGCGACGGCATCCGCTGCCAGCTTCTTCTCGAGCAGGAAATGCCGGATGCCGTAGGACGTGAGCTCCTTAGTGAGCCCGTCGGAGCAGACCAGAATGCGCATGCCGGCCTGAATCGGCAGGATGCGGTAGTCGGGAATCGGTGGTTCGTGAAAGCCGACGGCGCGCGTGATGATGTTGCCGTGCGGGTGAACGTCGGCCTCTTCCCGGGTGATGCGCCCAGCGTCGACGAGTTCCTGCACGACCGAGTGGTCATTCGTGACCTGCTCGAGCACACCGTCAGTCAGCTGGTACACCCGAGAGTCACCGATGTTGTAGACGATCCAGCTGACCGCATCCGAGACCAGGGCCAAGGCGACACCGGTCACCGTGGTTCCGGTGCCTTGGTCGGTGACGCCGACCCCCTGCGCCATATCCTCGACCGCGAGCGCGAGCGCCCGGTCGATCGAACCGGCCTCGGCCACGAGGGTTCCGGAAAGTTCGGCGAGTCGGGTCACCACGGCAGCGCTGGCGACGTCACCGGCCGAGTGACCGCCCATGCCGTCAGCGACGGCGAACAGCGGCGGTAGGGCGAGCAGGCTGTCTTCGTTCACCTCACGGCGATGACCGACATCGGTCAGGACTGCCCACGCCAGCGTTAACGTCGTTGCAACGCTGGGCAGTTCGACACGAAATTCGGTCGAACCTTGACCAATCTGGGTCACGGGTGGTGCCTTCCGAGTGTGGTTCCAACGTTCGCCGAAGGACTTGGACCATAATAACGTCACCGCTTGGCGCCACCGCACCGCCTAGTGTCCGATGTAGCTCATCACGTGCTTGATCCGGGTGTAATCCTCGAACCCGTACATCGAGAGGTCCTTGCCATAGCCGGAGTGTTTGAAACCGCCGTGTGGCATCTCGGCGACGATGGGGATGTGTGTGTTGATCCAGACGCAACCGAAGTCCAGATGCTTGGCGAAACGCATCGCACGACCGTGATCGCGCGTCCACACCGACGAGGCCAGACCGTACTGCACGTCGTTCGCCCAACGCAACGCCTCGGACTCATCGGTGAAGCGCTGCACGGTCATCATCGGGCCGAAGATCTCCTGCTGCACCGCCTCATCCGTCTGCTTGAGGCCACTGACAATGGTCGCTTCATGAAAATACCCGGTGCTGCCGACCCGGTGTCCGCCGAGTTCGAGCACGGCGTGGTCGGGCAGCCGGTCGACGAAGCCGGACACCTGGGCGAGCTGGTTGACATTGTTGACCGGTCCGAACAGGATTCCCTGCTCGCTCGGGGCTCCGGTGCGAGCGTTGTCCCTGGCATAGGCGGCGAGCGCTGCGACGAATTCGTCGTGGATGCCGCCCTGCACGAGCAACCGGGTAGCCGCGGTGCAGTCCTGGCCGGCGTTGAAGAAGCCGGCGGCGACGATCCCGGCAACGGCGAGCTCGATATCGGCGTCGTCGAACACGATCACCGGTGCCTTGCCGCCCAATTCCAGGTGCACCCGCTTGAGGTCGTGTGACGCAGCCTCGGCAACGGCCATTCCGGCTCGTACCGAACCGGTGATCGAGACAAGTTGCGGGGTCTTGTGATCGACCATCGCGGCACCGGTGGTGCGGTCCCCGGTGATCACGTTGAGCACGCCGGCCGGCAAAAATTCCGCCGCGACCTCGGCGAGCAGCAACGTCGCACTCGGGGTGGTGTCCGAGGGCTTGAGCACGGTTGTATTACCGGCGGCGAGCGCGGGCGCGAACTTCCAGACCGCCATGTTCAACGGGTAATTCCACGGAGTGACCTGGCCGACGACACCGATCGGCTCACGCCGGATGAACGAGGTGTGGTCCGTCATATACTCGCCGGCCGCACGCCCTTCGAGGTTGCGCGCGGCGCCGGCGAAGAAGCGGATCTGGTCGACCGAAAGCAAAATCTCGTCGTCTACCAGGGTCGAGCGCGGCTTGCCGGTATCGAGCGACTCGGCATCGGCGAATTCCTCGGCACGCGCCTCAATCGCGTCCGCTATGCGAAACAGCGCGAGCTGCCGCACGGCCGGGGTGCTCTCGCCCCAGATTTCAAAAGCGGATGCCGCGGCCCGGTAGGCCGTATCAACATCTGCCGCGGTCGACACCGGGCTGCTTCCGTAGATCGCTTCGGTGGCAGGGTCGATGAGGTCGAACCGATCCGTCGCGGTGGAGTCGACGTACCGGCCGTTGATAAAGTTACGTAGTTCGGGGGCACTCATGCGGCCCAGTGTACCTATTTCAATGTGAGATGCACCCAGATTCACAAATGAAATCCGCAGTGATTTGCATAATGTGCGACGGATTCGCTTGCCGAAGTGCATTTTGACTGACACAATCGATGCATGAATGGACAAAGGCGCGGTCACCCGCCCAAGCTGGCCCAGCTCGACGATGTGTCGAAAAAGATCATCGAACAGCTGCAGGCCGACGGACGTCGGTCGTACGCAGAGATCGGCAAAGCCGTCGGTCTCAGCGAGGCGGCCGTGCGTCAACGGGTGCAGAAGCTCACTGACTCGGGCGTCATGCAGGTCGTCGCCGTGACGGACCCGATGCAGCTGGGCTTCTTTCGCCAGGCCATGATCGGAATTCGCGCGTCGGCCGATACCCGCATACTGGCCGAGCAGCTGGCCGAGATCGATGCCGTGGACTACGTCGTGCTCACGGCCGGCACCTTTGACATTCTTGCCGAGGTCGTCTGCGAAGACGACGACGAACTGCTCGAACTGCTCAACTCCAAGATCCGCAATCTCGATGGAGTCCTCTCCACCGAGACGTTCGTTTATCTCAAACTCCACAAACAGTTCTATAACTGGGGAACACGGTAAAAAAATGACTCTCACCACACCCATCGATTCACCGACCGCGTACAGCGACGCCCACAACGCCGAGCTGCAGCAAAAGGCCAAGGATCACCTCTGGATGCACTTCTCCCGTCAGTCGGTGATGGAATCCGGCGCTGGAGTTCCCATCATCGTCAAGGGCCAGGGCCATCAGATCTGGGATTCCAAGGGCAAGAAGTACATCGACGGCCTGAGCGGTCTGTTCACGGTCAACGCCGGCCACGGCCGCAAGCGTCTCGCCGAGGTCGCCGCCAAGCAGGCCGAAGAACTCGCCTTCTTCCCGATCTGGTCCTACGCCCACCCGAACGCGATCGAACTCGCCGACAGGCTCGCCAGCTACGCCCCGGGTGACCTCAACCGCGTGTTCTACTCCACCGGCGGCGGTGAAGCCGTGGAGACCGCATTCAAGCTTGCCAAGTACTACTGGAAGCTGATGGGGCGCCCGACCAAGCACAAGGTCATCTCCCGTAACGTTGCCTACCACGGCACCCCGCAGGGAGCGCTGGCCATCACCGGCATCCCGGCGATGAAGGAGATGTTCGAACCGGTCACCCCGGGCGGTTTTCGCGTTCCCAACACGAACTTCTATCGGGCCGACGAGATGAGCCCTGGCCTCGGCCTCGGCGACAACCTCGAGGTGTTCGGCCAATGGGCCGCGAACCGCATCGAAGAGATGATTGAGTTCGAGGGCCCCGAAACCGTTGCGGCTGTCTTCCTGGAGCCGGTACAGAACTCCGGCGGCTGCTTCCCGCCGCCCCCCGGCTACTTCAAGCGCGTGCGAGAAATCTGCGACAAGTACGACGTGCTCCTGGTCGCCGACGAGGTCATCACAGCATTCGGCCGCATCGGCAACATGTTCGCCTCGACGACCTATGACATCCAGCCCGACATGATCACCTGTGCCAAGGGCATGACCAGCGGATACTCGCCCATCGGCGCGACCATTGTCAGCGACCGCATCTACGAACCGTTCAAACACGGCGACACGACGTTCTACCACGGCTACACCTTCGGCGGCCACCCGGTCTCCTCGGCGGTTGCCCTGGCCAACCTCGACATCTTCGAAGAGGAAAAGCTCAACGAGAACGTTCGCGAGAATTCGCCGCTGTTCCGCAAGGAACTGGAGAAATTGCTCGACCTGCCGATCGTCGGTGACGTGCGTGGTGCCGGTTACTTCTTCGGCATCGAACTGGTCAAGGACAAAGGCACCAAGGAAACCTTCAACGACGAAGAGTCCGAGCGTCTGCTGCGCGGGTACCTGTCGAAGGCGCTCTACGAAGCCGGCCTGTACTGCCGCGCCGACGACCGCGGCGACCCGGTTATCCAACTCGCTCCGCCGCTGACCGTGGGCCCAACGGAATTCGCCGAGATCGGCGAGATTCTGCACGGCGTGCTGTCGGAGGCTCCGAAGTACATCTAGTGCGCCTCGCAACCGGCGGCCCGGTCTGGCATTCAAACGGATGCGAGACCGGGTCAGGTCGTGCTGCACCCGCGTCATCCGTCAGCTGCCCGCGCGTCGTCATCGTCAGCGTCGTCGTACTCCTCGTTCTCGCCTTCGAAGAACCACACGGCATCGTCGCTGAGCGCAGCGTCTTCGCCGAAGTCCTCATCGTTTTCGTAGCCCTCGTCCGCCGCGTCGTCGTCGTCACCGCGCGGCACTGCGAACGCCCATTCCGGCAGATGCCCAGACGTGAGCAGCAGGTTAAGCAGGGTGGCCATGCTGTACTGCGAGTCGATGGCGAGTGCCTGGTCAACGAAGAATCCGGCCACAGACCCACTGCCGAGCGCCCAGGACAGCCACGCCAGCATGCACAGCGGCGCCGGCCTCGCCGAACGCGGCGCCATGGCGACGACGGTGCGGAGCAGGGTGATCGCGATGCGAATGCGGTCTACGTCGGGTCGTTCCGTCTGCAGGCCGAGCATGATGTCACCGGTGTGTTCGGCGGTCGGGTCGCCCGAGTCGATCTCTGCGGCCACCAGGTCGTCAAGGCTTCGCCCGGTTTCGTACTGGAGCTGCGCGTACCGCCGGTTGATTTCGTGAGCGCGCACGCCTTCCTCACGCCCGAACGCGAATTGCACCATGATCTGGTCGCGGTTCGGCGGGGACTGCACGAGCACGAGCAGCGCTGCGGCGTTCTCTTCGGTGGGTGGGTTCGGCCAGGTCAGCGCGTCCTCGGCAATCGCTACCGGGTCGAGCGCAACGCTGAGGGCGGCGAACAGCTGCGGAGTGTTCTCGCCCCGCGCGAGCAGATGCCGATACCGCCGGTAGAGGCGGGCCAGGCGTTCCTTGGTCGCCAGGTTGACACCGATCGGGTCAGCGCCGGTCTGCAGTGTGCCCAGCGGGCGCGGCAAGTCGGGCGCGGCCTCCGGGGGCACCGCCTCGAAAATCGGTGACTCCGTGATATCGCTGAGTGGGTGCCCAGCGGCCGGGCAGTTCGGGTCGAGGTAGCTGCCCCAGGCATCCGCTGCAACGCACAGGGAATCACGCAACAGAAATCCGCTCAGCTCGAGTCGCCGATTCAGAATCTCGGCGAACTGTTCGCGCGGAATGCCGACTGCATCGTTGAAGGAATCATCGGTGTAGATCACCGGGACGACGGCGTCGACTCCGGGGATCTTGCACAGCATTCCGGCGAGGGTCGTCGCAATGCGCTTGTATACCTTGTGGGGTGCGTCGTCGTCGGGCAGGTTGAAACGCAGCGCGCCGCAGGTGCGGTTGCCACGAAACGCCACCAGAACGGCGCTGGACTCGGCAACGAAACCGAGCAGCTGGGGAACGAGTGCCAGAAAGTCCTGAGCCTTCTGGGCTTTGACAATGGTCGGATGCATGCCGCCACTGTGCCAGCGCGGTCCGCACCGCCGCCGGTGCCTGCCCGAATCTGGGGATGACACGGGCAGGCGACGGGTTGGGGAGGAGCCGGGGCTAGACCTCGTCGGCGACGGGCGCGGCGAACTGTGCGGCGTACAGCGCCTGGTAGGCACCGTTGGCGGCGAGCAGCTGCACGTGGTTGCCCTGCTCCACGATGCGCCCCGATTCCATCACCAGAATCAGGTCGGCGTCCCGAATAGTCGAGAGCCGATGCGCGATGACGAAGCTCGTGCGCTCGGCCCGCAGAGCGCCCATCGCCTTCTGCACCAGCACCTCGGTGCGGGTGTCCACCGAGCTGGTCGCCTCGTCGAGGATGAGCACGCTCGGCTTCGCCAGGAACGCCCGCGCGATGGTGAGCAGCTGCATTTCACCGGCACTCACGTTGTTGCCCTGATCGTCGAGCACGGTGTCATACCCGTCGGGCAGCGAGTGCACGAACCGATCGACGTAGGTCGCGGTGGCGGCTGCGAGAATATCCTGCTCCGTCGCATCCGGTCGACCGTAGGCGATGTTGTCGCGGATCGTGCCACCGAACAGCCAGGTGTCCTGCAGCACCATGCCCATGCGGCTGCGCAGGTCGTGCCGGGTCATGGTGGCCACGTCGACTCCGTCGAGCAGGATGCGCCCGGAGTCGATCTCGTAGAACCGCATCATGAGGTTCACCAGTGTGGTCTTGCCGGCTCCGGTCGGGCCAACGATGGCAATGGTCTGCCCGGGTTCAGCCACGAGGCTGAGTTCTTCGATCAGCGGCTTGTCCTCGGTGTACCGGAACGACACGTTCTCGAAGACGAGACGGCCGTGCACCACTATTGGGGTCTCGGCCGGATCGGGGTCTCCACTCTGTTCGTCGGCGTCGAGCAGGTCGAACACGCGTTCAGCGGATGCGACACCCGACTGCAGCAGGTTCGCCATCGACCCGAGTTGCGCGAGCGGCTGGGTGAACTGGCGGGAGTACTGAATGAATGCCTGCACGTCGCCGAGCTGCATGGCACCCGAAGCCACCTGCAAGCCTCCCACAACAGCGATGGCGACATAGACGAGGTTGCCGATGAAGGTCATCGCCGGCATGATCATGCCGCTGATGAACTGGGCACCGAAACTGGCCTCGTACAGGTCATCATTCTTCTGCTTGAACCGGGCGTCGACCTCCTTTTGGCGGCCGAACACCTTGACCAGGGCGTGGCCGGTGAACGTCTCCTCGATCTGACCGTTCAGCTCGCCGGTGTTGGCCCACTGGGCCACGAACAGTTTCTGCGAACGCTTGGCGATGAACGCCGTGATCACCAGCGTGAGCGGCACCGTCACGAGGGCGATCAGAGCCAGTAGCGGCGAGAGGATGAGCATCATCACGATCACGCCGATCACCGTTAGCAGGCTCGTCACCACCTGGCTGAGCGACTGTTGCAGGCTCTGCGAGATGTTGTCGACGTCGTTAGTGACCCGGCTGAGAAGTTCACCGCGCGGCTTCTTGTCGAAGTAGCTCAGCGGCAGGTGGTTGATCTTCGCCTCAATCTCCTCCCGCAGTCGATACACCGTGCGCTGCACGACACCGTTCAGCACATACGCCTGCATCCAGCTGAACACACTCGACAGCACGTAGAGTGCGAGCGCCCAGAACAGCACGGTGGAGAGCATGGCAAAGTCGATGCCGAGGCCCGGGGTCAGCGTCATGCCGCTGAGCATGTCGGCCTGGGTACTGTTGCCGGATGCCCGCAGCCCCGCGATCACGTCGGCCTGGCTGCTGCCGCTCGGCAGGGACTTCGACACGATGCCGGAGAAGATCAGGTTGGTGCCCTCACCGAGCAGGCGCGGGCCCAGCACCGAGAAGGTCACGCTGATCACAGCGAGGGCCAGCACGAGCATCAGCCAGAGGCGCTCAGGACGCAACTTGCCGAGCAGGCGCTTGCCCGACGCGGTGAAATTCATCGACTTCTCGGCCGGCAGACTCATACCGCCGAACGGGCCGCCTCCGCGCTGCGGACGCGGAGCCGGCTTGTCGTCGGCGTGAGTCTCGCTCATGCTGCTTCCTCCGCGGTGAGCTGGGATGACACAATTTCCTGGTACGTGGTGTTCGAGTCGAGCAGTTGCTCGTGGGTTCCGCGGCCGACGATGCGGCCGTCTTCGAGCACGAGGATCTGGTCGGCGTCGATGATGCTCGACACCCGCTGGGCGACGATGACCATGGTGGCGCCATCGGTGCTCTGCTTGAGGGCAAGCCGCAGTCGGGCATCCGTGGCGAGGTCGAGGGCTGAGAACGAGTCGTCGAAGATGTACAACTCCGGCCGTTTCACC
Source organism: Cryobacterium sp. N21 (assembly GCF_002929575.1). Taxonomy (NCBI): domain Bacteria; kingdom Bacillati; phylum Actinomycetota; class Actinomycetes; order Micrococcales; family Microbacteriaceae; genus Cryobacterium; species Cryobacterium sp. N21. The sequence continues at coordinate 123,757 of NZ_PJJQ01000032.1, read as the reverse complement.
AGGGCGCGCGCGATGGCGAGGCGTTGGCGCTGACCGCCCGATACGTTCGTGCCGCCCTGGGCAATCTTGGCATCGAGCCCGCCATCCATTTCGGTGACGAAGTCCCGGGCCTGCGCGATCGTGAGGGCCTGCCAGAGTTCGTCTTCGCTCGCGTCGGGTTTGCCGTAGAGCAGGTTGCTGCGCACCGTTCCGGAGAACAGGTACGGCTTTTGCGGTACAAGGCCGATGTGGCCCCAGAGCAGGTCGGGGTTCAGCTCGCGCACGTTGACGCCGTCGACCAGTACGGAGCCGCTGGTCGCGTCGAACAGCCGCGGCAGCAGGTTCACCAGGGTGGTCTTTCCGCTGCCGGTACTGCCGATGATCGCGGTGGTCTCGCCGTGCCGGGCGATGAAACTCACGTTGCGCAGCACGGGTTGTTCCGCGCCCGGGTAAGCGAAGCCCACGTCGAGCAGTTCGAGTTCGCCCTGACCGACCGTTGCGTTCACCGGGTTGGCCGGCGGTACGACGCTTGATTCGGTGGCGAGAACCTCACCGATGCGGTCCGCCGACACGGCCGCGCGCGGAATCATGACGGCCATGAACGTGGCCATCATGACGGCCATGAGAATCTGCATGAGATAGCTGAGGAACGCGATGAGCGTGCCCACCTGCATCGATCCGTCTTCAATGCGGAACGCGCCGAACCAGATGACGGCGACGCTCGAGACGTTGAGCACGAGCATGACGATGGGAAACATGAGCGCCATCAGGCGCCCGGAGCTGAGTGCTACCTCGGTGACGTCCCGGTTGGCCTGGGCGAACCGTGCCACCTCTTGCGTCTCCCGCACAAACGCGCGCACCACACGGATGCCGGTGAGCTGCTCCCGCAGCACCCGGTTGACGGTGTCGATGCGGATCTGCATCTTGCGGAACAGCGGCACCATCTTCACGACGATGAGGCCGACCCCGGTGAGGAGAATCGGCACGCTCACCGCGATGAGCCAGGACAGTTGCACGTCCTGGCGGATCGCCATGATCACACCGCCGATGCTGAGGATGGGTGCGGAGACCAGCAGGGTGCAGGTGGTCAGCACGAGCATCTGCACCTGCTGCACGTCGTTGGTGGAGCGGGTGATGAGTGAGGGAGCCCCGAACCGGGTGACTTCTTGTTCCGAGAATTCACCGACCCGGCTGAACACGGCCCCGCGCAGGTCACGGCCGACCTTCATGGCGACTTTGGCTCCGAAGTACACGGCCACGATCGCGCAGATGATCTGGGCGAGGGTGATCAGCAGCATGAGGCCGCCCACGCGCAGAATGTAGCCGGAGTCACCGGTTGCCACACCCTCATCGATGATGTCAGCGTTGAGGGTGGGCAGAAAGAGCGAGGCGATCGACTGGGCCAGTTGAAAGACGATCACCCCTAGAAGCAGTTGCCAGTATGGGCGCAGGTAACGCACGAGCAAGGACCACAGCACGAAGTTCTCCTATTAAAAGACGGATGCCCGCCCGACCGGATGGGTCGGGCGCAGCAACCACTGAAGCAATAGTGCACTCTTACCGTCACGTCGTCGACTAAAAATATTGCGCTCTGCGCAGAAAACACCGACTCGTGCGCCGACTTCACCTGCTGCGTTCAGGCGAAAAGGTTTGAAATGTAGGCAACTTCATCGACCGACGGCTGCCACGACGTCGCCGCGTCCGAGTTTTGTCGAATCTGCTCGGGTTTGGTGGCGCCGGCGATAACGCTGGTCAGGCCGGGCTGGGCCAGAAGCCAGGCGAACGTCGCCGCCAGCATGGTCACGCCGCGCGCGTCGCACCATTCCTGATACTGCTCGATCACGTCCCACGGGGCATCGTCGGCGAGATGGCGCCTGATCATCATGATGCGGCTGTCGGCTGGCCCGCCCGTGCGGGAGAATTTGCCGGTGAACAGGCCGTTGTAGAGCGGGAAGAAGGGCAGAAACCCGAGACCGAAGGCGTTCACCGCCGGCAATACCTCGTCTTCGACATCGCGCACGAGCAGACTGTATTCGTTCTGGCTTGAAATGAACGCTGGGTGCCCGTTCATGCGAGCGGTGAAGTCGGCCTCGGCGATCTGCCACCCGGCCAGGTTGGAGTGACCAATGTAACGGATCTTGCCCTCGGTGATGAGGTCGTGCAGGGTGGACAGCGTCTCTTCGATGGGTGTTGACGAGTCGGGAACGTGCAGCTGGTAGAGGTCGATCCAGTCGGTCTGCAGCCGACGCAGCGATGCCTCGACGGCCAAACGGATGTACCGGCGTGAGCCCCGCGCGCCCCAGTCCGGACCGTTCAGGCCGCCCATATCCATGCCGAATTTCGAGGCGAGCACGATCTGGTCGCGCTTGCCGCGCAGCGAGTGCCCCATGAGCGTTTCGCTGAGGCCACGCTCGGCACCGTAGATATCGGCGGTGTCGAACAGCGTCACCCCGGCTTCGAAGGCAGCATCGATAACCGCCGTCGTGCCGTCCTGGGTATCTGACGCGGTTCCGGTGCGCCCGAAATTGTTGCACCCGAGCCCGATCGTCGAGACGGTCAATCCGGATGAGCCAAGTCTGCGATATTCAATTTGAGCCATCCTTACAGACTAGGGGCGCAGCCACCTCCTGCACAGGAGAAGGTAGTCGGCGGTTGTGCACCGATGTCCGAAACCCGCGAGGCGACGCCGAGGGTGGCAGCTACAGTCGAATCATGGACAGCATCCCGACTGCACTCACTCCCGCGCACCTACTCCGCCTCCCCAGCCCGATCGGCCGGCTCGAACTCACCGCCGACGATGAGGGCATCCTTTCCCTTTCCATCGAAACCGACGGCCAGCTGCCGCTCGACGCGACCCCAGAGGAGCCCTCCCCGGTATTGCAACGGGCGGCCGAACAGCTCGGCGAGTACTTCGCCGGAACCCGGCAGACGTTCGACCTGCCCGTGCACCTCACCCGCGGCACCGAATTTCAGCGCAGCGTCTGGGCGAGGCTGGCCAGCCTCACATTCGGCGATGTCATCTCGTATGGTGCGCTCGGCAACGACATTGGACGGCCCGGATCGGGCCGCGCCATCGGTGGGGCCGTTGGCGCGAATCCGGTGCCGATCATCATCGGCTGCCACCGAGTGCTCGCGACCAGTGGCCAGATCACCGGCTACAGCGCAGGAGAGGGCATCCCGACCAAGGCCTGGCTGCTCAGCCACGAGGGCATCGCACACCGGTAACCGACCAGTGAAGCCGCGGTTTCAGCGGCGGCCGACTGGCAGCAGGCCGAGGGCCCGTACCGCGTCGCGTTCCTCCACGAGTTCGGCAACAGAGGCCGCAATTCGACTGCGGGAGAATTCGCCTTGTTGCAGCCCGGTCACGATGCGCCACTGCCCATCAACGGAGCGCACCGGAAACGAGCAGACCAGTCCGGGCGGAACGTCGTACGAGCCGTCTGAGACTACCCCGGCGCTGGTCCAATCCGTGCCGCGGCCGGTGACCCAGTCTCCGACGTGGTCGATGGCCGCGTTGGCGGCGGAGGCGACCGAGGAGCCGCCCCGCACGGCGATGATCTCCGACCCGCGCTGGGCGACGCGCGGAATGAACGTCTCCGCGAGCCACTGCTCGTCGACCAGCTCACTCACCGCTCGACCCTGGGCGGTCGCGTGGAAGACATCCGGGTATTGAGTCGCCGAGTGGTTTCCCCACACGGTCAATCCGTGAATCGCCCCGACGGCCACGTCAAGGTGGTTGGCCAATTGCCCGACGGCGCGGTTGTGGTCGAGCCGGGTCATGGCGGTGAAGCGGTCACTCGGCACGTCGGGCGCGTGTGCGGCCGCGATGAGGGCATTCGTATTGGCGGGGTTGCCCACCACGAGCACGCGCACGTCGTCGGCGGCGCCGGCGTTGATGGCCGCACCCTGCGGCCCGAAGATGCGACCGTTGGCGCCCAGCAGGTCGGCACGTTCCATGCCAGGTCCTCGCGGGCGGGAGCCGACCAGAAGCGCAATGTTTACTCCGTCGAACGCCACCGTGGGGTCATCGGTGACCGTTACCCCGCGCAGCAGGCCGAAGGCACAGTCCTCGAGTTCGAGCGCGGTGCCCTCCGCGGCTTTCAGCCCCTGGGGTATTTCCAGCAGGGTGAGGCGGATCGGCGTCGTCGGTCCCAGCAAGGCGCCAGCGGCAATGCGAAACAACAGCGCATAGCCAATCTGTCCGCCGGCACCGGTGACGGTGACATTAACCGGTTGCCGAAGAATGGGAACGTTGACCGCTGGGGAAAAGGTGCTGGCGTCTGTACTCACGCGCCCAGCCTAACCCCAGAATAGATCGTGGATGCGGCCGGCCGGCCGGCCGCAGCGAGGTGTTGTTCAACGACGAGCTCCAGTTCGCCGGGTGCGCCCTGACCGAGGCGAATTCCGACCGATTGGGCCCAGTCGATCAGTTCGCTCGCCGTCGTGAACTCGTGTTCGTGTTGAAGCAGGGCGCGCGTGAATTCGCCCTTGGATTTCTTGTTGAAGTGGTTCAGGGCACGCTTCTGCCCGTCTTCGGAATCGGCGACCACCCGCAGGTACAGCGAATCCGGCCGCACGGGCTTCGCTCCTAGCGCCACATAGGCCTCGGATCGCAGGTCGAGCAGCAGTCCGTCGGTCTGGCTGAGGAGCGTCGCCACCGCGGCACTCCAGTGCTGTTTGAGCGTGTGGCTGGCCAGGGTCACGTTCGGCACTCGTGAATCGTGCGACAGCCGGTACGCCGGAATGGGGTCGAGGGCGGCGAGCGGGCCGAGCAGTGCGGAGTGTACGACCAGGTGGGCGTGCGCGAACTGGCGCTGCGCAGCCGACAGGGTGGCAGCATCCAGCCCGTCGAAGAGCACGCCGGTGTAGCGGTCGATGACGGGAAGCGTCGGAGACGTCAGCAGCTCGCGGTTGCGGTCGATTTCGAACAGCTGGGTGCGGCCCAGCTTGAGGGCGGCACGGGCGTCCTCGGGATGCCGCGCCAGGGAGACCAGCGCCCGCGCGAGCACCCGACGTTTCACCGTCAGGGCCGGATAAGCGAGTGTGGTCCAGTCCAGGGGTACAGCTTCGCCGCCGGAGCGTTTCGTCTCCGACGGCGGAAGCAGTATCAGCACTGGTGGTTCAGACGGGTTATTTGGAACCCACGAGTTCAGCCTTGCGCGCCACGATGGTGACCATGTCGTTGTCGACCGACAGGAATCCATCCTCGGCCTGGGCCAGAACTTTGGAGCCATCAGGCAGGGTGAGACGAACGTCACCCACGGCCAGGATCGCCAACATCGGTTCGTGACCGGCCAGGATGCCAATCTCGCCCTCGACGGTCTTGGCGACAACCATCGTCGCCTCGCCCGTCCACACCTGGTGGTCGGCCGAGACAACGCTGACGGACAGCGACTTCGCCATGCTTAGTCGTTCTCCTTCTGAATCTGAGCCCACTTCTCTTCGACGTCGTTGATGCCACCGACGTTGAAGAAAGCCTGCTCAGCTACGTGGTCGAAGTCACCGTTGGCGATTGCCGTGAACGATTCAATGGTGTCCTTGAGCGGAACAGTGGAACCCTCGACACCGGTGAACTTCTTCGCCATGTAGGTGTTCTGGGAGAGGAACTGCTGAATACGACGGGCACGCGAAACTGTGACCTTGTCTTCTTCAGAGAGCTCGTCAACACCGAGGATCGCGATGATCTCCTGGAGTTCCTTGTTCTTCTGCAGAATCGCCTTGACGCGTACGGCCGTGTTGTAGTGATCGGCACCCAGGTAGCGGGGGTCGAGGATACGGCTGGTCGAGGTGAGCGGGTCGACGGCCGGGTACAGGCCCTTCGACGCGATTTCACGAGACAGCTCGGTGGTCGCGTCGAGGTGGGCGAAGGTGGTCGCCGGTGCCGGGTCGGTGTAGTCGTCGGCGGGAACGTAGATCGCCTGAAGCGAGGTGATCGAGTGGCCACGGGTCGAGGTGATGCGCTCCTGCAGGATGCCCATCTCGTCGGCCAGGTTCGGCTGGTAGCCCACTGCGGAAGGCATCCGGCCCAGCAGGGTCGACACCTCGGAACCGGCCTGGGTGAAGCGGAAGATGTTGTCGATGAAGAGCAACACGTCTTGCTTCTCCACGTCGCGGAAGTACTCAGCCATGGTGAGGGCGGAGAGCGCGACACGCAGACGCGTTCCCGGCGGCTCGTCCATCTGGCCGAAGACCAGGGCGGTCTTGTCGAAGACGCCGGCTTCCTCCATCTCGGCGATGAGGTCGTTGCCCTCACGGGTACGTTCGCCAACGCCGGCGAACACTGATACTCCACCGTGGTCCTGCGCAACACGCTGGATCATTTCCTGGATGAGTACGGTCTTGCCGACGCCGGCACCACCGAACAGGCCGATCTTTCCACCGAGAACGTACGGCGTGAGAAGGTCGATGACCTTGATGCCGGTTTCGAACAGTTGAGTCTTGGACTCGAGCTGGTCGAAGGCCGGCGGCTTGCGGTGGATGGGCCAGCGCTCGGTGATCTCGATCTTCTCGCCCGGCTTGGCGTTGAGGACATCGCCGATGACGTTGAAGACCTTGCCCTTCGTGACGTTTCCAACCGGCACCGTGATGGGGCTGCCGGTGTCGCGCACTTCCTGGCCGCGGACAAGTCCGTCGGTCGGGTTGAGCGCGATGGCACGAACCAGGTCGTCACCGAGGTGCAGGGCAACCTCGAGGGTGATCTCGTTCGACTCGTCGCCGATGGTGATCGTGGTCTTCAGGGCGTTGTAGATGCCGGGGATCGAGTCGTGCGGAAACTCGATGTCGACAACGGGGCCCGTGACACGGGCGATGCGGCCAACAGAACCGGCCGTATCCTCCGCGCGGACTGGCGCGGTTGCGGTGTCAGTCATTGCTCTCTCTTCTCTGGTTACTTCTTGGCGGATGAGAGCGCATCGGCTCCACCCACGATCTCGGAAATCTGCTGGGTGATCTCGGATTGCCGCGCGTTGTTGGACAGGCGGGTGTAGTCCGTGATCAGCTTGTCGGCGTTGTCGCTGGCCGACTTCATTGCCTTCTGGCGGCTTGCATGTTCAGATGCCGCCGACTGCAGCATCGCGTTGAACAGGCGACTCTCGATGTACACCGGGAGGAGGCTGTCCAAAACCGTTTCGACGTCGGGCTCGAACTCGTAGAGCGGAAGAACCTTGTTGTCGCCTGGTTCTTCCACACCCTCGACAACTTCGAGGGGCAACAGTCGAACGACCTCTGGCACCTGGGTGACCATGCTCACGAAACGGTTGTAAACGATGTGAATCTCGTCGACGCCGCCGTCGGAAGCGTCCCGCAGGAACGATTCCAGCAGGGCCTCACCGATTTCCTTGGCAGTCTCGAACTGCGGCTGGTCGGTGCCGCCGGTCCAGATTCGCTCCGACGCGCGGCCCCGAAAGCTGAAGTAGGCGATGGCCTTACGGCCGACCAGGAAGTAGACGATGTCCTTGCCCTGGCTGCGCAGCAGTTCGCTGAGCGACTCTGCCTCACGCAACACCTGGGAGCTGAAGGCACCCGCCAGGCCACGGTCCGAAGCGAAGATGACCACCGCAGCACGGCTGATCGTCTCCGGCTCGGTTGTGAGCACGTGTTCCACGTTGGAGTACGTGGCCACGGCCGATACGGCGCGGGTGACCGCTCGCGAATACGGGGTTGACGCAGCGACTCGCGCCTGCGCTTTCTGGATGCGCGAGGCGGAGATCAGCTCCATGGCCCGAGTGATCTTCTTGGTCGTCTGGGCAGACTTGATCTTCTGCCGGTAGACCCGAAGTTGCGCTCCCATGTGTCTGCTTCCTTGTCTTTCAGTTTGGCGTCGTCAGTTGCTGCAAGTCGTATCGACTAGCGGCGGTGCTTGACGATCTTTTCCTGGTTGACGTCTTCAACTGCGATGGCTTCAAACTTTTCTTTGCTGACCGAGGCGAGCGGCTTACCCTCGCCGGTCTGGAACTCGAGCTTGAACTTGTCGACACCGGCCGTGAGAGCGGTGACGGTCTCGTCGGAGAGAACGTTCGTCTCGCGCAGGGTCTTGAGAACCTCGGTGTTGCGACCGAGGAAGTCAAGCAGTTCGCGTTCGAAGCGCAGCACGTCGGGAACCGGAACCTCGTCGAGCTTGCCGTTGATGCCGGCCCAGATCGAGACGACCTGGTCCTCAACGGGGTACGGCGAGTACTGCGGCTGGCGCAGCAGTTCGGTGAGGCGGGCGCCGCGGGCGAGCTGACGACGGCTGGCCGCGTCAAGGTCGGAGGCAAACATGGCGAAGGCTTCGAGCGAACGGTACTGGGCCAGCTCGAGCTTGAGCGTTCCGGAGACCTTCTTGATCGACTTGACCTGAGCGTCGCCACCGACACGGGAGACCGAGATGCCGACGTCGACTGCCGGACGCTGGTTGGCGTTGAACAGGTCGGACTGCAGGAAGATCTGGCCGTCGGTGATCGAGATCACGTTGGTGGGGATGTACGCGGCAACGTCGTTCGCCTTAGTCTCGATGATCGGGAGACCGGTCATTGATCCGGCGCCGAGCTCGTCGGACAGCTTGGCACAACGCTCGAGCAGACGGGAGTGCAGGTAGAACACGTCTCCCGGGTACGCTTCGCGTCCCGGCGGACGACGCAGCAGCAGCGACACGGCACGGTAGGCCTCGGCCTGCTTGGACAGGTCATCGAAGACGATGAGAACGTGCTTGCCGGCGTACATCCAGTGCTGGCCGATGGCCGAGCCGGTGTACGGGGCCAGGTACTTGAAGCCGGCCGGGTCAGAGGCGGGAGCGGCGACGATGGTGGTGTACTCCATCGCTCCGGCATCCTCGAGCGCACCCTTCACCGAGGCGATGGTGGAGCCCTTCTGGCCGATGGCGACATAGATGCAACGAACCTGCTTGTTGCTGTCGCCGGACTCCCAGTTGGCCTTCTGGTTGATGATGGTGTCGATGGCGATCGCGGTCTTGCCGGTCTGGCGGTCACCGATGATCAGCTGACGCTGGCCGCGGCCGATCGGGATCATGGCGTCGATGGCCTTGATGCCGGTCTGCATCGGCTCATGAACCGACTTGCGGCTCATGACGCCGGGGGCCTGCAGCTCGAGGGCACGACGGCCTTCGGTCGCAATGTCGCCGAGTCCGTCGATGGGGGCGCCGAGCGGATCGACAACACGGCCGAGGTAGCCGTCGCCGACCGGAACAGAGAGAACCTCGCCGGTGCGGTGCACCTCCATGCCCTCAACGATGCCGCCGAACTCGCCGAGTACGACGACGCCGATCTCGTCTTCGTCGAGGTTCTGGGCCAGGCCCAGGGTGCCATCGGCGAATTTGATGAGCTCGTTCGCCATCACGCCGGGCAAGCCCTCAACGTGGGCGATACCGTCGCCGGCCGTGGTGACGTAGCCGACCTCGGTCGTTGATGTTTTGTTCGGCTCGTAGGACTTCACGAAGTCCTGGAGAGCGCCACGGATCTCATCGGGGCTGATCGTTAGTTCTGCCATCATCTTCCCTTTTCTGTACGAAAGTACAGGTTCTGTCTGTTCGAGGACGCTGCCGCCCTGAGTCATCTGGTACTGCTGGGTTTTTGGTGCTGCTGAGGTGACTCAGCGAGCGAGCTGGAGTCTCAAATCTGCCAGGCGGGTTGCAATGCTGCCATCGATGACCAGGTCGCCGATTTGCACGCGCACTCCGCCGACCAATTCCGGGTCAACGACCTGGTTGATGGTGAGTGCTCGTCCGTGACGCAACTGGAGGTTCTTCTGCAAGCGAGCGAGCTGATCGGCCGTGAGAACGCTCGCCGACGTGATGGTGGCGATCGACGTGCCGGACTCGTCCGCGACGACTGCTGCTGCGTGTCGCAGCAGTTCGCCGATGCGGCGGCCGCGAGGCTGCTGCACCAGGTGACGAACAATGGCGAGCGTCTGACCGGAGACTTTACCGTCCAGCAGCTTTTCGACCAGGGCTGCCTTGGCGCCAGGCTTGCCGAGCTTGCTGGCCAGGGCCAGTTCCAGCTCAGCGTCCAAGGACACCGTCTTACCGAAGGCGAAGAGCTCGCCCCCGATCGACGTTCCGGCCGGAGTAGAGAGGGCGGATGCCCGTAGGCCCAGTTCTTCGATCCCGGCGAGCAGGTCGTCGTGGCTGGACCAGCGTTCGGAGACGGCCGCTGCGAGCAGGTCGAGTGCCCGAGGCGTCACGTTGGCACCGAAAACGGCGCGTACGAGGGTGACCTTGGCCGCAGCATCCGCTGAGGCGTCGCCGAGTGCTGACAACAGCTGGGACGACGACCCGATTACTCGACCGGCGCCGAACAGGCTTTCGCCCGTCGCCAGATCAGTCGTGCCGCCCGGGACGGACAGGGCCGCCCTCGACGTGGCGAGTGCTTCTCTGGTGGCGCTTCCCATTTGCTAGATCTTTCCTGCTGCTGGTGCTTCGCTGGCTTCGAGTTCTGCCAGGAAACGATCGACGATGGCGCTGGCCTTTGCGTCGTCGGACAGGCTTTCACCGATGACGCCCGAAGCGAGGTCAATGGCAAGGGTGCCGACCTCACTGCGAAGCGAGACGACGGCGGCCTGGCGTTCGGCTTCGATCTGCGTCTTGGCACTGGCCGCGATGCGACCGGCCTCGGCCGCAGCCTGCTCCTTGTGCTCAGCGACGATGCGCTGGCCGTCGGTGCGGGCCTGATCACGAATGGCACCGGCTTCGGCACGGGCGTCAGCCAGCTGGGCTGTGTACGCCGCGAGTGCAGCTTCAGCCTTGCGCTGGGCGTCGTCGGCCTTGGCGATGTTGCCCTCGATGGCTTCTGCACGGTCGTCAAGAAGCTTCTGCATTCTGGGCAGCACAAGCTTCCAGAAGAAGAACAAAATCACGACAAAGCAGACCGCCGACCAGATGATGTCGTACCACTCAGGGATGAGCGGGTTCTTTGCCGCTTCTTCGGTCGCGGCTGCAATTACTGCGTGAAGCATCATGCCTCCTAACTAGTTAGTGAAGAGGTTTAGACGCCGGTGAAAATGAAGTAGGTGGCGATGCCGATGAAGGCGAGTGCCTCGGTGAAGGCGATACCGATGTACATCAGTACCTGCAGTCGGCCGGCCAGCTCAGGCTGACGAGCGACACCCTCGATGGTCTTGCCAACGACGATACCTACACCGATTGCCGGGCCGATGGCTGCGAGGCCATAACCGACGGTCGCGATGTTTCCGCTGATTTCCGCGAGAACGGTTGTTGCGTCCACGTGTGTTTCCTTCCGTAGTGGTGAATGCGGCGAATGCCGGATTCCTAAAGTGTCTAGTGTTCCTCAGCCAGCGCGAGCTGGATGTAGACGGCGGTGAGTAGGGCGAAAATGTAAGCCTGGAGGACGGCGATCAGCACTTCGAAGAGCGTGAAGGCGAAGCCGAAGACGAGGGTGCCAGCGCCGAAGAGCTTGAACCCGCCATCCGCAGTGAAGAAGAAAAACTGGGTGGCGCTGAAGAACAGCACGAGCAGGAGGTGCCCGACGATCATGTTCATCATCAGTCGGAGCGTCAGGGTGACCGGTCGCACCAGAAACGTCGAGATAAATTCGATCGGCGTCACGATGAGATACAGGCCCTTGGGCACTCCGGGCGGGAAGAGCGAGTTGCGGAAGAACTTCGCTGGACTCTTCTTGACGCCGGCGTAGATGAACGTTCCGTAGGAGATGACACCGAGAAGCAGCGGCACTCCGATCACCGAGGTTCCGGCAATATTCAGGAACGGAATGATTCCGGTGATGTTCATGAACAACACCATGAAAAAGATGGTCGTCAGAAGCGGCAGAAAACGCTTGCCGTCTTTCTTTCCGAGCAGGTCTTCGGCGATGTTGACGCGAACGAAGTCGAGTCCCATTTCGGCCAGGCTCTGGCCGCGGGTCGGAATGATCTTCATGCGGCGGGTGCCGAGCCAGAAGACCAGCATCAAAACCGCGACCGCGAGGAAACGAATCAGAATGATGCGGTTGATCTCGAACGGAGTATCCGCAAAGAAAATTACATCGGGGAAGAACTCATTGATGGAGGGACCGTGAAATTCACCGTCGCCGGTGGCAGACGGGACCATCAGGTTTACGGCGATTTCTAGCAGCGCTTTCTCCTGTTTCGGGGCGGTGAGCTCTGCTCGCGCATCGACGAATATGGGCAGGTTTACGACGCTGTAAAGCATGTGCAAACCGGGGTGGGATCGCTGTTTACTCTAGCAAAGATCAGGCGCTGAGCCGAATCGTGAGCGGGATCCGTGGGCAGATGGGTCGTAGGGTTACTCGTCGACCGGGGCCGGGGGCAAGGTGGCGTCGCTGGCGTAGGGCATCCGGCTCTTCATGACGACGACGGCGTCGACGACGAGCGACCCGACAACCCCGGCAATAATGCAGAAGAACAGCACCATCGGCTGGATCCACTCGCGGTCCTGCAGCACGACCAGCAGCACCAGGAACACCACGAACTTGAGCAGCCAGCCGCCCATGATGATGCCGAAGAAGCCACCGATGGCGGACTCGTTGCCGGCGACCCGATTGGCCAGCAGAATGCTGCCAGCCGTGATACCCATGAACGCGACCGACATGGCCGTACCGATCAGCGCGCTGAGCACACCGGTACCGCCGTCGACGAGGTAGCCGATAACCGATCCGACAACAGCGATTGCCAGGGCGACCCAGCCCCCGTAAATCAGGATGCGGCGCAGCACCGGGATCGATGTGGGCTGAGTGCGGACGGTGTCGTTGGTGCTCATACGTTCTCCTCGGCAGGCGCCGCCACAATGGCGGTCGCTCGTGTCGTGTGTGGTTCTGGTGTGGCTGGGGCGGGCTGGACTTGGGCGGCCTCGTCGAGTGGGTCGAGCTCGTCCAGTACTGCCAACTGCACTGGTGCGGACTGGCTAAGCCATTCCCCGGTCTTGCGGCGGCCGAGCGGTGCGAGCGTGACGATGGTGCAGATGAGCAGCGACGTCACCAGAAAGATGGTCGCGTACCAGGTCGGCAGGCCGAAGTAGACCGGCAGTATGTAATACAGCAGGCAGCCAATGGATGCTGCGGCCGTCCACCCATAGAAGATCAAAACGGCGTGCAGGTGGGAGTGCCCCATATCGAGCAGCCGGTGGTGCAGGTGTTTTCGGTCGGCGCTGAACGGCGATTTACCGGCGTGCACCCGGCGGATGACCGCGAGCCCAAAGTCGAGCAGTGGAATGATCATGATCGCTACCGGCAGCAGGATGGGGATGAAGGCCGGGAACAGCTGCGAGCGGCTGGTAGCCGTCGGGTCGATCTGACCAGTGATCGCGATCGCGCTGGTCGCCATCAACAGGCCCACCAGCAGCGCGCCGGCATCACCCATGAACATCTTGGCCGGATGCCAGTTCAGCGGGAGGAACCCCACGCAGGCGCCGACCAGAATGGCGGCGATCAGCGATGCCAGGTTGAAGTAGTTGGTCGGTGAGGTGTCGCGCACGAGCAGATAACTGTAGAGAAAGAACACCCCGTTAGCGATGAGGGCGACACCGGTGACCAGGCCGTCGAGCCCGTCGATGAAGTTGATCATGTTCATGACCACGACGATGGCGACGACCGTGACAACGATCGACGTCCAGCCGCTCCAAACCGTCAGACCGCCAATCGGTAGAGAGTAAATCTGAACGCCCTGCCAGGCCACGAGGCCGGCAGCGATGAACTGGCCGGCGAGTTTGGTCATCCAGTCGAGGTCCCAGATGTCGTCGGCGACGCCGACCAGCACGATCAGCAGGGCAGCACCGAGAATAGCTAAAATCTGCTGCGGGTCAGCGAAGACGAGTCGCAGGGGCGCGAAGGCCCCCGCAGCGAGGTAGGCCACGCCAAAGGCGATGACGATGCCAAGGAACATGGCGATACCGCCGAGGCGCGGAGTGGGCCGGGTGTGCACGTCGCGTTCGCGAATCTTCGGGTACAGGCGGTACTTGTGGCTGAGTTTGTAGACCACGATCGACAGCACGAAGGTGACGATCGTCGAAACGAGCGCGAGCAGGAGGAAAAGAGTCATGGGCTACCGGTCGGCATCCGTTTCGTCCTGAGATGGGGCGGCGAGGGTGGGTGTCGCTTCCGCTTCGGCCGAGATCGCCGGGAACCCGGGAACGGCCGGCGCGGCAGCGAGCACATCGCCCACGACGGCCACGATCGCGTCGCGGGAGATGACGCCGCTACGCACGATGTGCAGAAAACCGCCGTTGGTCTCGAAACCGGTGGCGTCCACGATCGTCGATGAGCCGTCGCCGGTCTGACCAAACACGCTCTCATAGGTACTGCCAGCGGTGCCGCCGTCGAGGTACACGTCGACGCTCTCGCCGAGGGCCGCTTCAGCAGCCTGGGCGTCGGTGGTGGCCGGCATCCCGCTCAGGTTGGCGCTGGACACGGCGAGCGGGCCGGTTTCGGCGAGCAGATCGAGTGCAACTTGGTTGCTCGGCATGCGCAGTGCCACCGTGCCGCGGGTTTCGCCGAGATCCCAGACCAGCGAGGGCTGGGCGTTGACGATGACAGTGAGTCCGCCGGGCCAGAACGCTGCGACCAGGTCGCGGACCGGCTGCGGCACGTCGACGGCGAGGGCGTCGAGGGTGGGAATTCCGGGAATGAGAACCGGTGGCGGCGACTGCCGGCTGCGGCCCTTCGCGTCGAGGAGCAGCTGAACGGCTTCAGCGTTGAACGCGTCAGCGGCCACTCCGTAGACCGTGTCGGTGGGGATGACGACGAGCGCCCCGCGACCGATGGCCGTGCGCGCCAGAGCGATATGCGCGCTGTAGTTTTCGCTCGTGGTGGATTCGTCCGTGGTCGAGTCGCTCGTGCAATCGTAGATGCGTGTCATTTCCGGCAATTCTAACCCAGTGCTGTCGTGAAGAGCGGATGCGCCGACTGGCGGGGTTCCGTTTAAGGGTGCAGTGCTGTCGTGGCCCGGTCCCGGCTGGTGTAGTCGCGGTGGGTGGCCGGGGCGCGCCATCCGTCGGCTGCCAGCAGCTGGCGGATCGCGGCGCCCTGCAGCTCGCCGTGCTCGATCACGAGCACACCCCCCGCGCGCAGCAGGCGCAGCCCAGTTGCTGACACGCTGCGCACCACGTCGAGTCCGTCCGGGCCGCCGAACAGGGCCTGGGCTGGGTCGAACAGGCGCACCTCGGGGTCGCGGGGAATAGCATCCGCTGGAATGTAGGGCGGATTGGAGATGACGACGGCCACCGTGCCGTCCAGTTCGACGAACGCGTCGGCGAGGTCACCGAAGGCGAGGGTGGCGTTGGCGGCGCCGATCTCGTCGAAGTTGCGGGTGGTCCAGGGGAACGCTTCCGGCGAGTTTTCGATCGCGAAGATGCGCGCGTGCGGCACCTCGGTGGCCAGGGCCAGGGCGATCGCGCCACTTCCGGTGCCGAGGTCGATGCCGATCGGCTCCGGATCGGGCATGGAACGCAGGGCGTCGATGGCGAACTGGGCGACCTGCTCGGTTTCGGGTCTCGGCACGAACACGCCGGGGCCCACATACAGGGAGAGGGAGCGGAACGGGGCCCGCCCTGTTATGTGTTGCAGGGGTTCGCGCCCGCTGCGGCGGGCCAGCAGGGCGATGATGGTGGCGGCATCCGCTTGGCTAACCGGTCGATTCAGGAAGCTGCCGGCCTGCACTTCGCCGCGGCTCTGGCCGAGCACGTGGCCGATCAGCAGGTCGGCGTCGACCTCGGGATCGGTGATGCCGGCTGCGGTCAGTACGCTGATCGCTCGTTTTCGCAAGGAAGTGATGGTCTGGGGCAGGTCAGAAGCTAAAGAAGGCACGTAGTGAAATGTAACGCACCAACTGATTTTCGGCCGGGAGACATAGGCTGGAGCCGGCCCTCACACCGAATTTCACCGAATGAAAACCGAATGAAAGTTGCCCTCGTGCCCAAGATCTATTCCGACATCACCGAAGCCGTTGGTGGGACCCCCCTCGTCAAGCTGAACCGTTTGACCGCCGGCCTCGGCGCCACCGTGCTCTTGAAGCTCGAGTTCTACAACCCCTCCAGCAGTGTCAAGGACCGCATCGGCGTCGCGATCATCAACGCCGCCGAGAAGGACGGCTCGCTGAAGCCGGGCGGAACCATCGTCGAAGCCACCAGCGGTAACACGGGTATCGCCCTCGCTATGGTCGGCGCCGCCCGCGGCTACACGGTCATTCTGGCTATGCCGGAGACCATGAGCAAGGAACGCCGCGTCATGATGCGCGCTTATGGCGCCGAAATTGTGCTGACGACTGGTGTCGACGGCATGCGCGGCGCGGTCGAGAAGGCCGCCGAGATCGTCGCGAACACCCCGGGCGCGGTTCTCGCCAGCCAGTTCACAAATCCGGCCAACCCGGCCATCCACCGCGCCACGACCGGCCCGGAAATCTGGAATGACACCGAGGGTGCCGTTGACATTCTCGTCGCGGGCATCGGTACCGGCGGAACGCTTTCCGGCACCGGCGGGTACCTCAAAGACCAGAAGCCGGGCCTCAAGGTTGTCGGCGTCGAGCCGATCGACTCCCCCATTCTCACCGGCGGAAAGCCCGGCCCGCACAAAATTCAGGGCCTCGGCGCGAACTTCGTTCCGGAAACCCTGAACCGCGAGGTCTACGACTCGATCACCGATGTGACCCTGGCCGACTCGCTCGCGACGGCGCGTTCACTCGGCACCGATGAGGGCATCCTCGGCGGTATCTCCGGCGGCGCCGCTGTCTGGGCTGCGCTCGAGCAGGCAAAACTACCCGAGAACGCTGGCAAGACCATCGTCGTGATTGTTCCCGGCTTCGGCGAGCGGTACATTTCGACGGTGCTGTACGAAGACCTGCTGGACTAAGAGAACGCTGTCTGCCCTTCAATGAATCCCTTACGGCGCCTCCGCGAAGACATCGCGGCTGCGCGCACCCACGACCCCGCCGCGCGCAGCAACACCGAGGTTTTTCTGGCCTACAGTGGGCTGCACGCGGTCTGGTCGTATCGGGTCGCTAACCGGTTATGGCGCGCCGGGCTGCACCTGCCCGCTCGTCTGCTGTCCCAGGTGACCCGGTTTCTGACCGGGATTGAGATTCATCCGGGCGCGACCATTGGCCGCCGGTTGTTCATCGACCACGGCATGGGCGTCGTGATCGGTGAGACGGCAATTCTCGGCGACGATGTCATGTTGTACCACGCGGTGACGCTGGGCGGCAAGAGCCGTCACGGGCATGCGCGCGGTGTGCGGCGGCATCCGTTTCTGGAAGACGGTGTCACGGTGGGGGCCGGCGCCAAGGTTCTCGGCCCGATCACGATCGGTGCCTGGAGCACGATCGGCTCCAACGCCGTAGTGACCAAGGGCGCTCCACCGCGGTCGCTGCTCGTGGGTGTGCCGGCGACGATTCGCCCGCAAACCCCCGCTACGGTCGAGTCCGCGCGCGGCGGCACCCTCGAACCCGAGTACTACCTCTAGTCGGTCGAAACTGCGGACGGGGCCAGGGCCCCGTCCCTGGGCCAAGTTTATAAACTGGGCCCGTGGACGGGGCCTGGGCCCCGTCCACGTGGGGGTTACTCGGGGTCGCCCAGCTCGGCCAGGCGGGTTTCCTCGTCGGCGTGGATACAGGAGTCGATGACGGGGCCGAGGGCTCCGTTCATGACGGCGTCCAGGTTATACGCCTTGTAACCGGTGCGGTGATCGGCGATGCGGTTCTCCGGAAAGTTGTACGTGCGGATGCGCTCTGAGCGGTCCATCGTACGAATCTGTCCCTTGCGCACGAGCGACGCTGCCGCATCGATCTCTTCCTGCTGACGGGCCAGAACGCGGGCGCGCAGCACGCGCATGCCGGCTTCCTTGTTCTGCAGCTGCGACTTCTCGTTCTGCATGGCCACCACGATTCCGGTGGGAAGGTGGGTGATGCGCACGGCAGAGTCGGTGGTGTTGACCGACTGCCCGCCAGGACCGCTCGACCGATACACGTCGATCTTGAGGTCGTTCGGGTGAAGCTCGACCTCTTCGGGCTCGTCGACTTCGGGGAAGACGAGCACGCCGGCCGCTGAGGTGTGGATGCGTCCCTGCGACTCGGTGGCCGGCACGCGCTGAACGCGGTGCACACCCCCCTCGTACTTGAGGTGCGCCCACACGCCTTCGGCCGGGTCGCTCGAAAATCCCTTGATGGCGAGCTGAATGTCTTTGATACCGCCGAGGTCGCTCGAGGTCTGCTCGATGATCTCGGTTTTCCAGCGGTTCGACTCGGCGTAGTGCAGGTACATGCGCAGCAGATCGGCGGCGAACAGTGCCGATTCGGCGCCGCCCTCCCCCATCTTGATCTCCATGATCACGTCGCGGGCGTCGAGTTCGTCGCGCGGGATCAGCAGACGGCGCAGCTTTTCAGCCGTGACGTCCAGCTGTTCGACGAGGTCCGGGATCTCTTCGGCGAAGGCAGCGTCTTCGTCGGCGAGCTCACGAGCGGCCTCGAGGTTGTCTTCAACCTCTTTCCACTCGTGGTACGCCGCGATGATGCGACTCAACTCGGCGTAGCGCCGGTTGACCTTCTTCGAACGGGCCGGATTCGCGTGCAACTCCGGATCCGCCAACTGCGACTGCAGGTCGTCGTGCTCGGCCAGCAGCGTGAGGACGGATTCGAACATTACTTGTCCTTGTCTGACCCGTTCAGGGTCGGCATCGACTTCTGAACCTGCATGAGGAATTCAACGTTCGACGCGGTCTCCTTAAGACGGCCGAGGATGAGCTCAAGCGCCTGCTGCTGTTCGAGCCCGGCGAGGGCGCGGCGCAGCTTCCAGGTGACCTTGACTTCATCGGCGCTCATCAGCATTTCTTCACGGCGGGTGCCCGAGGCGTTCACATCGACGGCCGGGAAGATTCGCTTGTCGGCGAGCTGACGCGACAGGCGCAGTTCCATATTGCCGGTGCCCTTGAACTCCTCGAAGATGACCTCGTCCATTTTGGAGCCGGTCTCCACCAGCGCGGAAGCGAGGATGGTGAGTGAGCCGCCATTCTCGATGTTGCGTGCCGCACCGAAGAAACGCTTCGGCGGGTACAGAGCGGATGCGTCAACGCCACCAGAGAGGATGCGGCCAGAGGCCGGGGCCACGAGGTTGTAGGCGCGGCCGAGGCGGGTGATCGAGTCGAGCAGCACGACGACGTCGTGGCCCAGCTCGACCAGACGCTTGGCACGCTCGATGGCGAGCTCAGCGACAACGGTGTGGTCTTCGGCCGGGCGGTCGAAGGTGGAGGCGATGACCTCACCCTTGACCGTGCGCTGCATGTCGGTGACCTCTTCGGGACGCTCGTCGACCAGTACGACCATGAGGTGGACCTCGGGGTTGTTGGTGGCGATGGCGTTCGCGATCTGCTGCATGACGATGGTCTTACCGGCCTTCGGCGGTGCGACGATCAGGCCACGCTGGCCCTTGCCGATCGGGGCGACGAGGTCGATGATGCGCTGCGTGAGCTTGCCCGGCTCGGTCTCGAGGCGCAGGCGCTCGGTCGGGTACAGCGGGGTCAGCTTGTGGAAGTCGACGCGGGCCGCGGCCTCTTCAACGGTCTGGCCGTTGATGGAGTCGACCTTGACGATGGCGTTGTACTTCTGACGACCGGACTGGTCGCCCTCGTGCGGCTGACGGATGGAGCCGACGACGGCGTCACCCTTGCGCAGGTTGTACTTCTTGACCTGGCCGAGCGAGACGTACACGTCGCTCGCACCCGGCAGGTAACCGGACGTGCGCACGAACGCGTAATTGTCGAGCACGTCGAGAATACCGGCGACGGGAATGAGTACGTCGTCGTCGTTGACCTCGGGTTCGAAGTCATCGCCCTGGTTCGGGCCGCGACGCTTGCGGTCACGATACCGGTTGCGGTTGCCGCGGCCGTTCAGGTCGTCGTCGAGCTGGTTGCGGTCCTGACCGCGGTCATTCTGGCCCTGATTGCGGTCCTGGCCACGCTCGTTCTGACCCTGATTGCGGTCCTGGCCACGCTCGTTCTGACCCTGATTGCGGTCCTGGCCACGCTCGTTCTGACCCTGGTTACGGTCGGCCTGGGCCTGCGCGCGCTCCTGGTTGCGTTCCTGGTTGCGCTCATTGCGAGCCTGACGCTGGCTCTGTGCCCGCGTCATTCCCTCGTCGTTGGTGCCGTTCTGGTTGCGGTCGTTCTGACCACGGTCGTTCTGGGCGTTCTGGTCGCCCTGGTTGCGGTCGGCGCCCTGCGCACGGTCGCCACCGCGGCTGCGGCTGCGGCTACGGCCCTGACGCGGTGCACCGGAATCGTTCTGCTGATCATTCGACTGGTCGTTCAACTCGTCGGTTGATTCGACCGACGCGTCGGGTGCGACCTCTGCAGAATCGGCGACACCGTCAGACTCGGCGGGCGTCTCATCCGGTACGACAGCGGTGGTGCGCTGCGACGACGCACGCCGGGACGGACGGCGCGTGGATGCCGCGACCTCAACGGGTGCATCGGCCGGCGCATCAGCGGAGTCGGCAACCACAGCGGCGGCGTCATCGAGGGGCACCGGTGCGACCTGCACGCGCTTGCGTGCCTGGCGAACCGGCTTGTCAGCATCCGCTCTGGTGGGAGCAGCGTCGTCGACTACGGGAGCAACGGTGGTGGACGTCACAACGCCGCGGGCGTTACGAGCGATGCGCGAGCCGGCCGCCGGAGCGTCGGGCAGGATGATGCCGAATCCGGTGCTGGCGTCGGCATTGACGTGGGATTTGGCGGGAGCAGCGGTCGCGGTACTGGCACGACGCGGTGCACGCTTGCGGGGGGCCGTTTCGAGTGCCTCGGCGAGGCTCTCGATCGGTGCGATCTCGGGAGCAGCCTCGACAGGGGCTGCCTCAACGACCGGCGCGTCGGCGGGAGCAGCGGCGCTCGTGCCGGACTGAGCCGTTTGGATTGCCTCCACAAGTTCGCCTTTACGAAGTTTGGAAGCGCCGGGGATTTTCAGTTCAAGGGCCAGAGCCTGAAGCTCGGACACGCGAAGGGTACTCAGACGGGGAAGATCCGAGCCAGCGGCGCGGAGGTTGACATCAGTCACGAAGGGGGTTCCTTTCCCCTGCCGAACAAAGATTCAGGTCAGGAGAGATGTATGCAGCGAGAATTGCGCTGCGGGTGATCCAATCCGACAAATGGAGGGGATTGGTGTAAACACCCACCGCTACGCAGAAATTCGCAATAACAGTGAGGTACAGGGAATGCACCGGAGAAGATGTCGCTCAAGGCGGTTTCTATCGGGTGCACAACAACCATAGCATCCCGGAGCCAGTCGCTTCGACAGCCTGAGGACCGGCCGAGCCGACGCGCGCCGCGGAGGCCGACTCGACTCGACTGCTCCCTACGCCGCGGTCTCCGCCGTCGTCTCCCCCGCGTTGTCCACCGTGAGCGGATGCACGGTGGCGCCCTGAACGTCGACGGCGAGCATGAGTGCTCGCCACGGGGTATCAGAGTTGCTGGCCACGAGTTCGGCAGCCACCAGGCGCTGGCTCGGGTCGCTCGCCAACACCAGAATGGATGGCCCGGCACCGGACACGACGGCAGCGAAGCCGGCCGCGCGCAACAGGGTGATCAGCTTGTTCGTCTCCGGCATCGCCGCGGCACGGTAGCTCTGGTGCAGTTTGTCCTCGGTCGCGGCCAGCAGCAACTCCGGGCTCTGGATGAGCGCGGCGATCAGCAGCGCCGAACGCGACAGGTTGAATACGGCGTCTTCGTGCGGCACCGAGGCCGGCTGCAGGCTGCGCGCGAGCGCAGTGGACATCTCCTGCTCGGGCACAAAGACGAGCGGCTTGACGCCGCGGTGCACCATGAGTTTCTTGTGCCGCGGGCCTTCCTGCGTCGTCCACGCAATGGTCAGGCCACCGAACAGAGCGGGCGCCACGTTGTCGGGGTGCCCTTCCATCTCGGTGGCGAGCACAAGCAGCATCTCGGCGTCGATGTCGACGATGCCCTCGAGCAGGCCCTTGGCCGCCATGATGCCCGACACAATGGCAGCGCCGGAGGAACCGAGGCCGCGCCCGTGCGGGATGACGTTGTGCGCGACGATGTCAAGCCCGGGCATAGCCTGGCCAACAGCGTTGAAGGTGTGGATGATGGCCCGTACGACGAGGTTGGTCTCGTCGGTGGGAACCAAACCGGCACCGACACCGTGCACCTCGACGAACACGCCGGGTTCGCTCCGCACGGTCACCTCGAGCTGGTCGTACTTGGCCAACGCCAGACCGAGCGTGTCAAAGCCGGGGCCGAGGTTGGCCGTCGTAGCCGGAACCTGCACCGAGACAGCGCGGCCGATCAACGAGACAGGGCTGGTCATGCCTTGGCCAGGCCGAGCACGCTCGCGATTTCGGCGGTATCGATCGGAACAATTGTGGGCTTCACATCGGAGCCGTCGGCGGTGCGGAGCGCCCACTGCGGGTCTTTCAAACCGTGGCCGGTGACCGTGATGACCACGGTCGATCCCTTCGGAATGAATCCGGCTTCGGCACGCTCGAGCAAGCCGGCGACGCCGATAGCGGATGCCGGTTCCACGAAGATGCCGACCTCGGCCGAGAGAATGCGGTGGGCTTCGAGAATCTTCGCGTCGGTGATGGCGCCGAAGTAGCCGTCGCTCTGCTCACGGGCGTTCAGCGCGAGGTCCCACGATGCCGGGTTACCGATGCGGATGGCGCTCGCGATGGTGTCGGGGTTCTCAACGCGGTGGCCGAGCACGATCGGGGCGCTGCCCGAGGCCTGGAAGCCGAACATGCGCGGCAGCTTCGTGGTGGCGCCGCGGGCGACCTCTTCGCTGTAGCCGCGAAAGTACGCGGTGTAGTTGCCGGCGTTGCCGACCGGAACGAACTGAAAGTCGGGGGCGTCACCGAGCACCTCGACGACCTCGAAGGCCGCGGTCTTCTGTCCCTCGATGCGGTCGGGGTTGACCGAGTTGACCAGGTGCACCGGGTAGTTGGTGGCGAGATCGCGGGCGATGTCGAGGCAGTCATCGAAGTTGCCCTGCACCTGCAGCAGCTGGGCATTGTGCGCGACGGCCTGGCTGAGCTTGCCCATGGCGATCTTGCCTTCCGGCACGAGCACGGCGGCAGTGATGCCGGCGTGGGTGGCGTAGGCGGCAGCGGAGGCGCTGGTGTTGCCGGTCGAGGCGCAGATGACGGCTTTCGCACCGTCTTCCATGGCCTTGGAGATGGCCATGGTCATACCGCGGTCCTTGAACGACCCGGTCGGGTTCATTCCCTCAAACTTGATCCAGACCTTCGCGCCGGTGCGCGCGGAGAGCGCGGCGGCCGGAATGAGCGGCGTTCCACCCTCACCCAGGGTGATGATCGGGGTCGCGGCCGAGATGTTCAGTCGGTCGGAGTATTCGTTCAGCACGCCCCGCCACTGGCGGCTGACGATCGCCGCGGGGTTGGTCAGGCTGGCACTGGTCTCGCTTGGGCTAAACATCAGACTCCTTCAACTCTCAAAACGGATGCGACTTCGCTGACAACACTGTTGGTGGCCAGGTCCTGCACGGTGGCGGCGAGTGCGGCCTCCGTTGCGTCATGGGTCCCGATAACTAGGGTAGCCGTGGCCGAGCGCGCCGCACGACTCTTCGTTGCCATCACGGCCGGCGTCATGGACTGTTCCACGAGCGCCAGCGACACCTTGCGCTTGCTGAACACGCTCGCGATGGTCGCGAGCACGCCGGGTTCGTCGGTCACTTCGAGGGTCACGGCATAGCGGGTGGTGACCCGGCCGATGTCGAAAACGGGCAGTTCGGCGTAGCTCGACGCGGCCACTCCCGGCCCGCCGGCGACGTGACGCCGGGCAATCGAGACGACGTCGCCGAGAACGGCAGAGGCCGTCTCAACTCCCCCGGCGCCAGCGCCATAGAACATGAGGCTGCCGGCGGATTCCGCCTCGACGAAGACGGCGTTGTTGGCGCCGTGCACGGAGGCCAGCGGATGACTGCGCGGAACCATCGCCGGGTAGACCCGCGCCGACACCCCGTCGACCCCGTTTTCATCGGTGACGCGCTCGCAAATGGCCAGCAGCTTCACGACATAGCCGGCCTTGCGGGCTGATTCGATCTGCGCCGGCGTGACCTGCGTGATGCCCTCGCGATAAACGGATGCCAGCGGCACCGTCGTGTGGAACGCCAGACTCGCCAGAATGGCCGCCTTCTGCGCCGCGTCGAAGCCGCCGATGTCCGCGGTCGGATCGGCCTCTGCGTAACCGAGCGCGGTGGCCTCGGCCAGCGCGTCCTTGAGACTGGACCCTTCGGTATCCATCCGGTCGAGAATGAAGTTCGTGGTGCCGTTGACGATACCAAGGATGCGCTTCACCTGGTCGCCGGCGAGGCTTTCCCGCAGCGGACGCACGATGGGAATTGCCCCGGCGACGGCGGCCTCGTAGTTGATCTGGGCGCCGACCTGGTTCGCGGCGGCGAACAGCTCGGGTCCGTGGAGGGCGAGCAGCGCCTTGTTGGCGGTGACAACATCCGCTCCACTGCTGACCGCGAGCAGAATGTAGCTGCGGGCCGGCTCGATGCCGCCCATGAGTTCAATGACGATGTCAGCACCGAGAATGAGTTCTTCAGCGTTGGTTGTGAATAGTTCGCGCGGCAGGTCGACGGTGCGTTCCGCGTTCACATCGCGAACCGCGATGCCGACCAGTTCCAGGGTCGCGCCGACCCGGTTGGCAAGCTCAGGGCCCTGTTCGAGGAGCAGGCGGGCTACCTGGGCGCCGACGGATCCACCGCCGAGGAGGGCGACACGGAGATTGCGGTATTCGATCTTCAAGATTCTCCTCCGTTGGTGGGCGGCATGGCCCCGGTGTCCCGCGCGAGCAGGTCGGCAATCGTTTCGCCGCGCACCAGAACACGCGCTGTGCCATTGCGCACAGCGACGACGGGCGCGCGGCCCTGATAGTTGTAGTTGTTGGACAGTGCCCAGCAGTAGGCGCCGGTGGCGGGCACGGCGAGCAGGTCGCCTGGGGTCACATCCCCGGGCAGATAGTCAGCGTCGACGACGATGTCGCCGCTCTCGCAGTGTTTGCCGGCGATACGCACGAGCACCGGAGGTTCGGTCGACGTACGGTCGGCGAGGCGTACGGCATAGTCGGCGCCGTAGAGGGCGGGGCGCACGTTGTCGCTCATGCCGCCATCGACGCTGACATAGAGCCGCTGCGTACCCGAGACGTCGACGGCCTTGGTCGTGCCGACCCGGTACAGGCTCACGCCGGAGCGACCGATGATGACCCGGCCGGGTTCGAAAGCCACGACCGGCAGCGGGATGCCCAGCCGATCGCACTCGGCGGCGACGATGTCGGCCAGGGCTCGAGCGAGTTCGCGAATCGGAGTGGGTTCGTCGGCGCTCGTGTAGGCGATACCGAAGCCGCCGCCCAGGTTCAGCTCCGGCACCGGACCATCCGCCAGCAGGGTGGCGTGCAGCTCGAGCAGACGTGCGGCCGACTCGGCGAATCCGTCGGCGCCGAAGATCTGCGACCCGATATGGCAGTGCAGACCGACGAAATTGAGCGCTGGTTCAGCGCGAATCAGCGCGACCAGCCTGGGCGCGTCACTGAGCACGATGCCGAATTTCTGGTCTTCGTGCGAGGTGGCCAGAAAATCGTGGGTGTGCGCGTGCACGCCGCTGTTCACGCGCAGACGCACGTTCTGCACGCGGCCGTTGCGGGCTGCCGCTTCGGCGACGCGGCCGATTTCGACCTCGCTGTCGATCACGATCGTGCCGACACCGACCCGGGTGGCCTCATCGAGTTCGGCCAGGGATTTGTTATTGCCGTGAAAGCCGAGCCGGGCCGGGTCCGCGTAGCCGGCCAGCGCGACGGCGAGTTCGCCGCCGCTGCACACGTCGATGTTGAGGCCGGCGGCGGTCATCCAGCGCACGATCTCGGTGGAGAGAAAGGCTTTGCCGGCGTAGTACACCTTGGCACTTGTGCCGATGCGGGCGAACTCGGTCTGGAACACGGCGAGCAGCTCGGCGGCGCGGGAGCGGGCATCCGTTTCGTCGATGACATAGAGAGGGGTGCCGAATTCGGCGGCGAGGGCCGTGGCACTCACTCCGCCGAGCACGAGTTCGCCGGTGCCGCTGCGAATGGTCGAGGTCGGCCAGAGTCCGGGGGCGAGCGCGTTGGCGTCGGCGGGAATGTGCAGCCAGTCGGGTGCCAGTGGGTTGGACGAGCCGTCCGAGGGATCAAGTGTCACGGGAAGTACCTCACGAGAGTCGAAGGGGAATCTCAGCGAGCGAACCCGGATTGGTCCCTGAAGCCGGAAAATGAGCCAGCCCGCGAATGGGGCGTGCCTGACTGGATTCTACCGCCGCAGGTGGCGAGGTTCGAATTAGCCGGAGCAGGTGCCGAGGGTGGTCAGCGACTGCCGGGTGAGCATAAGCGTGCTCGACTCCAGCGTAACGCGTGCCCGCTCGGGAGAAATGTCGACACCGTTCAGTTCGACGCCTTCGGGCAGGTACCCAGCGACGCAGACGCTGATGGGCGCCTGCTGGAGAATCAGATTGACCAGGGGTGTCGCATCGATGTCGCCGACGCCGCTCGTGACGGTGGCTTCGGTGGGCGCGATGTTCACTGTGTCACCGGCGGCGGTTGCCGTGGCGGTGGCGCTGTAGCCCACGTTGAACTCGAACAATTTCACCGTGCCGGTGTAGGTGACGACGCCGGCACCGAGGGTCATCACGGCGTCAGCCGGAGCCGTGCCGGAGGCCTGAACCAGCTGGTTGAGCGCGGCCTGGTCCACGTCGAGGGTGGCGGTGAGCGAGCCGATGGCCTTGGCGGTGTTGGTCGACACATCACGAGCCACGACGTGAACGGATGCCGGCACGCCGTCTACCGTGAGGCTGGGTGCGGTCAGTTCCACCTGGTCGAAGCTGCCGGCGATGAACTGGGCGATCACCGAGGTGCCGCCGATGGTGACGGTGACGTCACCGGTCACCGAGGCGGGCATGCTCTTGGTGATTTCTTTCTCAGCGGTGTCCTGCGCGAAGGCGCGCAGCCCGCCGTCTACCAGAAAGTAGGCGACGACGAGCAGCACGGCGAGCACGCCCACGATGATCAGCGGAACGAGGCCACGACGTTTGGTTCTGGCCATGATCACATGCGCTCCGGGGCAGTGACGCCGAGCAGGCCGAGGCCGTTGCGAATCACCTGGCCGGTGGCGTCGTTGAGCCACAGGCGGGTACGGTGCAGGTCGGTGACCGGTTCGTCACCGAGCGGAATGACCCGGCAGTTGTCGTACCAGCGGTGGTAGTAGCCGGCGACCTCTTCGATGTAGCGGGCCACGCGGTGCGGCTCGCGTAGTTCGGCGGCCTGGGCGACGATGCGCGGGTACTCCTGCAGCACGCCGAGCAGCGCGGATTCGCTGTCGTGCACGAGCAGCTCGGGGGCGAAGACGGTGCGTTCGACGCCGCTCGCGGTGGCATTGCGCGCCACGGCCGACGTACGGGCATGGGCGTATTGCACGTAGAAGACCGGGTTGTCGTTGGTGCGTTTGCCGAGCAGGTCGAGGTCGATGTCGAGCTGCGAGTCGCTGTTCGAGCGCACCAGCGCATACCGGCCGGCATCGACCCCGACCGCGTCGACGAGGTCGTCGAGGGTGACGATGGTGCCGGCGCGCTTCGACATGCGCACCGGCTCGCCGTCTTTGAGCAGGTTGACCATCTGGCCGATCAGAATCTGCAGGTTCACGCCCGGTTCGTCACCGAAGGCTGAGACCATCGCCATCATGCGGCCGACGTAGCCGTGGTGGTCGGCGCCGAGCATGATCAGGCACTGGTCGAAGCCGCGCTCACGCTTGTCGAGGTAGTAGCCGAGGTCGCCCGAGATGTAGGCGGGTTCGCCGTTGGAGCGAATGATGACCCGGTCACGATCGTCGCCGAAGGTGGTCGTGCGCAGCCAGATGGCGCCATCCGCTTCGAAGATGTGGCCCTGTTCGCGCAGGCGATCGATGGCACGGTTGACGGCGCCGGATTCGTGCAGGGAGTCTTCGTGAAAGTACACGTCGAAGTCCACGCCGAAGCTGTGCAGCTTCTCTTTGATCTCGGTGAACATGAGGTCGACGCCGATGGAGCGGAACACCTCCTGCTGTTCCTCGCGGGGCAGGGCCGCGACGTCGCCGTCGTACTTCGCGAGTACGTTGGCGGTGATGTCGCCGATGTAGGCTCCTCCGTAGCCGTCTTTGGGGGTGGGCTCGCCGAGGTAGCTGGCCAGCACGCTGCGGGCGAAGCGGTCGATCTGCGAACCGTGGTCGTTGAAGTAGTACTCGCGGGTGACGTCGGCGCCCTCGGCCTGGAGCACGCGAGCGAGGCTGTCGCCGACGGCGGCCCAGCGCACACCGCCCATGTGGATCGGTCCGGTGGGGTTGGCCGAGACGAATTCGAGGTTGATCTTGAGGCCGTCGTAGAGGTGACCGGTGCCGTAGGCGTCGCCGAGGTTCACGATGGTCTGCGCGAGTGCGCCGGCCGCCGCCGCTTCGAGGCGAATGTTGATGAAACCGGGGCCGGCGATTTCAACGGATGCCACATCGCTCAGCTGTTCGAGACCGGCGGCCAGTTCGGCGGCGATTTCGCGCGGGTTGGCACCGAGGGGCTTGGCGATCTTGAGCGCGATGCTAGAGGCCCAGTCGCCGTGGTCGCGGTTGCGTGGGCGTTCGACAGCGACGTCGGCGAGGGTGAGTCCGAGGTCTACCCCAACAGTGTCAGCCTCACGTCGGCGCTCGCTGACGTCGAGAATGAGGTCAAACAGGGACTGGGAGAGTTCGTCAGGAGTCACCGGTCAATCGTACCGGCCCCTCCTGTTGGTAAGGTCAACGCGTGACTGATACACGCGTCTACCCCACTCTCGTTCGTTCCACTCGTGGCCGGGCGAGCGTCCTGCTCGCCGCTGGCACGCTGTTCGCCCTCGTTCTGACCGGGTGCAGTGGTGGCGACGAGCCGAAGCCCACGGATTCTGCGACCGCAACGAGTGGGGCATCCGCTGACCCCACCGAGAGCGCTGCGCCGTCATCGTCTCCGACGCCGGAAGCGACCGGATCCGCGATCACGCAGACCTGTGGCGACCTGCTCACCCTGCAGGATGTCTACGATTTCAACCCCAACTATGGCACCGCTCCCAACTACTCGCCGAGTGCCGGCAGTCTGGGCGAGACCGCCGCAACGTACAACGGCCTGACCTGCGGCTGGTCAAACCAGACCAGCGGCGAGCTCATCGAGATCTCGGTCGTGACCCCCAACGATGTGCTGATGACCACGCTCAAGCATCAAGCGGATGCCGATAGCCAGGCCGTTCCCAGCTACGGCACCCCGCCGGCTGTGGACGGCTTCTTCACCTATGCCGGTGGCGTCGGTCAAGCGCAGGTCTTCACGGAAAAGTACTGGGTCACTCTCAGCACCGCCGCGTTCTTCGAGCCCGGCGATGCCGAGCCCCTCATCTCGACGGTGCTCTCGCACCTCGGCTAGCAGATTTTGTCGGCTGACCCGTGGTGGGTCTTGGCAGCCGGGGCATGATGCTAACCTTGAATCACCCTGGCCCCCATAGCTCAGGGGATAGAGCACTGCCCTCCGGAGGCAGGGGCGGCAGTTCGAATCTGCCTGGGGGCACACTGTCACGTGCCACGCTAATTCGGACTTCTGCCACCTAGTTCGGACAAACCTTTCCCCTAGGTCCCTAACAGCGATGGCAGCACGGTCAAAGCGCAGCTCTCCGAAGCAGCCGGTGCAGACCTGCCCGGGCTCCACCTCTTCCGTTGAGCTTGCGCACTTATGCCAGTTTCAACTCGCTAAGGCCCCACGCAAGCTGGCACCTGCGTGTCATTTTCGCAAAAAATCTGCTGCTACCCAGCCGTGGTCGGCAACATCTGGGTACTTCGCGACGAGTCCCACATCCAGAAAACTCGCCACCGCCGCTGGCTCGCTCTTGCATTACATATACGCAGCGAAACCATCTCAGTCCGGCCTGCAGTATTCACAGATGGGCGCAAGTGGTTCGGCGAAGTGGCTCACCGAGCAGCCCTCGAACGTCCCTTGCAGTTAACCTCGTCGGGATAGAGTTCGTGGTCCGATTACGGGAAAAGGCTTGGACCGTGCAGACTATGGCCAGAGCCTGAATTCAGGTGCCAATCGGGGGCCCGAGCTTTTCCATTTCTGGCAGTGCCTCCGGACATTACCCGCCGAGATTCCGACCTGTGGCTACTCGCCCCACGCCGCGCAAGTCCGGCCCGGACCAGAGGACAAGCACGATGGGGACACAAGTTGAGGCATCCACGATCAAGGCGGGTCAGCTCTTCTCGACGGCGGATTTCCATATTCCGGATTTCCAGCGAGACTACAGCTGGTCCAAGGATGTTGAGGTTTCTGAGTTCTGGAATGACCTGTCGAAGGGCATAGATTCGCCTCCTTATTTTCTGGGGCTGCTCATTATCACCGACGAAAACGACGTAAAAACGGTGGTTGACGGTCAGCAGAGAATCGCCACTCTCACGCTTCTAGCTAACTCGATCCGACGGGCGGCCCTTGCTCGAGGAAAATTGCTTGTAGCGGACAGCATGCGTGACGTCTTTCTCTATTCGATAAATTATGAAGAGGAGTCAAGATCCGCTCGAGTCGATTTCGCCTCACGTCGAGATCGCCGAACCCTCGACGCAATCCTCGACGACTCGGCCGAGGCCGGCGAGGGTTTCAATGAGACGCTGCTGCAAGCGCAGCGTTTTTTGGACCAGAAACTTGAAGCGGACCTTAAAAGCTCCGATGCGTCCGCGCGGCTGGGTAAATGGGCGCACTTCTTGTCCAACGGGATCACCTTTGCGTTGTTTGAGCATCCGGACCGTAACGCCGCTTACAAAGTATTCGAAGTTGTGAACATGCGCGGCAAGGACTTGACCCCTGCACAGCTCATCAAGAGCTACGTCATTGGTTCCGCCCTGCCGGAGAATCAAAACGACTCATACAGTCGTTGGATCGAACTGGAAGATCCGTTCGTAGATGTTGGCGCGGATGCACAGTTCACACAGTTCATCCGGAACATTGTCACGCTTCGACATGGCTACGTCGAGCCCCGTGACCTCTACCAAGCCATCGCTGATAACTATGTCGGCGATGACGGCGTGAAGACGCTCCTAAGTGAACTAGAAGAACAGATTGGCGTATACCTGCAGATGGTCGATCCGGCACTCGACCGGGAAGACACGACGCTAAAAACGTTCCTGATTCTGGATACCCTAGGTCTCCGAACTATCCGCCCGGTTTTTCTGGCGACTGCACATGCGCGAAATCCCGAAGCGGGATTCAAGGAACTCCTGCGAGTCATCGTGCCGCGCATCGTCACGGGAACCTTTGGCACTGGCAGTATCGAACGGCGTTTCTCCGAGGCGGCCAAGACCATTTTCACAACGCAGGACTGGTCTATAGGTGTAGAAGGCCTGCGGGACCTTGCTCCGACGCGACAAGAATTTCAGGAACGCGTTCAGTCTCGTCCTTTGAATAAGGGTGTACAGCTCGTTGTGCGTGCGTCAGCGCTCCAGCGCTCCTCAGTTCCGGCAATTTCGGGCTACGTCCACCAAGTCCGACAGAAGAACATCGAAGACTGGCCGGCTTTCAATGATGACGACTTCAAAGTCCTCGGATCCACGATCGGCAATTGCTTCATCTCGACTATTGATCGCAGACCACGCGGTTCAAATTCCCTTCAAGGGGTCATCGACAAGCTCCTTCCGACGGCAGTCGAGTTCGAGGATGAGTTAGTAAGGACTGCAAGTTCATGGTCGGCCGAGGACGTCCGAAACATGAATGAGCACCTGTCAACGCTTGCAGCTGAGGTTTGGTATGCCTGACGTGAGCCTTTCGCCCGGCCTGCAACTCATAATTGAATGTTTGTCGCAGAACATCGGTGAACTGGAGTGGCTTAAGCCGCTGAAAATGCATACGGAGAAGAAACTCCCGACCAATTGGGCGGCCATTGGATTCGATACCAATGCGCTGAAGCAGCTTCGGCGCTACCCGCCTGCGACTCGATCCTCTATATTGACCTATCTGCAAGGTGAATCAGTGCCCATCATCTTGCCGGCTCAGTCAGTTCAGGAGTATTGGAACAACCACGGGATATTCACTAAAGATGTTCTTGGGCTAGAGAACGAGACGAAAAGGCTTGCGAGCAAGTACGAGAAACTTCAGGGCGGCGCCAGCAGCAAGATACTGCTTGACCGAATCGCGGCACAGGTCTATACGCTTGCGGCGGATGTGGCCGATTCACAAAATCCGCATCTCTTGAAAGAATCCATTGACCTTTGGGATCTGCTTCTCGCCGACTCGACGACGGCCCATGTGCCGCGAGAACGGATTCTGAGA
This sequence comes from Cryobacterium sp. N21, assembly GCF_002929575.1. Taxonomy (NCBI): domain Bacteria; kingdom Bacillati; phylum Actinomycetota; class Actinomycetes; order Micrococcales; family Microbacteriaceae; genus Cryobacterium; species Cryobacterium sp. N21. The sequence goes on along the minus strand of NZ_PJJQ01000032.1, from coordinate 91,482 downwards.
ATCGGTGAGGCGCGTTTCGCGTCGGGAATAGCACCGGGTTTCGCGGATGAGTCCAAGAAGGCAAACAGGCTAGGTGATTTTTTCGTGTGGGCTGATTTCCTGATGGGGCTCCAGGCAATTGGTCTCGCCTCACCCAGCACCGAGGATTCCTCTATCGTCTTCGTCACCGACGATGGCAAAGAAGACTGGATTGCAAGCGGAGTACCTCATCCGACGCTTCTTGGCGAAATCTTCCACCTGACGGGGAAACCACTCGAGATCTTGACAATGGAGCAACTGAAGAAGATCGTGCAGGCTTAGCCTTCACAACCTCGTCCGCACCCCTTCTTGAGGATCACCGGTCGCCGCTTGGTCAACATGACTAATGCCCACAACTACCAAACCGCGATTGGCCGCACGACCGATATCCGCTGAATCAAACCAGTAATCCGCGTACCGAACGGTCTCCTCTTAGGTTCGTCACGCCCGCATCTCAAGGCATCCTCCTAAGTATCAAGGTCGGCCAGATGGGTCTTCGTGGCCCGTAGCACCTGCCCAGGGCACCTCTGTGTCCAAGGGCATCACCGCGAATTTATGCGCTGAAAATCACTCGGAGATCGTCCACACGCTCAATCAAAGGCCGGAATTATCACTTTGTGTGCCTATCGGAGGCCAGATTGTGACCGTTCGTCGCATGGCCGAATCAAACTGGCGGGCCATGAATGCACTTAGTCGGTCAACATCAGCTACGCTCCTCTCTCGCCGCAGCGCGCTCACCGGCTGGTGGCTAAGACTCTTGATGAATGCAACCGTTTGGGCTTTGGGTCGAAAGATTTCGACGGCGAGTTCTTCGATGGACGCCACCTCCCCCGGGTTCTGACTCGTGAGTGCAGTTCCAATGAATGAGAGCTTCTTGACCGCGTATCCGGTGTCAGTCACGGCCGCGCCGTCTTGTTCGAGATCCACGCGTCCGAGGTATTCGATGTCCACAATGGCTGCGACCTCGAACCTCAGTTCGAGCACTCGAGGTCCCTCCAACTCGCGTGCCTCCAGTGAGACCACACCCCAGCCTTCCGCGGCGGTCACGGTCATGCTGTCCGCGCTCGGTAGGTCGAACGCTGGAGGGAAGAGCTCCACCGAGGCTAGTAAACCGCCTTCGAATAGCAACGATTCGACTTTCGTGAGCAGTTCCTTGTCGAGGTCCGGTCTGAACGGCTCTCCGCGGTATTTCCCCGGCAGCGCTACCTGTGAGACGGATTTCGCAAGGGCAATCGTTCCCCCCTCGAGAAGCGACGCTACTTCCGCCGACAAAGTGTCACGGAGACGGCCGCTCGCGTCCATAAAGCCTTTATCTGCGGACACTAGAACAATGTCGTCCCTTGAGTGCTCGGCGGCGACCGCCAGTACGCTGTGCCAGTGCAGAGTATCTCGGTAGCCACCACCCTTCTCGTCGAAGGGTGGTGTGCGGTCAATCGCTCGTTGGGCTATGTCGTCATGTGACGGTGTCGGTGTCGCAAGTATCTCGAATCCCAACTCGACCACCCTTGAGTCGAGCCGAACGCCGTATGCGCTGGCATCGTCCGTGGTCAGCCGGGCTGCCTGCTCAATGAGCTTCTTGGCTTCCGAAGTGGCTCGCTTGGCGGACGCAGTAATTGATGACGCGACTTCGACTCTTAGTGCGACGTATCGCGCTTTTGCTTCCGCGAGCGCCACCCGTGGAATGAGCACCCGTGTAGTCCCGGCAATGACCGCAACGGAGAGCTGCTCCCAGTCGCTACTCCTGAGCCGCGCACCATGGACAATAGCGTTTGCATCGAGAACGACCACAAGCATTCCGAACCTCCAACACGCAATGGCGCTACGCGTACGCCAGGATTGAAGCCTATTCCAGAACGAACGGCCGTCATTTCACGACAGCATCCGGGCGCCAAGCTCGGCGCTAAACCCGAGACGCCGTTGCTTGCCCGACCTTTGTCTCCGATGGTGACGACGGCGAACCATACGGCCTGAATCAGAAGGAAGAGTTTGGGCCGTGGGGGTTCCAACCGTTCAGGAAAGGCCGAAGCTCATCCGGGGCCGGTTCTTTCTCCTCGGGCATACTGAGAGGCCCTCGCAACGGGTCCAGTTGGCCCAAGTGGCCCCTTGCCCACCCGAGCCATTCGGCGGCCCCCGAGCGGCTCTCGTTGTCTCCCATTGCCGCGACGGTGGCACTCATTTCGTCAATAAACTGCTCCATAGCATTGACGTTCTGCCACGCCTCGAACTGAGCCCCGAGCACAGTTCGTCTGTGATGCTCTCGGTAGTCGGCCCGCGCCTGTGCCATGGCGGATTCCCACCGCAGCTTCTTGGTGGCTGCCTCACGTTCCCCTTTCGCTTTGTCACGTTCAGCAGCCAGTGAGTAGATCTCAAAACAACGAAAGATCTCCGGTAACAGTTCCTCCAGTCGACTCGACTTCGAATCACGATATATATCGCCTTGGTACGCCGTGCGCCGGCCGTCAACGACGAGCTCAAGATTCCCGGTGGGGATGAACTCAAACCCTCGTTTCCTCTGCCACGTTGGCAAACGGTTTGCATGGTTCCAGTAGTCAGGAGCGATCCGGGATGCCCCCTTGCCCGGGATCTCGCGCACACGGATCGTGTAGACAGCTGCCGCGGCTTTGACCGCGAAAGGAATGCGCCCAACTTTTCGCCGCTCATATGGCAGGAGCGCCGCTGCTCCTGCTTCCGGGTCGAAAACAACGAGTCCTCTGAGCTCAGCCTCGGCTGTAATGGCCTGCAGCAGGTGCGCAGCACGCACTAGATGGTCTTTCGATACGTACTGCCATTCCCGATCCTTGAGGTAGTTCTGCACCAGGGGGTGGTACTTTCCCACCTTGTTGGGAACAGGAACTGGCCGCGGTAGCACTCGATCTGGAAGGTGTTCCGTTGAGTAGATATCAAGGTTCATGGAGCCGTAGTGGCCAACGAGCTTGCTTTCCAGTTTCTGCGCGAAGGGGCGAACTGACGAGTTCATGGACAGCCGAAGGAGCCTGTCGTAGTCCAGAGCGTCCGCGGATTTGTCGACCCTCATCGAACCGCCTGCAGCGAGCACGCGCTGCCAGAGCGCGTTAACGTCCGCAACTTCTTGCTGGGGCTCGGGCGCGGCCGGTGTGGCGAGGCGCTCCACGCCGAGCGCTGTGATCGCGGCTAACCAGGACTGTCCGCGCCCGGACACTGTGATCAGGCCCCTCCTGTGGAGGCCTCGCGCGACGATTCGGTGCGAGTACCCGTCGACGTAGACACCGTCGGGACAGCCGATGGAAATCCAAGTCAGAACCTCTACTTGGAGGTGATTCAATGCGCTCTCATCGCGACCCATTGGACCAGTCAACCGGGCCAACAGCGCAATTGAAAGAGCCGAAGCAACGGTCGCGAGGCGTCAGCGCTCCCCTGCTTCGCAAGATCCGCACTCATCCAGCGCGGCCGTCACGTCCGCCCAAGGCACTCGTTCCTGTTCGAACCGGACATGGCGGCCGTGCTTGCCGGCAACGAGCGATTGGTAGACGAGCTGTTCCGTATCGGTTAGGTTTTCCAATCGTGCGGCGGTCGGGACGTCCTCGGCAACCCAAGAAACCCGGTTGCGGAGCAACGTGCCCTCGTCCATGAGGATGGACGTGGCTGGCAGGTACGCGCGGAGCCGGTTCAGAATGGCGAAGCCATGCGTATCGATGTCACCCCAATAGAGGATCTGAGCTTCTTGCAGCCATGGGATCCGTGCGTATGCAGGGACGTCGAATCCTTTGCCTGCCAGCACGACCGTGCCCGGCCTGTCCGTAAACGCATGCCCGTTCTGCAGGTTCTCGCAGATGATAACTACTGTCGGCGTCAGCGGAAGTTTCGCGAGCTCCGTCGGCGGCGCGGTGAACAGGCCGAGACCGCCGATCTGGGCGCGGAGGGTGGCATCGAGGATGCGGGTGAACGTCATCTTCTCCATCGTGCTTATCGGAGCGAGGGGATCCGGGTTCAGTCGGGCCCCGAAGCCAGAGAGCTTTTCGACAAGCAGCCAGTGTCGTTGGACCCATTTGGTGTCCGCCCCCGGGATCGGGAGTTGACGAACCAGAAATCCTGAAGGGTCGTTGGTTTCAGCCCACCGAAGAGCGGAAAGCAATGTCGCCCAGTCACCGTCGGCGAGTGACATCATCTGCGTGAACACGCCGGCGGGCAGCACTCGGACGTCCGGCCAGCTGGCACGAAGCTCGGTGATGCGTCGGACCGATGCTGCCCAAGATCGCCGTTCCCCGGTGAACTCCGCAATGTCACCTGCCGTTTCAAACGTTAGGCGGTGCGGCACGTCCAAAACGCCGGAGTATGGCCATTTTCGGCGCACGGTTTCAACCCGACCCGGACCCGTGTACTCGCTCCATGCCCGGGCCCGGCCCAACGCCAGACCCGCGTCCGCAGCGATGCTGTTCGCGCTCAACTCCCGAATCGGAATCCGGACCGGGAACCCATCCGCCCTATTGCTCGCCTGCGCCCACTCCCTCATTTTGCGCTCGTATATCGTCCGCGCTTCCGTTAGAACCGCCGCGTACGCCTCCGCCGTCACTCGCGATCACCCCGATTGGCTTCGACTCGTTCCATCCGGATGGGCAGGAGACGGGAGAACTGGGTGTCGTCGGCGCGGTGGACAATCGTCGCACCGCCGACAAAGTGCTGGAATGTTGCGAGCATTTTGTTAGGGGTGGCGAGGATGAGCTGGAACCCGAAAGTTTTGAACACCTGCAGCGACTGCTCCGTGAATTGAGCGTCCGCTTTGGAGAACGCTTCATCAATGATTACGGGGGCGAACACCGGGATGTTGCCATAGCCATCTGTCAGCTGGTACCGGAGCGCCGCGGCGAGAGTGAATGTGACAAGTTTCACGCGTTGGCCGCCACTCCGGCCGTTGCCAGACGTATGCCGGTCGATGACCTCGTCTCCACGCAGCTCATCCGCGGCGAACACGACATGCTTCCGGACGTCGAGGACCTGCTGCTTCCACGTCAGATCTTTTGGATCATCACTGCCGAGCCGAGTGATGATGGCACTGAGCATGTCATACCGTTTCTCCGCCGTGTCCTCTGCGGGGAGGGCATTGGCCTGCGCGAAGTCTCGCAGTTCGCGTTTGAACGCCTGCAACTGTTGCTGTTGCGTGACGTCGGTAACCACGATTTCCAGATGCGTGCCGCGGTTGAACTCCGTGCTCGCCAGCGCGTCGTTGATCGGTTCGATGCGACGGTCTATAGCCCGGCGTTCTTCTTCCAGCTTTCGAGACAGATCGGTGAGATGCCGTGTCGGTCCGTCTTGCATGAGCTTCCGGAATGCGCCTTCAAAATCGGGGAGTCGGTCGCGTTCCAGTGTTTCAAGGATTTTACGGAACTCCGGCAACGCAGCGAACGTGTCATCGACGTCGGTTGACTGCTCCGGCCATTGCAGGATGAAGCTGGCGAAGATGAGTTTCAGGCTCGCGTGCGCAGCCTGGCTTTGAAGCTTCGCAGTATTTGCTTCCGCCACGATCTCGGTTCGCACAGATCCCGCAGCGTCGTTCAACGCGCTCACCGTGTGTGCGGGATTACCGGTGCTCAACCGGGCTTGGAGGGCTGTGTGCACGTCGTCGGAGACGGTGGGGAGGGCGGCCAAGGCCGCTCGTTCCGCCGCCAACCCGTCCGCGATATCACGATGGTTTTTGGTCGCCGCTCCGCGTTTTTCCACCGCGAGGTCGCGGATTGTGATTTCAGCGGCGCGGCTGTCCTTTGCGATGGCGAGATTCTCGGAAATGGTTCCGAGGGCTGGGTTGCCGCCGAGGATCGTGTCGAGCGTGCGCTGCTCACCTTCCAGACGCTGGATGGTGGCGTCGACATCGATGTCCTCCCATGCTTGACCGCGGATCCGCTGCAGAGCCTGTTCTCTGTCGCTGCGAGCTTGTTCCTTCTGCTCGACGGAGGTCCTTGCCTGCACAGCCGAGTTCATTGCCGTTCGTAATTCGGCGACGCTCTCCTCGAAGATGGCCGTTTTGGCGCCATTGTCGAACCCAAGCACCCATTTGCTTCGATCGTCGATGTCCCAACGGTCATCTTTGACGTGGCGGTCACGCCGCCCGCGTTCCAACCCGTTCCGGGTGACAGCTTGGATGTCCTTGTCGAGACCGGTGACGCTGTCCACGCACCGGTAGTCGAGTGTCTTGAACAACCGGTCAAGCACCCAACCGCGGAATTCCCCCGTTGTAACGTCCAGTTTGCCAATCAGGCTGTTCCCTGAGGGGCTGCGATCGGGTTCGGACACATCCGGGTTCACCGGGTAGAACACCACCCGTTTGCCGAGGTTGTTGTCATTGACGAACTTGGCGGCCGCGAGATAGTGCCCCCGGGGAACGAGGATTGACAAGGCGAAGCTGTGCATCACCCGTTCGATCGCGCCAGACCAGTCCTCCTCATCAGAGCGCACTTGCACCAGCTCGGCCACATAAGGGAATCGGGTTGCCGATGTTGCACAGGCGGCAGCTATCCGGTCGCGGACCTCCCCCTCCGTTGCAGGGACATTGGACGGACGCCGCCGCAATGCCTTGAGTTCCCGCTCCGCCTCATCGAACAAGGTCCGAGCTTTCGAGACCTGATCTTGAGCCGCGTACAGCACCTCTTGACGTTCCCTGAGGTCGCCCCCCATCTGTGCCAACTCCGTGGTCGCGTCACGGGCCAGCTGATGAAACTCTTCTGGGCTCGAGGGGATTGTGAAACCGGCACCTTTGATGTCCCGCGAGAACCGTGTCCGTTGGGTTTCACGCCTCCCGCGTTCGCCCTCCAGCGCTTCAATGCGGTCGCCAATTCTCTGAAGTTCGTTGCCACCGGCGTTTTCGTAGTCGCTGCGCAGCGCTTCGATCTCCCTGTCGCGGCCATCGATCCGGGCGTCGATGACGGTGATCTCGGATTCCGCGCGCGCCATAGAGTCTTCGGCGTCCCGCAGGTCCTGATCGAGAATAGTGACGGCGCGTACTCCGCGAACCCGAGCCACTCCAGCGAGCTCACGGTTGAGTCTCTCCTGGCTGTCGGTCGCGTTTTCGATTGCGGCCACATGCGAAACCAGCGGGTGAAGGAGGTCGCGTTGCTCCCTCGCGGTCTGCACGGCTTTGTGCGCGGCGCGGAGGTCCCCGAACTGGGCGACCGCACGATCTGCGTGCAGGAACGTTTCCGGCTCGTCCAGCATAAAGTCTTTCAGGAGACCGTCAAGGGTGTTCAACCCCTTCATGGCTTGGGTCTTCTGCAAGAGCTGCAGGGCTCGTTCGCTCTGAATGCCAAAGAGCCGCATGTAGCGTTCTTGGTACGGGCCGAAGTCAGTTCCAATGTGGGCGGGTTCGAACTTTCGTTTTAGGACACCCGAGTCGAGGCGGATCCGGACGATGTCCTCCAGCTCCTTCACGCTGAAGGGCCGTTCCAAGATCATCGCGACTTTGGTCAGCTGCTCCACGTTTGTGGTGCTTTCGGACGCGCGAAAGATTCTGACGAGGGTGATGACCCCTCGGTGCGGATGCGTGAATTCGAGAGCCAGAGCCGACCAAGTCGCACCGTTTCTCAGATACTGGACGGCGGCGTTGCCTTCCTCGTCGGGGCGTTGTGCATACGCCCCCCGAACGTAGGTGAGGAGGGTGCGGTCGCGACCCTTGGTGATCGCGTCACGGGCGGCCGCGTTGAAGTCAAGATCTTTCGGGGCGAACAGGACCGCAGACATTGCATCGAGGAGTGTGGACTTTCCTTTGCCGGACTCGCCCGTGATGAGGTGACCTTCAGGGGAGATCACGGCTTCCGAGAACCCCTTGAAGGTTCCCCAGTTGATGAGCTGAAACCGGCTCAGAGTGAATTGGGAGGGCCGGTTGTCGCTGGCGGCGAGGTCCGGGTCAAGGAGCGCAAGCAGGTCAGTCATCGGTTTCGTCCTCGTCAGTGTCAGAGTCAATGTTGGTGACCGCTCCACCGTCGGCGATAGTCCGGAGCGCGGCGAGCAACGCCTCGATGTCCTCGAGGGTGAAGAGGTTCCGCAGCAGCGGCATAATCGTGTACCGGTCTTCGGTGTCACGCACCTTCTTCAAGATTCCGAATTTGGCCATCTTGGTCACCGCATTGTCGACGCTGTTGCGGGTACCTGCAACATTCGTGTCGGAGAAACGACGAAATGCCAAGATTTCGTCTCTGATCTCGTCGAGGCTGACGACGGCGAACTCGCCGGTGCCGGTCACGGTGCCTAGCGTCCGTCGCAGACAGACGATGACCGCGGATTCGACAAGGGTCAGGGGTGCTCGACGCATCAAGACCGGGTACTGCTGCTCGGATCCGGCCTGCCGTGCGAAGGCGATCCGCGCGTCCCGGTCAATGATCAGGCTCAGGAACATCTCCGACAAGTGTTGGCGGACCGTATCCTCATTCCGGAGCAGCGCCTCATATGCGAGTTCGCTCTCCTCGCCGCTCAGCATCGGGCCCCTCACGAGCCGGACGATCGCAGTGCGCAAGTGCACACTGAACTCCCCGGTGTCCCCGGCAAAGAGCATGCCAGCTTGGGCGTCGTCCATCGCTTCGTAGTCGACAGCAGTGTCGTTCATGGCGTCTCCGGAGTGTAGAAAATGATCTTTGGGATGCGAATCGTATGTGTGTCCGACCACGGGATGATCTCGTCCGCCGCTTGACTCACCTGCGCGCTGCGGATGTCCCCGTCGGCTGCGCCCACCCCGATAAGGATCAGCCCGACCAGACCGGCGAGGCCTTGGACGAGTGGGTGTTTAAAGATGACGTCGGCGATGCTGGCCACGGTGCGACCCCGAAGCGTGTCCTCGATGTTGGCGCGGAGGGTATGAAAATCGATGTCTGTGAGGTCCACGAGCTCCAGAAGGTCTTCCCAGCCGCCAGCTTCGACCTCAGCGTCGTAGGAGATCAGGTCAGGCAAGGACGTGTCGACCTCTTTCAACTGCCACTGGCTTACTGAACTGACGCCACTCGTGGACAGTTTCAGTTCGAACGGGATGCGGGTCCGGCCCGACATCGTCTGGGCCAGTTGCCCGTAGACCTTATAGATGTCCTTGATCAGTAAGTCAACGCGGCGTTCGTGTCCGTATTGATTGTCTTCGACAAACGCGCGGAGCTTGGCGGCAAGGGTGTCAAAGACGGTGTGGACGTCACCGGCACGGCTACGCAGGTCCGGGAGCATGTCGCGCAGACCTTCTCGTTCCGCACGGCTCAGTGCCGCAGCGAACGGCCGTTCTAACAGCACGTCGATCGCTGACTCCACTTGCCGGACTCGTTCGGGGTCGGCCAGCACTTGATAGAAGGCTTTGAAACTGCGACCGAAGTCCGTAGTCTCCATTTGGTCAACTTGGCTCAACACGATTTCAAGGACATCGCCACGGCTCTCGTCCGATTCGACGGCTTGGCGCCTCAGGTCGTTGACAGCATTCCCAACGCTCCGACGGACACGCGCAAAATCCGCGGTGGACTGGCGGACTTGACCGAGAAGGTCGCGGACCGCTTCCAGCGCCCGCTCATCGTTCAAGACAACGGTTCGTCCTGCCCGGAGCTGTTCAATTTCGGCGTCGATGGCGTCGCGTTGAAATGTCAGTGCAGCAATGCGCGATTCAGGGTTCGGGTCGGTTGACACGGCGAGGTCCGAAAGCTGTTGCATGATCGAGGTCATCTGCGATTCCGTCGTCGACGACGCAGGGGTCACGATGGTCTCGGCGATGAGTAGTGCGGCATGCGCATCCGCCGAGACATCGTAGATTTCCTCCGTCCCGGTCTCGTTTGGTCGGCGTTCTAGCCAACCGGCACTCACCCAGTCCGTGCAGTACTTCTGCGCGGAGGCGCTCATGTCACGGATTCCGGCACGGGCCAGCGCCCGAAGATCATCGGCAACACGTTCATGGAGGCGGCCGGTTGGGATCTGAGTGGCTCCGGAATCGATGAAGTTCATCTTGAGGATCGCGAGGATCTCGGGCGCATTATGCGCGGCGAGCAAAGTCCACGACGATTCGCCGCGGGCACGGCTCAGTGCCTCCGTGCGGGCGAGGAGAGCGGAGTCCGTGCGTGTCATACTCGCAGGCTAACGGCTACTTCCGACATTGCTGGGCTGGCTCGGGCTGAAGACCGAAGTCGGTGCCTCCCGATACGGTCGGGACATGGCCAGCGCCTATCGGCCGGCGTCGACATCCAAGGAAGCCGCGGTCACAAACCTCCGCTGTTCGACCGCCGGTAGAGTCTCCGAGGGCGGAGCAGCCTCAATCGAAAGGAACATCCCATGCGATCAGGAAAACCAGCGCTTTGCAGTTAAATTTCGTCCAAGCAATGCTGCGGCCGGATCCTGTTCCGCATCTGCCCCGCGGCTTCGCCTCGACAGCTGCGGGGAAATTCCGATTCACTGAATGGTGGCTTAGCCGTATAGGGAGGGGGATCGAGCCGGCGGGCGGATCTTGAAAAGATAGCTACCGAGTGCAGACGAGGACTTCAAATGGGGAGAACGGGGACCGCTAGTCGCCAAGCAGCTGGGCGTGTCTGAAGCGCCTCGGGATAGCGGAAGGTGCTGGGCGCACCACCTATGCCATCGCCATTCCCCGGCGCAGGAAGCAGGGAAGCCAGGCTTGGACCACGTGCGGTAAGGGACAAAAGGTGCATTCCTGCACGGAGTCGCCAGCCCGCACGACCGCGCTAGCGTCACCTCGACCGGTCATGCGACCGGTGGCCGAATCGGAGGTACGCGAATGCCCGAACATATCCTGCCCGTGCCATACGTTCCGGACATCCGTGGGGTTCGTGGTCTAACGGCCACCGCGCCCGCTCCCGCCGGCCGCTGCTACTGGCGTCGCAGGCCCGCACTTTTCCACGTGCGACCAGCGAGTGCGCTGGGATGGTCTCTCCGTGCAGGCATTGAGAGTCGTGGAGTGCACGGTGGGACGTTCGATGCATTGGATCGTGGATCTCGCCGTTGCCGGCGTAGTCCCGACGATCCGCTGGACGCCGCCGGTGACGGCAATCGAGCGCTCATGGCATTCGACGGCGCCAAAGAGAAATTATGATCCACGAAGAGAAACCATTCGTCGGTAAGGCTGGCGCGTCGGGAATCCCTCCGTTGGCTACCGCACACGGTTCCCAACTCGTGGTAGCCAAGAAGCTAATTGTGTACCCGAGACTTTTCGGCCCCGTGCCCCGGCGCCTTGACCGTGACGACGCCTACATGAGGTACACCGAGATTTGTTGTGCCGTGGAGATCGGCAAACGCGTGATCCTCCCGTCCGCTGGCCTTTGGGACGAGGGCTTCATCACCTCGCGTGTCGTGGCTTTTGCATCGGTGATGCCGCCGCGGGAGCTGAGCGCCGCAGATATCGAGATAATCCCGCGAGTCCGGCTTGATCTATGAATGCGAGCGAACCGGTTCCGCCGCCTGTGAACGCGCGCACAGATCTGGACCCACGCCGGCTTTCATACCGCCCCGTCCACGACTTCGCGCAGGCCTCATACGCGATACCAACACTGTCCACCGTCAAGTGCATTGGCGTGATGGGTGATCTGCATGGCGATCTGGAGCACGCACTGCAAGCGTTCTCGACTTTCGCTGCCCGCGGCGTTCGCTGCATCCTCCAGCTCGGCGACTGGGGCATTATCTGGCCGGGTGGAAATTGGCAGGCCGATTTGCGCAAGATTTCTCGGGCCCTAGCACGGCATCACATGGTGATGTTTTGGGTCGAGGGCAATCATGAGTATTACCCCAAGCTCCTGAACTATCCAGTGGACGCCGACGGCGTCCGGTGGATCACCTCCAATATCGGCCATCTCCCTCGCGGGTACCGAACCCAGATCGGCGGACAGTTCATCTTGGCCGCCCTTGGCGGCGCTAATTCCATCGACCGTCGATTGCGCGAAGAGGGCGTGAGTTGGTGGCCGGATGAACAAATTTCGGACGCAGATCTTCGCCGGCTTGGCTCCGAACGTGTCGACGTTCTCGTCGGCCACGAAGCGCCGCTCATGGACGAGTGCGCACTTGATAGGAGCGCTCAGGAGTCGGGATTCTCGCCAGTCGACGTCGCCTACGCGGCCGCAAGTCGGGTGATGTTTCGACGTGCCGTCCTGCAGACACGGCCACGACTGACCCTCGGCGGCCACTATCACCGCTTCTACGACCAGACGTTGACGGTACCCGGGGAGACTAGCTCAACCCGAGTGGTGGTACTCGATATGAACGGAAAATGCCGGGTCAACATGGCAATCCTGAACACCACCACCCTCGACCTTGAGTTTATGTACCGAAACGGCGCCTCCGTCCAGCCTGAAATCGACACCCCAGAAAGAAACGACAATGACCAACCCGAAAAATGACCCCGACCACGTGAACGAACTCACGGGAAAGGAGCGCGGAATATGGCGCATCTCGACCCTCGACAGTATTTATTACTTCGATCTGGATCTCGGCACCGTAACGCGCGTCCGCGGTGTCAATGCCCCACCCACAGTCAACGACCGAACCCGACCGTTGCGCGCAATCGAGACCCTCACGGTCGGACACCAGGGACGGTGGACGATGTTGCCCGATGAGGGGGACGACAACATGGACTTTTATTGGGCAAGCACTTCCCGGGTAGAACAAATCGACCGTATCACTCGGAATCAGCTTCCAGGAGCCAGCGGTGTGAACGAGAACGCCAAAGATCCTTCGGCGCCCGAACCAGATTTGTCCGCCCGCGAACGCACGTTCCTCACCACGCATTCTGGCCTGTCCGACCCCTTCGAGGCAACACTCGAAGACTACGAACGCCTGACCGAGGAAGAGCTTCAACGGACCGCCGCCACCCTGATGAGCGTTTCTGAAGTTGCCGCGTTGCTCAGCGTGGATGAGGACTTGCTCCGAGAGAAAATGGAAAATCCCGATCGCGTCGGCCTCATCATGCATACGGAGCAGTTCGATCTTCGACAGTCCGACGGGCCGCCACTGACGCCCTTGGAATGGCTCGCGGACGGCGGCGATCCCAAGGCCGTGTGGGACATTCTGACCGAGGAGATTCAGTGGTAATGCTAATCACTTGCGGAGTTGGGCCGGCCCAATACGACCGTAGGTGCGGGGGACGATGCGGCAAAGCTCAGCCGCAATTTTTAAAGAATTGCTTGGCCGTTCGGAGGTTGGTCAATTCACCGTGGAGGAACCGGTGACAATGTAACGAGGCCCCCTAATTTAGTGTGAGTCGTCGACAGCGGGACGCACTTAAGCTCGATCTGATACTCCGCACTCAGGGTGACTGGAGGGCCCCATGCCCAGCCCGGTAGGTGCTTGAGCATTGATACTTGGAGCGAGGTCAACCGCTCATTTCTGTATTTCAGCCGCTGTTTCGCTGCCCAGACGGCGAGGTGATGTTCGGACGGGCACGCGGTGCCAGCGGAGGGCGGATACCCGCTGATGACCATAAAGGCAAAGTACTCGTTCCAATGCATAATCCACCGCCGCGAGTGGGAATGCACTTTAGGGCTTGGTCGGCTGTCGAGCCACGCCACTTGAAGGGAACACCTGCGGCGTCTCGTGGCTAAAAGGCTCTCGTATCGAATCCACGCCGCCAAGGCATGTTCAGAGTCCCGCATCGGAGTGGAGGGTCGACGATTGTTTTCGACGGGTCGTCGTCCATGCTCGGCGTAGAATACTTCGACGGAATACGCGTTTCGGGCCCAGTCCATCACCCTCTGGGGTACCTGCACGCCTCGTGTAGACGAGTTCCGCAGCCCCTCAAGGGCCAAAAAGTGCAATACGGACCGTGTTTCATCTGGCGTGAGGGTAGAAGGATTTTGCGCAGCGAGGGACTCGTAGCGGGAGAAATCCATAGGCCAGGGCGTGCGTGGCATGACAATTTCCTTTCTCCCGAGCCAGCATCGCCCTGAAAGGCTTCGATGTCGATACCTCTACTGCGGTGAACCAGAGTGCATTCCTGCACGGACATTTGAGGATGGTGCCGGATCTACCGTGGGTGAGGGATCCCAAATGGGGGTCTTCGCCTTTGACCGGCTCTGGAGAGGACCGCAAATGCAACGGATCGATGGATGCTCGATCGTACTAACCGCATTCGGCACGACGTACCGTCACTTGAATTCCTGACCCGAACGCCAAGCCCAATGTGAACGATCAGACCCGTCCAGTGGGCCTGCAGGTCCACCCTGCGCAGGGGCAACTCGGGACCCGAATGGCCCCTCCGCGCTTACCCCGGAGGGATTTCATGAACTTTCGTCACTTTCAAACGTATCTCTCGCGGAATACTTAAGAAGGGAGCCCGCGGCAATGCGCACCATTGACCCGTCAATCGAGGTCGTCGAATTTGCGCGGTATAACTGCACCACGCCGAACCACCGCTGCCTTAATCCTTTGTCACGACGAGTAACTGCGAGTCGTAGGCGTGGGGCCGTTCACATTCTCCCGCTGCCACGTCCCGTGGGCGGCCTGGGCGGCAGCGGCCTGACGCGAAACTTCGCTGATCTGGCCGAGCACTATGTCGGCCCAAGCGATGTCGTCCAGCCGCATCACTATCTCACCACGCAAGCATCGCAACAATCGGGGGTAACTAGTTCCCAGATGCTGGGCCAAAAGCTCGAGCGGTCGACCCTTCGATTGCGCGCCCGGGTGCAACGCCCACGGCGTGCTGGCATCGGGTACAACCTCGACCGCCCGCGGGTTGCGGGCGATGGCCTTCGCCCGCGCCCTGATGCGAACCGCGTACAGGTGTTGCAATCGCGCGGCGCGGATCAGTCCCACAGGCCGCCGGTCGGTAACGGGCAGCCACTTTACGGTTTCGGCTTTCCCGAAGCTGTCGGGCTCCGCACAGTAATCGCGCGGCCTGTATCGAGGGTCAGTCACGCATCCCACGCTACCGTCCTGATCGGCGCTTTTTGCACTAAACCGTCTTTTTCTCGGCTGATTGTGCGCTATTTCGGCTTTAAATTAATGTGGCCAGCGGGATGCCGCGCACAGGACTCTTGTGAACGAACTAATGAAACTCATAACTGACGAATCCGTCCGATTCAGCGGCAATGCGCTGATCCGGTGGAAGCCGACCCCTGACACGACAGCGGAGGCACCCGCGGATCGTACGCTGCTTAGCCGGCATCTGTATCTCGCGGAAGCGTTCCGCAAGCCCACGTCCTATCCGCGCCAACGCAACTACTACGGCCTCTACTTTTTTTCTCAAACGAAGAAGCACGTGTGGCATGAATCGCTTCTGGAGGCGAACATGATGATGTTCTTGGACCACACGCAATCTATCTCCGCGATTGCGTCGCAGCCGTTGGAGATGGTCTACGCCGACGGCGGTCGGCATGTCCCTGACCTGATCGCGCTTCACAGCAACAACCGTCAGGTCGTCTATGATGTCAAACCCGCCGCGAGGATCTCCTCGAAGGTGTTGGAACAGTTCGCGAAGACGAAAGCAGTCTGCGACGCCGTCGGATGGGGCTACGAGGTCCTCCCTGGACTCACTGAGCAGGTCCAAGCCAACCTAACGTGGCTGAGCTACTTTCAGCACGATCTCTTCCAACCCGACGAGCAAGCAGTGGACACACTTATGTCTGCCCTGGATTCCCACACGCTTTCTTTCGACGACGCAGCCCAAATCCTTCGCCCGGGTTCCCTCGCATCCGGGCGCGCCGAACTCTTCCATCTCCTCTGGAAGCGCACGGTCACCACCGACATGCTCCACCACATCGACGAAACCACTCTGATCAAAAGGAACGACTATGCCCACGCTTGATATCAGCAAGCCCATCGAGCTTGACGACGGCGAATACATCGTCCTCGAGCAGCGAGCCTCGCTGATCAAAATGCGCTCCACCGCGACTGGCGAATACGTGACTATGCACTTGGCGGAGCTTGCCCAGCGTGTCGTCGGCCTCATGCCGATGTCCGTTCATGACGCCCGCGTGATCGAGTCCCTCTCCGACACACAACAACACAAGACTCTGACGCTTTCGGATCATCTTCGCGAGATCGTGACGGGTGAACATCCCAACGTGAAAACCCCGCGCCCTCAATACAACCCCGCAACAACCACGCAGGAACAGCGCGTTCAAGCGAAGCTCGTCGAGCTTGAGGCCGACGAGATGCTGCACATGTCCCGCTCCACATTGATGGCGAAGCTGTCTGCCTTCAAGAAAAGTGGCAATACCGGCATCGTCGACGGCAGATCCCTGACTGGCAAGTACCCGCACACGACCGATCGGACGAAGGTGATCGAGGCGCTGTGTGTCGTGATTGCCGGCCAGCGAGGAGCATCAACTGGCACTGCCCAGCGGCTGATCAAGCTCACCCGCGAGGAACTGATCATGCAGTACGCCTCTGATGCGCCTGAGCTGCCGTCTCAACGCACGATGTATCGGCTCATTGAGCTGTACACCTACAACAAGCACACCACCGGCAGTTCAAAAACCCGACGGTCTCTCGCCGACCGCCCTGATCGTCCATTCTCGAAGAACATCCAGCTCTTACCCGGCGCCGAAGTCCAACTAGATTCAACCCCGCTAGATCTCCTCGTCAAGGTCCCCGACGACAGGCCCCAACGCCCGACGTTGACGATCATGGTCGACGTGGCGACACGCAGCATCCTCGCGTATTCGTTTCGACTCGTCGCGACGAAGAGCGTTGACCATATCGGACTCATCGCCCAAGCGCTCACACCCCTCCAAAATCAGCCCGACCGGAGTCGATTCCGGGCGATGGTCGAGCAGCAAAACAAGAAATGCAAACTCCTCGAGAACGACGAACTCACCCGGTTGGCGAATCATCGTCCCTTCATCTACCCACGGACGCTGGTGATCGACAATGGCAAGGACTTCAAGGCCACGCCCACCATCCACACTGCGGAAAGCTTCGGCATGCGCGTCACTTTTTCCCCGCCACGAACCCCCACCACCAAATCCATCGTGGAACGCCAGTTCAAATCGATCCGGACAATGTTCACCCAGCACCTTCCCGGATACGTCGGTCAGTCGGTCGAATATCGAGGAGACGATATCGACAAAAGCACCGACCTCCTCGACATCTACGCCGTTCAGGAGCTGTTCCACGACTGGGTGCTAAACGTGTGGCAAAACAGGCCGCACTCCGGGCTGCGTGATCCCTTGCATCCCGCCACCTCCTTCTCGCCCAATCAGATGGCCGCCGCCGCGGCCGCCGCCATCGGATCGATCGATATCCCGCTCAACCGCGACAGCTACATGGCTCTCCTCCCCTTCAAACGCCGGGCGCTCACCTCCACGGGCTTCCGGCACGACAATCACTTCTACGACGCCCCCGAGCTTCACGCATTTCGTGGCCAAGAAAGATTTATGAACGTGCACTTCGACCCGTATAACCCGTCAGCAGTCTGGGCCCAAGCACCCGATGGAAGCTTCATCGAATGCGCGATCAAAGACTGGAACGCCAGCAAAAGCCCCTTCTTTGCCAGCATCCAACCCGATATCGACCCAACAGAAGCAGACGCGCGACGAGCCCAAATCGACGCCCGTCTTGAGCGGCGAGCGGAAGTCGCCCTAGTCAGCGCGACGTTAGCTGGTACCCCTCTTCACCAGCTCCCCACCAGTCCACAACTTGACCTCACCCCTGTCGACTTTGATGCAGACGACGACACCGACGAACTTCTTGAACTCGACGCCGAAGGAAATTTCTAATGACCATCCTCTTCCACACCCACGACCGCCCCACCTCACTGCACAACGTGGAAGGCCTCTCAGCCTTCCTCAGCCGTAAGTTCACCCGACCCGACAAGCTCACAGACGCGCAGTACGCAGAGCTCACGGACTCCGCCCGCGCACAGTACGACCGTGAACGCATCATCTACGCGTCGGGCGGGATCGTCATCCCAACCCCGCACGTCCTCGAAGCATGGAAGCTCATGGAACAGGCCTTCGGCGTCAACCTTGCCAAAAACTCCGGCCACGCCGGACTTATGCTCAGCGGCGACTCCACCATTGGCAAGACCGAAACAACGAAAGCTCTCATGCGCAAGCTGTACTCCCAATACATAGCCATGTTCCCGGATTTCGCAGATTCTGATCGAATCCCCGTCGTCTACGTGTCTGTTCCCGCCTCATCAACCGGGAAACTTCTCATGAAAACTTTCGCCGATTTCCTCGGCCTGCCCGTTACCGGGCGCGAATCTATGGGAGAAATTCGCAGCCGCGTCGTGCAGGCATTGACCGCCGCAGGCACTCAACTCATCGTCGTCGACGAGCTGCACAACCTCGTCGGTCGCAGCGTCGGCCTCGGAGAATCCGTCGACGTACTCAAGGAGCTGCACAATGAGCTGCCGGCGACGTTCGTCTACGCAGGCATCGGACTCCCCACCAGCGCCCTCCTCTCCGGACCTAAGGGCCGCCAGCTGCGCGGACGCTTCACCATCCTCGACATGGACCGACTCAACCTCAGCGACCCCGCCGACGCCAAAACGTGGCGCCAAATTATCAACGCATTCGAGAAACAGCTCCCCCTACGCCACCAAAAGCTCGGCACCCTAAAGAGCCTCAGCAGCTACCTCTTCCTCCGAACCTCAGGATCCATTGGCAGCCTCGCGAAACTGCTCACAGGGAGCACCATCGAACTGATCACCAACTCTGATTACACGGTCGAGACCCTCACCGAAGAACTGATGGACACAATCAAACTCGACCAGTTCGCCGAAGAGAACTACAAGATCAAGAAAGCCAGCCTCAGCCCCCGCAAGACCACCCAATACCCCCTCGCCGGATTGGATGCAGCATGATCACCTCGGCACCGCGTCGCCTCCCGTTCGACGTGCGCCCCTTCCACCGCGAAACCGTTGACAGCTACAGCAGCCGGCTGCTGACCGCGAACTTTTGCACCGCCGCACACCGGGCTGACATGTCACGCCCCTTCGAAACCGGACGCAGCGTAGAAGCCAAACAAGCCGCCTGGATGCGCGTCCTAACAACCCGCACCAAACGCAGCACCCTGCATCTGGAAGCCGACGCCCACGGTTGGCTCACACACGCCAATGGGACACCGTGCAACCATTTCCTGAACACATTGCCCGTCCGACAGGCCTGCACCCTGTGCCTTCACGGAGACCGCGCCGAGCAGAACCCCCATTTCGACAACATCGTCTGCACCATCCACCATCGCTGGCTAGGACTATGGGGCACCTCGGACACGCAACACCAAGTCGACGACGACGCTCTTGCCGCCCAAAAAACGTTCGCAGCTCTTCGCCGCAAGCACCTCCTCGACCCCCGCCTCTACGTACTTCTCACCCACGCCCTCACCAACGACTTTGCCCCGGGTAGCAGTGCAGCGGCAGCGGAGCCCGTAGTGTTCCCCGCTCTCGTGCGCACAGCACGAGTCATCACCGCCGATGCGTTCGCCCAACGCTTCTTCAACCCCACCACTGGCTTCACCAGCGCCCACTCCCTGCTTGAGAGCACCGTGCGAGACGCTGCCGGCCGGGACTGCCCCGAGACCACCCGGGCGCTGTGGGCGTACCTCTACGCGACTCTTCTCGCACTTCGAGAGAGCGTCACCACCGACGACGATTTCACCAAATTGAGCGTAACTCGGACACACGAATACCCCATTCGCGTCCACGTCGCAAACGTCGTGGTAGCCCATCGGGACGGACTTGAACCGGTTGAAAACTACCTCGCCGTCACCAGAGACACCGCCGTCACCGTCGCCCAGTTACTCGCCAAGCTCGCCCGCCCACCGAGAGGTCACACTTCTGCCCAAGCGCGGTCATTCACATGCGAGGCCGGCCATACCTTCGACTACCTCCCGACAGCAGCCACCACCACCGGCACCATCGAGCCTTCGACGCCCACCTGTGGGTTGTGTTCACCGCGCCGAGTCCGTCCCGGAGTCAATGACCTGCAAACGATGCGACCAACAATTGCATCGCAGTTCGACGTGCACCGAAATGGTGGCCTGACAGCTGCGGACGTCGCCATCAGCTCCAGCACCAACTACTGGTGGCTCTGCGAACAAGGCCACAGCCATAGCGTCAGCCCCTCCAAGAAGACACTCACCAGTTACAAATGCCCCGTCTGCTCGAACCGGATCGTCCAACCCGGCATCAACTGCCTCCTCACCACCCACCCCGAGGTCGCCGCGATGTGGGCCGAAGAATGGGCCGAACGCCGCTCCCCGTCCGTGCTCGCGTCAGGTTCAAACGTGCTCGCTACGTGGCGTTGCACCAACGGCCACAGATTCCACGCCCGCATCTGGGAACTCACCTCGAAAAAGCTCGGATGCAACATTTGCGCCCGCGAGCTCACCGTCAACACAGAGGATCGCCTCGCGAGCACTCACCCCATAATCGCCGCCCGTCTGCACCTCACAATGAACGGCGCCCTCACCGCCGCCCACGTCAGCCACGGCGAACGACGCGAAATGTGGTGGCAGTGTGAACGCATCGCCGAACACGCTTACAAGGCTCGACTCGACAAAATCAGCCGAGGACAAGGCTGCAGTATCTGCTGCAGCCGCAAACTCATCGCCGGCGAAAACGACCTCGGCACCGTGGAACCCCTGCTCACCATCGAACTCCACCCCTACCTCAACCGCAAAGAAGCCCACGAGATATTTCCCAGCGACCACAAGCTCTGGTGGAGATGCCTCGTCGGCAAGCACGACCACGCCCAGACCACCCAAAATCGCCGGCAATCCAACGGCTGCCCGAAATGCGAAAAAACTAACCGCATCCTGAACTACAGCGCCACCAAATCACAATCATGAACGGGCGCAAGCGATTCCCTATGGGCGCAGACCCGCGCAATGACCTTTACTCGGTGACCACCGACACCAACCAGCTCGCACCGCCATACCCCGCACAACCGCTGTCGGAGGCCAAATTGATCGGCGTCATGGGCGACTTGCTCGGCGACCTCGACCATGCTCGCATCGCCCTGACCACGCTCGCAGACCGCGACATCACGGCGATCATCCAACTCGGCGACTGGGGCATCATCTGGCCCGGTCAGAACTGGCAAATCGACCTAAACAAGCTTTCCCGCTTCCTGGCTCGGAACAAGCAGGTGATGTATTTCCTCGACGGTAATCACGACTGGCACCCGCGGCTCCAAGAGTTTTCCATCGGCCAAGACGGGGTTCGCTGGCTCACCCACAACGTAGGCCACCTCCCCCGCGGTTACCGCACCACCATTGGCACGCGCTTCGTTCTCGCAGCGCTTGGCGGAGCCAACAGCTCCGACCGCGCCCTCCGGACGGCAGGGAAGGACTGGTGGCCCGAGGAGCAAGTCACGGATGCAGATATCAGAGCCCTCGGCACCGAGCGCGTCGATGTCCTCGTCGCCCACGAATCCCCCCTGATGGCCGTCGACAACGACTTGATCCGCGAGAAAGACGGGGATCTCGCCCGCAGCGACGCCCTCTACGCCGATGCGTGCAGGGTCATGATCCGCCGAGCCGTCCTGCGTACCCGGCCCAGCTCAGCCTCGGTGGTCACTACCACCGGTACCTCACCCGCAACCTCACCGAGCCACTGACCGGACTCAACACCCGCATCGTCGTCCTCGACATGAACGGAAAGAACCGAATCAACCTTGCGATCCTCGACACGGACACGCTCGATCTGACTGTCTTCAACCGCGCCGGCGAGTCGCCACCACCGCTGTAAAGCGCACATGCACCCGACAGCCCACGCGCAACAAAAAGTCCTGAGCGACATCAGCTGCGATGCCGCGCGCTGGCGCGTGAGCCTGCCGTATCGTTGCGACCGCGCTGGCGTTCCGATACGCCGATAAGCAAGTAATACGTCAGGTCGTGCCTCGCGGTCGTCGTTCACCCGTCACCGCGACCGGCTGCCGGGTCGCGCGGCGAGCGCCGTTGATCCCGACTAGCGGTCGTTGTCCGTCGTCCGAGCGACATCGAGTCCGGGCCGTAACCAGAATCGTCATCGACCGTTCGTGGCATGACTGGACCGTATTCAAAGGTGTCGCCATCCCGGTCACGGATCGGGTCCGCTGCTGTCGTGAGTGCGGAGGCACGGCCGTCCCGGACTCGTTTCTTGCGAGCGGACTTGAGGGACTGCCCCGCTGACTGCCACCTGACTTCATCGTCAGCCAAGAGCGTCGGTTCATCCGGCACGACTCGGGTCTGGAATAGGGCCGTCAGCAGGCTCCGTTCGCTCGGCGTGGTGGGAACCATGTTTTCCGCCGTCTTGGCTCGGGCAGTCCGCGCAGAGTCGTTGCAGGTTCTCGAGCTCTCCCGAACTCCCGTCGATGTGATCAATCTCAGTTCCCGGCCGGCCGCACTGCCGGCATCGGCCGCCGTCTCTGACTTTGACCTCAGTTCGGACCACAGGTCGAAGGGTGCGGTCCAAGGCGCCGTATCCACCGACGAGCAGAAATGCGTTTTGGATTTGGATCGCCTCTCGTACGTCGGGATCGTTGACCCGGCCGTCCCGGTACACGCTGCGCATGTAGCGGACATGGCTGGCGATCTCCGAACACCACGACGAGCAGACGAGGGCTTCAACGTCATCTGGCATTGGTTGCAGACAATTGGCGCAGTGATCATCGAGGAAGTACCGGTTGCGCGGGAAGGGGACGGCGAAGGGCGGCTCGCGCGTGCAGCCATACTATGACGCGCGCCCGGCCCGGTCGCCGACGTGGAGGTCGCATCTGGCCACCGGTGCGAAATCGCTGCCGTCATCCTCTCCTTGATGAGGCTCAGCCGAGGGCGAACTCGGAGCCGCCGATGTACTCCGTCTTCAAACCGCACGCCTCTGCGCAGGCATCGAGGAAGGCTTCGTTGGTGAGGAACCATTCCTTGCCCGCTTCGCTGCTGCGGCCGACCAGAACGCGGCGCGGGTTGTCATGCCCGGCGGTACTCAGGAGCCGATGGAACAACTGCTCAACCTCCGTGAGGTTCCGCCCGTGCGCCGAATACACCCGAAGCAAAGCGAGAGGTTCCGGCATGTGCGTGCGGACAGCGGCGCCGCGATGGTCGGCGATGCGCCGGCCAACATCCTCGGCCTTCCCGACCTTGATCAAGGTGTTACCTCGGACCGGGTCCAGCGGGCTTTCGAGGTACCAGCCGTAGGAGAACGCGTAGATTCCCGGCACGTTCATAACGCGATCGGTCACGGACAACGTCTCGTTCTCGCTCTCCTCCTCAGCTGCAACGTTCTCCGGAGCCGTGACCTCATCGACGGCCTGCTCAACTTGAGTGAGCCGGCCTTGCAGGAGTGAAAAGGCATCGACCGAGATCGTGCCACGCGCCCGCCGGACCAGCGTTCGTAGCGACGAGGCGGTCTGTTTCAACATTGACGCGGACGACGAAAAGCGCCCCTCGACGGCGGCTTGGATATACGCGGAATAGGAGTACACAAACCCGAGCGTGGCAACGTTATGCCGCTCCGCGATCCCCTGAGCCGTCAACCCCTCCTCCAGGCCTCGGAACACATCCCCCAGTCGGGTCTGATCCTGCCGCAACAGTTCACGGATTTCGTCTGTCGGCGATACCGGCACCGGCCGGGGGGCGGCGTCTTCCGTGTTCACCCCATTCTGCATGATCAGATCCACATCAAATTCGGTTCGAGATGGTTCGTTGTCGCCCAACATCACACTCCTGTTCAATCCCTATGCTGGCAGAGCCAAGCCCGTCTCTGTGCACGGCGCGTCTCACCCGTCGTCGAAAGCCTTCGTTCCGGACCAGCCTCTTTGGGCCTCTATACCTTTAGGCTCCCTTTACGCTGCCACGGATTATTGTGATGCGGCCTGCGTGCGGCACCGCAATGTGAGTCCATTTTTTCGGCATGAAATCGACGGAGTCGGCGAGTCCGAACAAGAAGCAATCAGCGGTTGCGGGTCTTTCTCCCTACCCCAGCACCCCAGCATGCTCGTCGGTGGTTCGCCTTGAGAGCGAGTCCCTCCTATCGGCAAGCGGCCGCGGCATCCTCTGCTGCCCACTCATGAACCGTATGCACGTCTCGATGGAGGACCTCCCAACGCGTCAGAGCGCCGGACTCATACGCTGGCTCTGAGAGCCAGGCAACCTGTCTTTCGCTGGACGAGAAGCCCGAGCTGAGGGCAGTTAGAACGAGTTTCAGGCTAGCGACGATCGAACCATCCTTGAACTGACTTACTGGGTAGTAAAACTCTCCCCCAAAGTCGACTCCGAGGAGATCTCGGCTCGCCCGCATCGAAGCAAGCTCGGCGTCGGAAGCGTGCAGCGTGTCTCGGACGGCGCGCTGGGCAGCCCAAGGTCCCAAGCGATCGTAATAAGCCAAATCATCGTCCATGGCGGCAATATACCCGGCCGGGGGAATACGACCACAGACGCGGCTTGAGAGCGAACGGTCAAAGGGACCGAACGATCGACCCCTCCAGCTTGATTCGGGCGATGCACTCGCTGGCCGTCACCTCTGCGGAGTGGACTGTTTCGGTCCAGCCACTTGTTCGGGGCATCTCCTGTGGCCCGAGCCACATCGGCAGACCGAGACCATCTCGCCACCAGCGTTTGATGATGCCCTCAACCATGAGGGCGTGAGCGCCGTCCTCGAACAGTTCAAGGTTCAGGATCTCCCACCCGACCGATTGAAACTGGGCGAGGCGTTTCGTCCCGACGTTTGTGATGCCGACTTTGAACGCATTGAAGCCGGGGTGTTCGAGGAAGTAGACGTATCCGGGGAGAGCGCGTTTGAACCCTCCGCCCTCGGAGCATGACGGGCAGTTCTGCCCGTGTGTCCTGTTGCTGACGGTCGATTCCCATTCGTGACCGAGCTCACATTGCCACCAGCAGATGCTGTTCGAATACTGGGATACGTGGGACGCATGCACGGCGCCGTTCTTGCTCGGGTGCCAAGACGCTGCCACATCGGGCCGCTGCGTAACGAGGTCGTTAAAACCGGCCAAGACCCTGTGACCCGAGCAGATAGAACACCCCACGCCCTGACCGGTCCGGCTGGCGATGACTGCTTCCCACTCGTGACCACAGGTCCCGAGCCACCACGCCTTCGTACCGTTACTCACGGTGATGGTTTTGGGCGTGCGGCCAGCATTTTTGGTCGGGTGCCACTCAGAGGCGATGTCTGGACGTGTAGTGGCGAGGTCGTTGAAACCCGCCAGTGTGCGCTGCCCTGCACACGTCGGACAGCCCGTGTTCATCGAAGCGCGAGAGTTCCCCGTCGTCTCCCACTCGTGGCCGAGGCTGCATATCCACCAGAATTTCCGTGCCGCGCCGGCGACCACTGTCTCCGGGGTCATTGGGAAGTTACGCGTCGGGTGAAACTCGGCCGCAAGCTCCGGGTTCGTCGTGAGCATGTCGTTATGGCCGGGGACCAACCCTTGTGACACCCTCGTCGGGTCGAACGCCCGGTGTTTCACGGGGCGCCCTTCGGCCCGCCGGCGCCGCTTAGCTGCCGCGAATTCCTCACCCCGCGGGATCTTGCAAACCGGGCAACCATTACCGCTAGAGCGGTTGTTGATTTGAGCCAGCCACTCGTGGCCTTCCGAACAGATCCACCACGCCTTTGTATTGGACTTGGGAGCGACAGTGGACGGCAGGTGCGCGTTCCGCGTCGGGTGCCATTGAGCGGCGAGGTCGGGGTTCCTCGTGGCGAGGTCGTTGAAGCCCGCGAGCAGCAACTTGCCCGAACAGAACGGACACCCCGACCCGTTGGTACGTCCACTGATAGCCGTCAGCCACTCGTGCCCGTGGGAATCGAGCCACCAGACCTTCTTGCCTGACCTCCGCGCAACCATGGCGGGCCGGAGGTCGCCGTTCTTGGTCGGGTGCCATTCCGCAGCGACCAATGGTTCGAGAGTGGCCAGGTCGTTGAAACCAACGATGATCACGTGACCGGCACACACCGGGCAACCGCTGCCAATGTTGCGGCTACTCGGCGCCGCATCCCATTCGTGCCCGCACGTCCCGAGCCACCAGACCTTCTTATTCGACCCACGGGTCAGCTTTTGCAGTGAGACAGCACCGTTCAGAGTCGGGTGAAACTGCTCTGCAAGATCAGGGCGGGAGTCTACGAGGAGAATTCCACGCTGACCTGCACTATTGTCCGTCATGGCTTCAGCCTAGAGTCAGAACCAGCCCTCCTCGTTCGCCGGGGGTGCATGACGGAAGCCTGCGCCAGCCCTCGGCCGAGGTTTACTTCGACGTCAACCGATCCCGTTCGACTTAGTCGAATTTGTCCTCATATTGACTCACGTAGCCGATCCGCTCGCGCGCGAGAAGGCTGTGAACAGGAGGAAAGTGGGCACCCCAGTGGAAGAAGTCCGCCAGCATCATGGTGCTGTGGCCACTTTGGATCTTGCGTAGGCGTTCGTAACTGAGCGCGTCGGAGTCGGTGAGGCTGTCTGTGTACTCCCGCAGCGATTGTCCCTTCGCGAGGAGAGCCTCCCGAACCGCATTCGAAACGTAGTGCTGAATCAGCGCCGCCCTGAATCGTGGATCGGACAGCAGCACCCCCTCGGCCGGCTCAAGGCGCTCAGCCGTCTCGTTCAGGACCAAGCTCGCAACTATTGAAGGTCACCCGGGGAAGCCGGTTGAGGCGTCGGCAATAGCCGCTCCCCCAGAGTTATCCGGCTGCCCCGACTTCGTCACTGCACCAGCGTCACCCGGTCGTTGCCCCAGTGAGCGATGGCGGCCAGCGCCTCCGCAAGGCTTGCGCGGTCCGCGAACGGGCCGGGACCGAGGCCGCGCCCTTTGAGGACTTGAGTGGCCCACGTCCCGGGAGGTGTCCGGCGGACTACCGCTCGTGCCGGCTCATAGAGGACGCGTACGACGCACTCGTCCTCGTCGGTCATACGCGCTTCCATCGGGATAGCCATGATTGGCCTCTTTTCTGTGTACTGTGGCGCACGGTGCGAAACACCGCGTCACTAATACCATCGGTATTTATCGCACGGCCGCTTCCGCGCGTTCTGGAGCTGCCGTGGCCCTCCTTCACTATCGGCCGTCGGTCGTAGGGCTAGAGGGGTGTGGACCTCCATGATCGATTCTTGGAGGATCCAGACTTTCTCGAGGGGGTGCTAGCCGAGCATGGGCCCCTATTTGTTCAGCGCTGCCAAGCGAATCCACAACTCCTCTCCATCAGGTTGCCTGTTTCGCTGCAGGTTAGTGAACTGATTCACTTGCTGGCCATCACGAGGTTGGCGGCTAGAGCGAATATGGCTCGGAATTGGCCCGCCGGTCGACCGGCTGGCGGATATGTCCTCGGTCCGTCAGCCCGGTCGATAGGGTGAACTCGAAGTGATTGCGCAAAGGGGGCTGGTGGCGAGTGCAGTGGGTTTACCAGCGGACTGTAGATAACTCGGCAAGGTTCGTGCTCGGCACCGTCGGTGACAACCCGCTGGTGTGTTTCGGCGTCAACCCGAGTACTGCGGAGCCGAACAAGCTTGATCGCACAATGCAGAGCGTGAGCAAAGTGGCGGTCCGCAACGGGCACGACAGCTTCATTATGTTGAACGTCTATCCGCAGCGGGCAACGGATCCGAACGGCCTCCATTCGGCCTTCGACCCGGCACTCAAGTCCGAAAACGAGCGACAGATCTCGGCTTTCGTTCGCGGGAGAAAATTGACACTTTGGGCGGCGTGGGGCGCACTTATAAACAAGAGACGGTTCTTGCCACTCTTACTTAAAAGCATCCTCGAACTACCCGAGCTCGCCGCGAGCGGGTGGGTCTCGCGTGGTGCCGTCAGCCGGGACGGCCACCCGCATCACCCACTGTATGTGAAGGACGCCGAGAAGCTCGAGCCGTTTTCTGTCGCACACTATCGATAGGCATGAGGCGACCTGACAAAAGGAGTCCGGCTGGATCGGTAGGCTTTGCGTGGCTGGCACTGTCCGGCCTGATAAAGGGGCTGGGGGACGTAATGGCAGATGCCGAGGTCAAATTCGAGACGAAAACTGTTCGCGCAATTCGTGGCATGGAGTCCCGGACTGTGACGAAGTGGGAAGCCGATGGATGGGTCCTCGTCTCTCGGACACCAGGGAAGTTGCAGACCGAGATCACTTTCCGGCGGCCAAAGCCCCAGTCACGCCGGCTCGTATGGGCTATAGGCGGCGGGGTTCTTGCAGTCGGGTTCGCTGTCATTATTACCGTTGGGATCATCGGGGAACGGGACTCCACCTTTCCTGACCTACCGAGCGCGGAGTCGAGTGAGTCACCCGCAGCTCCGAGCGCGTCGCCGTCATCGGATGCGGCGGCGAACACGTCACCGTCAACGACTCCCAGAGACACAGCAATCACGTCTGAGCGCAACGCCGATCTGGCCGCCCTCCTCACGCTCACTGATTACTGCGACCCTTCAGTCGCGGAGTTCGCACGTACATACCGCGGCCAGACAATCTCGTTCTCGGGGAGCATTGGTGCATTGACCGCGCACGATGGCGCATCTACCCGGTACGACATCCTGATCGGTTCTGGCGACTTTAGCGAGACGTCAGCACCCGGCCCGGCATTTCAGTTCCGAGATGTGAACACAACTAACGATTTGAATTTCGTCGGCCCTACGCCAGACTCGGTCGGCGTCGGTACAAACTTGAACGTCACGGCTGAGGTCGACGAGTACGAAACGAACTCGTGTCTGTTTCTACTGAACCCGTTGTCTACCGCCGTTAGGTGAGCCTGCAAGAAAGCGCCGCCGTAGGCGGTCGAGTTTGGCACCGGAGGTGAGTCCGTAGGATTCCGATTAGCGATGCGGCCGTCGAGCCACTCGTAGCCGCGGCAGCGGTCAGTAGTTCATGACCGATGACGCTGGCTGAGGAAGCCTTTGTCTGAACCTGTTTCCGCTCGAGTTTTTGGGAGCCCGGTTCAGCACGACAGCTTCCGGCACGCCGACTACTTGCGTTGCCATCATCTGACCAATCGAAAAGTTTCAGTCCGATACGATGAAACCAATGGAGGCCGGGGGGGCGAAGCGTGGCACGAAGCTATCAGGATAGAGATCTGAAGCTATTGTTCGGTAAAGCTGGCTTTTACTGTGCTTTTCCGGCATGCCCAAATCGATTGATTGAACCTGCGACTCCGAAAGACGCAGAAGCGATTCTTGCGTACATTGCGCACATTGTCGGCTCATCAGACATCGGGCCTAGAGCCCACCCCGGCATGTCAGACAAGGAAAAGAACAGCTACGCCAACCTTCTCCTTCTATGCGGTCATCACCATCCCCTAGTCGACAAACAAGACAATTCATACTCAGTGGGAGAACTCCATGCCTGGAAGTCTCGCTTGGAGGCATGGGTGGAAGCTAGGTTGACCGAGGGTATGCGCGCTGTCCAGTTTGCGGAGCTTCGTGTCGTTTGCGACAGCCTAGTTTCAGAAACCAGCCAGCTCGGAAGCACCGCGTTGATCTCGGTCCCGCCTGCAGACAAGATGAACGATAATGAGATGACTTCAATCTCGGCATACCGGATGCGACTAGGACTGATGCAAGCGCCTCAAGTGGCACAGTTCATCGGTGAGTATGCGACAAGAATCGACTCAAGCTTTCCGGGTCGATTGCGTGCAGGTTTCGTTGCTGAGTACGACCGGATCTATGCAAACGGGGTAACAGGCGACGCGCTATTCCTCGAGATGCAAAACTTCGCCGCTGCTGGCGCCTCAGACCTCGGTTCATCGCAGAGCGTGAGATTCGAGCGCGAAGCCGCAGGTCTAGCGGTGCTCTGTCACCTTTTTGAAATTTGCGATGTTTTCAAGGCGCCAAGTGTTGCTACTGCCTGACAAGTACGTGCACGAGCGTCAGTCTCTTATTGGGCAAGCGGGCATACTTCTCGCGAACAGGTCCATCGACCAAACCGTTAGTGAGCTATGGCACACGTCCTCAAAAGGGGACGATGATCTGACGTTCGGTCGTTTCGAGGCTGCGCTCAGCTTCCTGTTCATTCTGGGTGCTGTAAATATGAATCACGGAATTCTAGAATGGGGATCTTCTTGAAACTGGTCCGACTTACAGCGAACAAACCATCGTTCAAGACAGCGACTTTTCGAGATGGTCTGAATATGGTAATCGCGCATCGCTCAGCTAAATCCACGAATACCGATTCCCGGAACGGAGTCGGAAAATCATCGCTGCTTCAGGCGATCGATTACTGCTTCGGCGGGTCGGTCAAGCCCAAAGACAGCCTCAACAAGCTCAAAGACTCCGACTGGGAGTTTAGCCTCACTGTTCTTGTTGATGGAAAACATGAACTTACTATTCAGCGTGGATTTCAAGTTAGTGGAGTGTCACTATCGGGCGCCCTGAAAGAGCTACGTCTGCGCGACGATGACGAGCCTAATTTATACATGGGGCTGCGCGCTTGGACTGACTGGCTGGGGTCACGTGTGTTCGGTCTTGATAGCAGCTTGGAGAGGAGCGAGTATTCTCCGACATTCCGTAGGGTGTTCGGGCATTTCCTGCGTTTTAGAGATGATGCCTACATCGATCCATTTGAAACTTTTGCGAAACAACGCGCGTACCAACGTGAGGTCGACAATTCCTTTCTCCTTGGTCTGAACTCGCGACTCGGGGAGGCTTGGCAAGAGCTCCGCGATAGAAATTCGAGCTATGGCAAGGTCCAGATGGACGAGGTTGCTGAGCGCCTCGGGGAGCTTGAATCGCGTCGGGCTAGTGCTGAGGTACAGCTAGCGCAGTTGGAAAGGCAACTCCGAGACTTCAGAGTCCTTCCCGAGTACCGAGCAATCGAGCACAATGCGAACAAGCTCACCGCTGAGATGCAGCGCCTAGCAAATGCAATGCTTATCGATGCTGAACTACTCGCTCTTTATCAGTCACGTTTGGCTTCAGAATCCGACGAGGACGATTCTCTAAATCTGAAGGCGCTCTATGAAGAAGCGGGCGTACTGTTCCCACACGCTGTGCAAAAATCGCTCGATCAGGTGAGGGCCTTTCGGGCCGAAGTCGCGAGCAATCGAAAGGAATATCTCGCAACAGAGATTCGCCGCATCGAGGCGAGCAAGCGAGAACTCGAAAGTACGCTTTCACACCTTGATGAAAAGCGCCAAGCCGAAATGTCGATTCTCCGAACTCATCGAGCACTTGATGATTTCGTCGAACTGCAGCGTAAATCAGGTGCGCTTTCGGGCGCTTTGAAGTCGATGAGCGCGAAGGTTGATGAACTGCGGGAAGTGCGTAAAGGAAAATCCGCCGTTAAAGCGGCTGAGCTTGAATTGGCCAGTCGGACGCAAGAGGACTTCGAACAACGCCTTGGTCGGCTCGCATCCACAATCGCGCGATTCAATGAAATCTTCCTATCGCTGTACAAAGAAGAGGCTGATCTAGTAGTCGACCCGAGCGCGTCAGGTTACCGGTTCAAAGTCTCTATCCCCCGCCAAGGATCCCACGGGTTGGGTAAAGTGAGCATTTTTGCCTACGACCTATGTCTGTCTGAACGGTGGAGCCAAGCTGATAGCGGAATTAGATTCCTGGCACACGACAGCATCGTATTTGACGGCGTCGACGAGCGGCAAACAGCGGGCTCGATCAATTTAGCGACGAAGTCCGCCGAGCAGCGGGGCGCCCAGTATCTCCTCACTATCAATAGCGACGATATTCCTTTCAAAGATTTGGAGGAACTGGACGTTGACACCAAATCGTCGACCATTCTCGAACTCTTCGACGACTCATCGGAGGGCGGGTTGCTCGGAATCCGCTTGTAGCGCAGCGCTGCATCCGACCCGCCTGAGGTGCGGGGCGACGCTCAGCGCGCTGCAAGACGGCGTTCGACCATCGCGGCCTCCGCGTGTCCGGAGTATGTTGGCAAAACTGACGGCGTTGCGATCGCCAACTTCCGCGCAATTCCGGGTGTCCGGAATTGGCAATTTGTCCGGACTAGGATGGCACGTGACACACACCAAGAAAGGCCCGATCAAGGCCCGTTTTCTTCCCATCACGATTTGGAAGATTTGGCCGTCTGACTACATTTTGACTTCACTTAGCGCCTCGACAACGTGATTCAACGCGACTGCAACGCTGTCTAAGTCCGAGTCGAAGAGGTCTGCATAGGTGTCGAGAGTCTCTTTGGCCGACGCATGGCCGAGCATCCGCTGCAGTGCTTTCACGTTTGCGCCCGCTAAAACGGCCAGGCTGGCGCAGGTGTGACGTAGTTCGTGAGGCGTCAAACCCGGCACCCCGATTTCGTCGGCGGCCGCAGTGAGGAACCCGCGCCGGAACACGCGATTGCGCAGCACTCCCCCGCCACGCAGGCCGACAAAGACGTGCTCGGTCGCTGCGCGGTCGGCGACAGCAACGCGCAGGAGCTCGACCACGAAGGCAGGCACGGGAATGGACCGTTCCTCGTAGGTCTTGGGCGTGGATTCGACGAGGTAGCCGTTCACCTCGATCATGGTGTGCCGAATCTCAAGCCTGCTGCGGGTCAGATCGACGTCGGCGACGGTCAGGCCGGCCAATTCGCCCCAGCGCAGACCGCAATAGCTCAGAACCAGCACCACGAGCCCGTAGCGACTGCCGCGCCGTTCTGCGGCCGCTGAGAGGTCTCTGACCTGCTCGTGGCTCAGATACCGCTTCGAGACCTTCGACACTTTGGGCAACTTGAGGCGTGCAGCCGGATTGGCCGGGATGCGGCCGTCGTCGACGGCCAGTTGCAGGGCCGCGCCCAGGGTGTTGACGATTTTGCGCACCGACCACGCTGCCTGGTTCTCCGACAGCTTCGCCGCCCACTCCTGCACGTCGATGCGCTGAAGTTCGCTGAGCGGCACTCGTCCCAGAGTCGGCACGATATTGCGTCGAATGATCCCCTCGACGCGGTCAAGTGTGGAGGGTCGCAGGTCACTGCGTGTGGCGAGCCACCGCTCCATCCACTCGGCCACCGTCACCCGCGACCGACTCGGGTCCAGGTAGGCTCCGTGGCTCTTGGCGACCTCCACGGAGGCCAGGAACAGGATGGCTTCCCGCTTCGTGATGATGCCACGCTTGCTTGTCGCGGACCGATCCGGCTTGCGGTACTGCACTCGGTAGCGCTTCCCGTTCGCCGTCGCGTAGGCGCTCACGCTTCCCATTGGTGGCCCTCCCATTGCACGAGGCCACGACCGCCAGCGCGCTCCCGGTCCGGGCCTTCGAGACGGGGTGCAGGACTTGCTAGGTGCAATTCTGTCGCACGTGCATCCATGGCGCCAGCGCCCGCGCCGGGGCAATGCGGGCTGAGCACGCCAAGATTCGTTTATTGCGTTTAGGCCGTGTTACGTGTTTGAATGTGGTCATGGCATTCACCATGGAGCACCTTCTGCCGAATCCAGATCAAGAGCTGGCCAGGACCGCCTTGATTTCAGTGCGGCGCGTGCTGGCCGAGCACCAGGGCCAGGACGGGCCGGTCACACTCACCGTGGCCGACGAGGCCGAACCGGTGGTGGTCCCCCGCGCAGCGATCGACTTGCTGGTGTCGGTGCTCGCAAACATGGCTGCCGGCCAGAGCGTGAGCATCGTGCCACTGCACGCCGAGCTGACGACTCAACAGGCGGCTGAAATCCTCAACGTCTCACGGCCATTCGTGGTGAAAATGCTCAACGAGGGTCGAATCGCTTACCGACTAGTCGGAACCCACCGTCGAATCCGAGCCGATTCCCTTCTTGGATACCAGCGCGACAACGATGTACGAGGTCGGTCAGCAGCGGACGAACTCACTCGGCTCGGTCAGGAGATGGGCGTCGCGCGGTGACTTTCGTCGCCGTTTATGACGCGAACGTGCTGTACCCATCAACGCTCCGAGACGTCCTCATCCGCATTGCCCTCGGCGGTCTGGTCCAGGCCAAGTGGACTGAGGAGATCCTGGAGGAGACCTTCCGAAGCCTTGCGAAGAACAGGCCGGACCTCGACGCGGGGAGGCTGGCCCGAACACGCCAGCTCCTGCGCACCGTGGTCAGCGACAGCATGGTGACCGGCTACGAAGAGTTGATTCCCGCCATCAGTCTCACGAACGACCCGAACGATCGCCACGTGGTCGCGGCGGCCGTCAAGTCCGGCGCTCAGGCCATCGTGACGTTCAACGTGAAGGATTTTCCGGCTCGGGAGCTTGAGAAATGGGGCATCGAAGCGAAGCACCCGGATGACTTTCTGGTCGATCAATTTTACCTCAATGGGCCGGCGGTGCATCGAGCGATACAAGCGATCGCCGACGCCTGGACAAATCCGCCTGGAACAGCACATGACGTACTCAACAGCCTCGAACGAGACGGTCTCCCGCAGATCACTGCACTGCTACGCCGGTAGGTTGCTCACGCTGTCACGACTCCGTGTATATTGATATTCAATAACATTGAATAACAATATGGAGTAACTCATGGTCCAGGGGAATGTCATCGATAGTCGACCACTTCGCGAGCGGCAGAAAGCCTTCAGGGTGGTCCGCGCGATCCTGCTGATCGTCGCGAGCTTCACGGTTCTGAGCAACATCACGCAGGCAATTACGATCGCAACCGGGCGCACGCTGGCAGCGTTTGGTGGCGCTGACGGCCGACTGCCCCTGGCCCACCTGCCGCAGCTCTTGAAAGCAGACCTGTACGACGGCGCGAGCGGCACATTGGCTGACGCCGACCTGTCATTGCGCCTCCTGTGCGCCCTTCCGGCGCTCATTCACGCCGCTACGATTGTTCTAGCGACGGTCTTCCTCCTCCGCGTTCTGCGCGGGATAGCGCAGGCACGTCCTTTCGACCCGTTCGTCGTCACGAACTGGCGACGGCTCAGCCTCGCGCTCCTTATCGGCGGGGTGTCACAGGCCCTCGCTGACACCGTCGCGAGCGTCTATGTCGCCTCACGCATCGGGCTCCTGTTCGGAGCCGGATTGGTCTCTACAGAACAGCAGGAACGGTTCCTCGGCGGCGACTATCAAGGGATCAACATCAACTCCCCGCAGTGGCCGGTGTCCATTATTATCGCCGGACTTGTTGCGCTCGCCCTCACCGCCGCGTTCCAGGCCGGCGCGAAACTCGAGAAGGATGTCGACGGAGTTGTCTGAATCGCTCGATGAGACTTCGACCAACCACCGGATCGTCTGCCATTTAGACGCAGTATTAATCAGCAAAGGCATGACGCTCACGGAGCTGTCTTCTCGCACCGGCATCACCATGGCCAACCTCTCGATTCTCAAGAACAACCGGGCGAAGGCCATCCGCTTCACCACGCTCACCCTCGTTTGCGACGCTCTTGCTACAACGCCGCAGGAACTCTTCTCAATCCGTGAGTAGAGGCGGAACTACCGCTCGCGGCATCCCGTCCACACGTCGGCTAGCGTGAAAGCATGAACCCAACGTGGCCAGAAGTTGCCCTTATACTTGTTGCCCTCTTCGCGAGCATCAGCGTGGTCGGCACGTTGAGACGAATTCGGGACGCGACCGAAAAGACCGTCGACCTCCTCGAAAGACTCGGAAGCGGCGTCCTCCCGAAGGCCGATAGGGATTGACCTTTTCGTTAACATCGAAGTTCGCGAGCAGCGGTAGCTAAATCAAGGGCCGCAGGGAGAGAGACGGGCGTCAGGCAGTGACGTCGAGGGCCGCTTGGGGCGCCTGCCCGGTCAGGTAGCTCAAAGCATTGTCGATGGCGACTCCGAATGATTGCGAGTACTCGTCACCGGCGTATTTGGTGGCCAGGAGCTGAAGGTACGCCGGTGAAATCTCCTGACCGGCCAAGAGATATCCCGACTGACGGTCCAAGGCGATTTCGACCGCAAACATGGACACAATCTTTGAGCTGTCATTGACTCGACGTCCGGTCGCTTGATAAACGACCTCGCGATCGGATGCCGTCAACAGAGACATGAGCTTATCGCCCGGCTGCTCTTCGGTGGCGCGAGGGGCAGAAGTTCGGCTCAAGGCGAGCCCAGCGATCGATGGGGCGGAGTTGACGCTCAGTGACATAGAAACTCGCTTCTAATAGAAGTAGTCAATTGGGGATGTGGGTCCCACTGTATCGAGGTGGTTTCGTCTATGTGTGCAGGGACCGCCACTCCTACTGCGCGCGGAGCAACTCCAGAAACTCGTCGGCCATGCCGAGTTGGTCCTGGAGTTTCTGGCGTCGGGCAGCGGTTTCGGTGATGAAGGCGTCCAGTTGCTGCCTGGTTTCGGGGGTGTCGGCATCCGCTTCACCGTTTTGTCGGGCGTCGATGACCGCCAGCAGTGTCGTCATCTCGTCGAGGGTGAAGCCGAGCGGTTTCATGCGACGAATGAGCATCAGCCGAGTGAAATCGTCGGGCGTGTAGAGCCGAAAGCCACCATCGGTGCGAGCGGATGCCTTGAGTAGGCCGACCTCGTCGTAGTGACGGATCGTGCGCAGCGAGAGCCCGGTCTTGTCGGCGAGTTCGCCGATATGCATCGTGACCGCAGGGACTGTCGCGCCTGGTTCCACCGGAAGCCTCTTTCTTTAGGGTCACAATCAACCCTTACGTTAAGGTAGTGTTGCGAAAGTCGGCTGACATTCATCTGTGAGCCCACTCTCCCACCATTGTCCTTGATCGCCCTGCCCGTGTGGGCACGGCCTCAAGGTCCGGTGGAGGTGCGCACTGCGGCGCCCACCCAACTCTTCCCTATCCACTTCGGCCGCATTGTCGGCCCAGCTTCTGGAGGCCTCATGGCCATCGTTCAAAAATCTGCTGCATCCAACCGCTACAAGGCGGAACCCTCGGTGCTCACCGCACTGCGCACGCCGCGCCTGCTCACCCGCGAAGTGCTCGCCGGACTGGTCGTGGCGATGGCGCTGATTCCCGAGGCCATCGCCTTCTCGATCATCGCCGGCGTCGACCCCCGCGTGGGCCTGTTCTCCTCGTTCGTCATGGCCGTCACCATCGCGTTCGTCGGCGGACGCCCGGCCATGATCACCGCCGCAACCGGCGCTGTCGCCCTCGTGATCGCCCCGGTCGCCCGCGACTACGGGATGGAATACTTCGTCGCCACCGTCATCCTCGCCGGGGTGTTCCAAATCGTGCTGAGCCTGGTCGGCGTCGCCAAACTCATGCGGTTCATCCCTCGCAGCGTAATGGTCGGCTTCGTCAATGCCCTCGCCATACTCATATTCACCTCACAGCTCCCCCAGCTGCTCGGCGTTCCGTTCCTGGTGTACCCGCTCGTCGCCGCCGGCCTGATCATCATGATCGTCATGCCACGTATCACCAAGGTCATTCCGGCGCCGCTCGTCGCGATCGTGGTACTCACCGTGGCGACCGTGGTCATCGGCCTCAACGTGCCGACGATCGGCGACCAGGGCGAATTGCCGAAGAGCCTTCCCGAACTGTTCCTCCCAAGCGTTCCGCTCAACTGGGAAACGTTCACCATCATCGCGCCGTTCGCGCTCGGCATGGCGCTGGTGGGAATTCTCGAGTCCCTCATGACGGCGAAGTTCGTCGACGAGATCACCGATACCCACTCCAACAAGACCCGCGAGACCTGGGGCCAGGGCGTCGCCAACGTCATGTCCGGCATCTTCGGCGGCATGGGCGGCTGCGCCATGATCGGCCAGACCATGATCAACGTGAAAGCCTCCGGCGCCCGCACCCGCATCTCCACCTTCCTCGCCGGCATCTTCCTGCTCGTGCTGGTCCTCGGCCTCGGCGACGTGCTCGCCGCAGTTCCCATGGCCGCCCTGGTCGCGGTGATGATAATCGTGTCTTATCTCACGTTCGACTGGCACAGCATCCGTTTCTCAACCCTCAAGCGGATGCCGAAGAGCGAGACCACCGTCATGGTCGCCACGGTCATCGTCATCGTTCTCACTCACAACCTCGCGATCGGCGTGGTCGTCGGGGTCATCGTCGCGATGGTCGCGTTCGCCCGCCGCGTCGCCCACCTCGCCCGGGTGGAACGCACCCTCGAACTCGAACAGCCCGTTCCTACCGCGTATTACACGGTGACCGGAGCGCTGTTCTTCGCCTCCAGCAACGACCTGATGACCCAGTTCGAGTACGCCGACGACCCCGACCGCATCGTCATCGATATGTCGGCCTCGCACATCTGGGATGCCTCGACGGTCGCCACTCTCGACGCCATCACCTACAAGTACGCCCGCCACGACAAGCACGTTGTGATCGAGGGGCTCAACGAGGCCAGCCACGAACTACACGCCCGTCTCGCCGGCAACCTCGGCGGCGCCCACTGACGCCGGCCTCAGTGGACAACTTTGTACGGTTGGGGGCGGCCAACACCCCACAAAAGTGACTATTGAGCGGGCCGGTCCCCCCACACCTGGGCAATAGGGATCTCTTGGTGCAGAATATTCGACGCCGCTCGGTGGCCGGAGCAGAAGGCCGCGGTGACCGTCGCGGGATCGTCCGTCCAGGTTGCCTCACCGGCGAGGTGTAGCACTCCCCCGATGGGCGTCGCGAGGTCGTCGTGGTCCGCCGTCGTGGAGCCGAGCTTCATGTAGGCGTACGAACCGCGAGCGAAAGGATCGTCCTGCCAGGCGGTGATGTGCACACTGGTCGGCTGCTCAACTCGGTCGCCGTACAGCCGCCGCAGCTGCGCGAGAACGGAGTCGACGACCTGTTGTTCCGACCACTCGCGAATCTCTCGGGCCACCGGACCCGCTGCAAAGGTCAACAGTGTCGGTGGTCCGTGCAGGGCCGTGAGGTCGTACCAGGAGTGCCACCGACGCCCTTCGGCCCCTTGCTGCCGGATTGCATAGACTCCCTCGTCCCAGAACTTGGTCGAAAACCGCAGAAAGACCTTCTCGAAGGCGTTCATCGTGAGTCGCCCCAGGGCGTTCGCGTTCGGTTCGGGGAGCGCCGGTTCAATCGTGAAATCCGTCGACTGGAGCACCCCGATCGACACCGTCACGACCGCGGTGCCCGCCGTCACCGTGCCGCCCCCTGTCGTGACAGTGACGCCCTCCGTCGACCAGCGCAGAAGGGTAACGATCTGGTCGAAGCGGATGTCCAGCCCGGCCGCCAAGCGCCCCGGCAGTTGGTCATAGCCGTTTGGAAAGACCACTTCGTCACCGTCGATGACATCGTCATCCAGGCCGTGCGCGGCCAGATCTTCGATCCACGCCCCGTATTGTTCCTCGCTCCGGTGCTGCAAAAACTCGCGCACCCGCTCCCCGCGCTCGAAGCTCCAGCCCTGGCTGGCCAAGGCCGTCTCGGTCGCGTCGCGGTAGGAGGCATCCGCTTTCGAGGCAGCGACCGCCGTGACGAGCGCGGCGTCGACCGCACGCACGTCGTCGGCGAAGGCCAGCGCGGCATCATCAGAGAGTCGCTCGCCGGTCGGACCGTAGTAAGCGATCGGGCGGCTGTCCGGCTGGTATCCCCCGACGGTGAACTCCACGGTCGGCAAGCCGAAAGCCTCTGCCGCTGCCGCGACGGGGTTGTCAGTCACGCCGTGAATCCAGGATGCGCCCAGGTCGGTGACCAGCCCGTCGGTGCGGTCCGTGTACACCCGGCCGCCGACGCGGTCGCGGGCCTCGAGTACGACGACGCTGCGGCCCGCTTTCGCCAGCAGTCGAGCGGCCGTCAGGCCGGCTACGCCGGCGCCGACCACGATGGTGTCTAAATGTTCCATGCCTGACTTTGGCACACTTCTGCCACCGCGACCGTGTCTCAAGTCTGGACGGATACAACAAGGAAGCCCCAGTCTTTCGACTGGGGCTTCCTGGTCACTCAGCGGGAGTTAGTGGCTGCTCAAAGCCGGTTCCTCAAACTGGTTGCTCGTGTTGTTCACGCCGCCAGCCTTGAGGGCTGCGGCACCGGCGA
This sequence comes from Cryobacterium sp. N21, assembly GCF_002929575.1. Taxonomy (NCBI): domain Bacteria; kingdom Bacillati; phylum Actinomycetota; class Actinomycetes; order Micrococcales; family Microbacteriaceae; genus Cryobacterium; species Cryobacterium sp. N21. Next base: position 51,818 of record NZ_PJJQ01000032.1, on the reverse strand, counting down.
AGTACTCCTTGTGGTTGTCACCGAGGTCTGAACCAGACATGTTCTGGTGCTTGACCGTGGCGATTCCCTCGCGGATTTCGCGACGCTGCACGCCCTTGACGTAGGCGAGCATGCCCTGGTCGGCGAAGTAGCCCTTGGCCAGGTCATCCGTCGAGAGTGCGGCCGTGTGGTACGTCGGCAGGGTGATGAGGTGGTGGAAGATGCCAGCCTCTTTCGAGCTGTCGCGCTGGAAGGTGCGGATCTTCTCGTCGGCGTTCACGGCAAGTTCAGTCTCGTCGTAGTCGACGCTCATGAGCTTGGCGCGGTCGTAAGCGGAGACGTCCTTGCTCTCGGCGAGGAGTGCGTCGTAGGCCTGCTGACGGAAGTTCAGGGTCCAGTTGAACGACGGGCTGTTGTTGTAGACCAGCTTGGCATTCGGGATGGCCTTGCGAACCTCGTTCATCATGCCGGCGATCTGGCCGATGTGCGGCTTCTCAGTCTCGATCCAGAGCAGGTCGGCACCGTTCTGCAGCGACGTGATGCTGTCGAGCACGCAACGAGCCTCGCCGGTTCCGGCACGGAATTGGAACAGATTGCTGGCCAGGCGCTTCGGGCGCAAAAGCTTGCCGCCCCGCTTGATGACGACGTCGCCGTTGCCGAGGTCGGCCTCTGTGATTTCGTCAACATCGAGGAAGGAGTTGTACTGGTCGCCCAAGTCGCCGGGCGTGTACGTCACGGCGAGCTTCTGGGTGAGGCCGGCACCGAGCGAGTCGGTGCGCGAGACGATGATGCCGTTCTCGATGCCGAGCTCGAGGAACGCGTAGCGAACGGCGTTCAGCTTGGCGATGAAGTCTTCGTGAGGAACGGTGACCTTGCCGTCCTGGTGGCCACACTGCTTCTCGTCCGACACCTGGTTCTCGATCTGGATGGCGCAGGCGCCAGCCTCGATCATTTTCTTGGCCAGGAGGTAGGTGGCTTCCGGGTTACCGAAGCCGGCATCGATGTCGGCGATGATCGGCACAACGTGGGTCTCGAAGTTGTCGATCTGCGTCTGGATTTGAGCGGCCTTGGCGTCGTCGCCAACGATGCGGGCGTTGTCGAGGCCGGTGAAGAGCAGGTCGAGCTCGCGGGCGTCAGCCTGGCGGAGGAAGGTGTAGATCTCCTCGACCAGAGCCGGAACGGTCGTCTTCTCGTGCATGGACTGGTCGGGGAGCGGACCGAATTCGCTGCGCAGCGCCGCAACCATCCAGCCGGACAGGTACAGGTAGCGCTTGTTCGTCGTCTTGAGGTGCTTCTTGATCGAGATCATCTTCTGCTGGCCGATGAAACCGTGCCAGACGCCCAATGACTGGGTGTAGACCGAGGAGTCGGCGTCATACTCGCCCATGTCTTTCCGCATGATGTCGGCGGTGTACTGCGCGATCTCGAGGCCGGTCTTGAACCGGTTCTGGGCACGCATGCGGGCGACGGACTCGGGGTCGATGGCGTCCCAGCTGCTGCCGACCTGCTGCTTGAGGGCTTCGATATCCTCGATGTCTTTCTGGTACTCAGTCATGTTCATTCCTTCGACGTATGAGTTGGGCTGAGCCGGGACTGCTGACTCAACTGGCCGGTATCGGCTGCTAAACCCAGATTGGCGCAAGAACAAGCGGTCTTCTCAAGAATGTTCACCAGAATAAACGTGATTCTTCTGCAATTGAAAAGTTTTTCGCCAGGGATCGGCCTATTCCGGCCAGAGGCCGGGTATGACTATAACCAGTCGGCATCGTGCGCACCGATGGCAGGATTCCAGCCCCTCGGCGGTGTCGACGCCGTCGGTGATCATCGTGACGCCGCAGGCAGGACACAGGGGGGCGTCCGCGGGGTCGTCGTTGATCACGAGTACCGCGTGGTTGACGTGGGCGATTTCAGGCCGGCACCGCAGAGGGGCACGACCACCGACTCGGCCGTGAGCAGGCTCTCAGCCGCCGCCCAGGTGCGGCTGGCGGAGTCGAACGTCTGGTCGACGGCGGCGCGCACCGCGGCGAAACACACGGCCGAGGTCGGCTCGACGAAGAGTCCTTCGTCGGCCAGTTCCTGCCGGGCGGCCGCGGTCTGCCGGTCGGTGACGGAGACGATGGTGTCGCCGGTCGCGCGCACGGCCGCGAGAATTTGTCGTCCCCGGGGCGGCGCCGCAATGGCGATGCCCTCCGCGATCGTGGCTGAGCCGTCAAGGGTCACGGGCGAGTCGAGACCCTGTGCCATGGCCTGTTCCAGCGGTGCACAAGCGGATGCCTGCACCGCGACAATCCGCGGCATCCGCTCGGCGAGACCCGCGGCCACCAGCTCGCTGAAGGCGAGGTAACAGCCGAGCAGCATCGTTCCGTTGCCGACTGGAACCACCACGGTCTCGGGTAGGGAGCGCCCGCGCTGCTCCCAGATTTCGTAGCCGTAGGTTTTGACGCCGTGCAGAAAATAGGGGTGGTAGACGTGGCTCGCGTACAAAACGCCGGGTTGCCCGGCAGCCCGCAGGGCCGCCGCGGAGGTGTCGGCGCGCGAACCGGGTACCAGTTCAACCGTGGCGCCGTGGGCGCGCATCTGCGCGAGCTTGCCGGGCGAGGTGGATTCGGGAACGTAGACCGTGCAGTCGATGCCGGCCCGACTGAAGTACGCGGCCATCGCTGTGCCGGCGTTGCCGCTGCTGTCGACCATGGCGCTTTCGACGCGCAACTGTTTGGCGAGGGTCGCGAGCACCACGGCGCCGCGGTCCTTGAACGAGAGCGTCGGCAGCAGAAAGTCCAGCTTGAGCTGCACGTGCGGCAGCGCGCGGGCTGGCACGAGCGGCGACAAGCCCTCCCCCAGGGTGATGGTGGGGTCGGCGGCGATCGGCAGGGCTTCGGCGTAGCGCCAGAGTGAGGGGGCGCGGCCGGGCAGCGCCGCGGCATCCACTGTGGTGTCGAAGGCAACCACGTCGAGCATGCCGCCGCAGCTGCAGAGCCAGATCAGGCTCTCCACCGGGTAGATGGTGCCGCAGTCGGAGCAGACGAGGTCGGGCATCTCTTTAGACTAGCTACCCGTGGTGAATTTCCAGCTGGTCGATGAGACGGGGTTGCCGGCCAGGTCGCGCACGCCCGCGGCAGCGCCGGTGACCGTGACCGTGAAACTGGTCCTGGCCGCGAGCGTGGAGTTGGGGCGCAAAATCGTCGAGGTGCACAGCCCCGCTTCAACCTCAGTTTGCGCGCCAACCGCCACAGAAATCGGATTCAGCCCACGGAACGGGTCCGAGCATGACCGGGTATGGACTCAGCTCTCGGCCGTCAGCGATTGCCCGCGCGCGCCCACAATCGACGAATCTTTAGTGGTCCAAAGCTGACTCTGGCATGCCGCGCTGGTGCGGCCGGTCGGCGCGGGCGACACCCTCATCGCCGCATGCGCTCTCATCAATGATGCGACTGTTGTGCACTACGGCAGCGACTTCGAGTCCGTCTCGAAGGTAATGACCCAGTTTCGACACGAGTGGACCGTGCCACGCAGCACCCTTTGAGGCTTCCCGCTCGTCTGAGCCAATAAATTGTTTCGATAAGGTCAGAGGTAGTGAACCACAAATTGGGGGAATGATGGAATTTGCAGAATTAATAGGGGCATTGGCTCTCAAAGTACGCAACCAGCGCGAAGCAATTCAAACTGAAGAAGCAACCAAGAACGCATTTATCATGCCGTTTATCTCGACGATCCTGGGCTACGACGTGTTCAATCCGTTGGAAGTGGTCCCCGAGTTCACCGCCGATGTCGGCGTAAAAAAGGGCGAAAAAGTCGACTATGCGATTATGCGCGACGGTGAAGTCCAGATCCTTATTGAATGCAAGAAATCTACGGAAGCGTTGAAGATAGAACACGCCTCGCAACTCTTCCGTTACTTCGCGGTCACCAATGCGCGCATCGCCGTTCTCACAAATGGCGAAATTTACCAGTTCTACACGGACTTAGACGCACCCAACCGCATGGATGAAAAGCCGTTTCTGGTTCTCGATTTGATGGACATCGACGAAACGCTGATTCCGGAGCTGCGGAAGCTGACCAAGGACGTCTTCGATCTCGACTCGATCATAAACTCGGCTGAGGAACTCAAATACATAGGTCAGATCAAGCGCACGATCGCAGCTCAGTTCACTGAACCCGAAGACGACTGGATTCGATTCTTCACGACACGAGTCTACGACGGTGCCTTTACGCAGAAAGTCCGCGAGCAATTTACTTCCCTGGTCACAAAGTCTACGAAGCAGTTCCTGAATGATCAGGTTAACGACCGCTTGAAGACCGCCCTAGGCGGGTCGAACTTCTCAGGATCCTCAGCAGCAGAGGGCGATGTCATCAACAGCCACGACATTGTTGAAGTTGATCTCGCCCGTGACACGGAGATTCAGACGACGCTTGAGGAGCTGGAAGGGTATCAAATCGTCAAGGCGATCGCTTGCAGCGAGGTGAAGCCTCAACGAGTGATGCACCGGGACTCCAAATCATATTTCGCTGTGCTTCTCGATGACAATAATCGCAAGCCGGTCGCTCGACTTCATTTCAATGGAAAGAAGCAGAAATACCTCGGTGTCTTCGACGCTGAGAAGGTCGAGACTCGCCACCCTATTGAAAGCCTTGACGAGATCTATCTCTTTGCAAATGACATCCGCGAAACGATTAAGAGCTATCAGGACTAGGCATATTCCCGTCGATCTCGGCATTTTAGGGTGGGACGCATGATGTTTCACCGGTACTGGCCCATTGCGTTGCTGGCGCCCGTACTCGGATTTCTTCTGGGTACCGCCGTGTTAGGCGTGATGACCATGGGCGGTAACCCCCAAGCGCGAGCTGGTCAGACGATCGAAGGCGTCGTACGGTCAGTTCTGGGCTTCGGTTCCGTCGGTCTGGCGGTCAGCATCGCGGCGCTGATCGGCGGCGTCGTTCTGGTCGCCTGCGTCGACCGGCAGCTCGAGAAAACGTCGGGCGCGCGCAGTGCGTGGGCCGCTTTGGGGGCGGCCAGCGGCGTGCTGGTCCTCGGAATCGTGTTCGCCACCGTGGAGGGAGTCATCGGAGAGGGCTGGGCATACCTGATCATCACTTTCACCCTGGTGCTGGCCGCTGCGGCGGGCATCGTGGCAGCGTTTCTGGTGTACCGAATGGAGCGGCGAAGCGAGCGCATCCCGCCGACGCGAGTGGAGCATCCGCTGCCCAGTGCGTGGGTGGAGTTCTAGAAAGTAGGGTGGGCACATGATTATTCGGCGTTACTGGCGCATCGCGGTGTTCGCACCGTTCGTGGGGTTTCTTCTCGCGGCGGTCGTGGCGATCGTCATGACCAATGCCGGCAGCGGGGAAACCGAATTTCGGTTCTGGTTTGTCGTGCGTTCCATGGCGAACTACGGCGTGATCGGCGCGGTCATCGCGGCGGTGGCGCTGCTGGGCGGTCTGGCCACCGTGGCCCTGGTCGATCGGCACCTCACGAAATCGCGGCGGGTGCGCACCTCGGTAGCCGCAGTCGGCGCGACCCTGGGCGTGGTGCTGTTGTCAGTGGTGGTGGCCGGAGTGCTCTCCCTGGTGGACGACGGAGCCTACGCCGGAATCACCATTGCCTTCGGTCTGGTCTTCGGTGTGGCTGCCAGCGTTGTGGCGGCCATCATGGTGTTCTATGCGGAATGGCGCACCCTCTAGGCGGCAGCAAACCGCTTCTGGGAGCGCGCTTTGGCCTTCTCCGCCTCGATTTCACGGTTCTTCGGTGGCGCGGAGATCACCAGATCTTCGAGCAGATGACGGGAAATGTGCGCGATCTCGTGCACCGCGCGGTCGAACGCCTCGGCGTTCGCCTTCGACGGATGCGCCCCGCCGCTGATCTTGCGCACGTATTGCAGCGCGGCCGCGTGCACCTCGTCGTCGGTCGCGGCAGGCTCAAAATTACTCAGGACATGAATGTTTCGGCACATACTTTTAGGGTAATCACGCTTCGCCCAGCCTTCAAGACCCGGGCGTAGGATGCCCCTGCTCGGCTTCGACAGGAGACGTCCCATGCCCGCGCCCCACCTGGCTTCTATCACTGCCCAGCTGCGCGCCGCCGGCTGCGTCTTCGCCGACGAGGAGGCGGCCCTGCTGCTGTCGGTCGCCCAGTCGCCGGGCGATCTCGCCGCCATGGTTGCCCGGCGCGTGGACGGATTGCCGCTCGAGCAGATTCTCGGCTGGGCCGAGTTCTGCGGCCTGCGCATTCTGGTCGATCCGGAAGTATTCGTTCCTCGGCGGCGTACCGAGTTTCTGGTGACGCAGGCCCTCGCGCTCTGCCCGCGCGACGCGCTCGTCGTCGATCTCTGCTGCGGATCCGGCGCCGTGGCTCTCCCCCAGCGGATGCCTGCTCGTTGAAACCGGGCAGCGTCAAGCACCGCGGACCGCCGAGATCTTCACCCGCTTCGGCCTGCTCCCGCGCATCATTCGGAGCGAGGAGCTGGATTCGACCATCGTGATCGGCCTTGCCGTCTAGTGAAATCAGTGTTTTACTGAGTGCACTTGAAGGGACGAGCGCGATGGAGAAGGCCGACAGTACAACCCGCACGGCGGAGCGCGCCCTGACACTGCTGAGCGTGGTCTGCGAGGGCGGTTCGGTCACCCTCGGCGACGCGGCCAAGGCCGCAGACCTGTCGCCGAGCACTGCGTTGCGGTTGCTGCGAACTCTCGAATCGACGTCGTTTGTGCGGCGGGACGATGCCGGACTCTATCGGCCCGGCACGGCCATCGTTCGGCTCGGTGTACTCGCGCTCAGTCAGGAATCGCTCGTCGCCGTGTGCCGAGAACCGATGAACCGCATAGTTGGAGAGACCGCTGAATCCGTGTATCTGAGTGTTGCGGCCGCCGCCGGTCAGGGGCTCTACATTGCCATCGTCGAAGGCACCCACTCGGTGCGACACGCGAACTGGGTCGGCCGTCGCTTTCCCCTGGAGTCGAGCGCTTCGGGCCGCGTGCTCGCCGGTGCGACCGGCGACAGCGGATACTGCGTCGTCAGCGACGGCGTCGAACAGGACGTCACCGCCATAGCCGTACCCATCCGGGTGGGTGAGCGCGTCGTCGGAGCCCTGAGCGTGGTCGTTCCCAGCTACCGAGTCACCCCGTCCAGCATCGAGCACATGGCGCGGGTTCTGCTCACTGAAAGCAGCGCGCTGTACCGCGCCGAAGCATCCGTCTAATTCTGTAATCAAGGGAGATTCACATGACGACCACCCACACCGCACGCCCCGTTCGCGCCGCCCGCGGCACCGAACTGACCGCGAAGAGCTGGCAGACCGAAGGCCCGCTGCGCATGCTCATGAACAACCTCGACCCCGAGGTTGCCGAGCGCCCCGACGACCTCGTCGTCTACGGCGGAACCGGCAAAGCCGCCCGCAACTGGGAGTGCTACGACGCGATCGTGCGTACCCTCGAAACGCTGGAAAAGGACGAAACGCTACTGGTGCAGTCGGGCAAACCGGTCGGCGTGTTTCGCACCCACGAATGGGCGCCGCGGGTGCTGATCGCCAATTCCAACCTCGTCGGCGACTGGGCCACCTGGCCGGAGTTTCGCCGACTCGAGCACCTGGGGCTCACCATGTACGGGCAGATGACCGCTGGATCGTGGATCTACATCGGCACCCAGGGCATTCTGCAGGGTACTTACGAAACCTTCGGCGCCGTGGCCACCAAGAAGTTCAACGGCACCCTGGCGGGCACGCTGACCCTCACCGGCGGGGCCGGCGGCATGGGCGGCGCGCAGCCGCTCGCCGTCACCATGAACGACGGCGTCGTGCTCATTGTCGACGTTGACCCGGCCCGGTTGCAGCGCCGCGTCGATCACGGTTATCTCGACGAAATGACCGACGACATCGACGACGCCATCGCCCGGGTGCTCGCGGCCAAGACCGAACGCCGGGCCCTGTCGGTGGGTCTGGTCGGCAATGCCGCGACCGTGTTCGCCGAATTGCTCGCCCGCAAAGTGCCGATCGATATCGTGACCGACCAGACCAGCGCGCACGACCCGCTCTCCTACCTGCCCGAGGGCGTGACGGTTGAAGAATGGCGCGCCTACGCGGCCGAGAGCCCCGAAGAGTTCACCGTGCGCGCCCGAGCTGCAATGGCCAAGCAGGTGCAGGCCATGGTCGAATTTCAGGATGCCGGCGCCGAAGTCTTCGATTACGGCAACTCCATTCGGGCCGAGGCGCAGCTCGGCGGTTACGCGCGGGCTTTCGAATTTCCGGGATTCGTGCCGGCCTACATCCGCCCGCTGTTCGCCGAGGGCAAGGGGCCGTTCCGTTGGGTGGCGCTCTCCGGCGACCCCGCCGACATCGCGGCCACCGACAAGGCCATCCTCGAACTTTTCCCCGACGACGCCGGGTTGCACCGCTGGATCACCAAGGCCGAAGAGAAGGTGCAGTTCGAAGGCCTGCCGGCCCGCATCTGCTGGCTCGGCTACAAGGAACGTCACCTGGCCGGGCTGAAATTCAACGAGATGGTCGCCTCCGGCGAGCTCAGTGCGCCGATCGTGATCGGTCGCGACCACCTCGACTCCGGATCGGTCGCCTCGCCCTACCGCGAGACCGAGGGTATGAAGGACGGGTCAGACGCGATCGCTGACTGGCCGCTGCTGAACGCGCTGCTCAACACCGCGTCCGGCGCAACCTGGGTGTCGATTCACCACGGTGGCGGCGTGGGAATCGGCCGCAGCATCCATGCCGGGCAGGTCATCGTCGCCGACGGCACCGCGCTGGCCGCCGAGAAGATCGAGCGCGTGCTCACCAACGACCCCGGCACCGGCGTGATGCGTCACGTGGATGCGGGTTACGAACGGGCCGAAGAAGTGGCCCGCGACCGCGGCCTGCGCGTGCCCATGTGGGAAGAGTGAGCATGCTGGCGGGCCTCGCCGAAATCGCGGAGGTCGGCCGCGATTCCCGCCGCAGCGGCTACTCTCGCCACCTCTGGCAGGCGGCCGACCTCGAGCTGCGCTCCTGGTTTGTCGAGCGCGCCGAACGCCTCGGCCTCGATGTCGAAACCGACCGCAACGGTAACCTCTGGGCGTGGTGGGGCCAGCCCGGAACGGATGCCGTCGTCACCGGCAGCCACCTCGACTCGGTTCCCGGCGGCGGCGCCTACGACGGTCCGCTCGGCGTGGTCTCCTCACTGGAGGCCATCGCTCGGCTGCAGGCGAGCGGATTCGTGGCGTCGAGGCCGTGCGCCATTTTGATGTTCGCCGAAGAAGAAGGCTCCCGCTTCGGCGTCGCCTGCCTCGGCTCCAGGCTGTTGGCCGGCGCGATCGACGCCGACCAGGCCCGAGCGCTCACCGACCGTGACGGCGTCACGCTCGCGGAGGCCGCCCGAACTGTCGGTGTCGACCCGGCGCACCTCGGCGTCGACCGCGATGCGCTCGCCCGCATCGGGTTGTTCATCGAACTGCACGTTGAGCAGGGCCGCGGCTTGATCGATCTCGGCCAGCCCGTGGCCGTGGCGTCGTCGATTCTCGCTCACGGACGCTGGCGACTCACCGTTACCGGCCAGGGGAACCACGCCGGTGCTACCACCATGGCCGAGCGCCGCGACCCGATGGTCGCCACCGCCGCAGCCATCGTCGGCGTGCAGACCGCAGCCCTGGGTCGCCCGGGCACCCGCGCGACGATCGGCCGCATCGAAGCGATCCCGGGCGGCACCAACGTCATCGCGAGCCGCGTCGACGCCTGGCTTGACGCCCGCGCCGAGACCGACGAGGAAACCCGCCTGCTCGTGGCCGACATTGCCGCCAGCGCCCAGCAGGCTGCCGCGCACAACGGATGCTCCGCCACCCTCACCGAGGAATCCTGGGCTGGAGCGGTGCAGTTTCACCCCGGGTTGCGCGAGCGGTTTGCGCAGGCCCTCGGTCAGGTGCCAGAACTGGCCACCGGGGCCGGCCACGACGCCGGCGTGCTCGCCGCTCGGGTGCCGAGCGCGATGTTGTTCGTGCGCAACCCCACCGGCATCTCGCACGCGCCGGAGGAATTCGCCGAGGTCGCGGACTGTGTCGCCGGCGTCGACGCTTTGGAACTGCTGCTGAGAGAACTACTGTGAACGCATTCTGGTGCGAGTACCTGCTGGTCGACGGCCGGGCAGTCGCGGGGGTGCGGCTGGAGGCTGGCGCAGACGGACGCATCGCGCGGGTTCAGCCGGGGGCTGCGGCGGAGGCGGCGGACATCCGTTTGGGTACGATCGTGCCCGGGTTTGGCAATGCGCACTCGCATACTTTTCACCGCGCACTGCGCGGCCAGACCCACGGGGAGGGCGGCGATTTCTGGCTCTGGCGGGAGCGGATGTACCGGGTCGCCGCCCAACTCGACCCCGTCAAGTATCAGGCGCTGGCCACAGCTGTGTTCGCCGAGATGCTCGTCAGCGGCTACACGGCGGTCGGCGAGTTTCACTATGTGCATCATCACTTCGATGGAACGCCGTATGACACCGAGCACGCCATGGAACTGGCGCTTGCGGCGGCGGCGCGGGCCGTCGGCATCCGTTTGGTGCTGCTCGACACCGTCTACCTGCAGGGTGGCATTGGTCGGGAGCTGGCACCCCAGCAGCGAGCGTTTGGCGATGGCAGTGCCGCCGGCTGGCTGGCCCGCTGGCACGCGCTTCGTGATCAGCTGGCCGGAGACGAGCTGGTAACACTCGGAGCGGCCCTGCACTCGGTGCGCGCGGTCACGCCCGACGCGATGCGCGAGGTACTCGCCGGGCTGCCCGGCGAGATTCCCCTGCACATTCACCTCTCCGAGCAGCCGTGGGAGAACGCGGACTGCCTGGCCGCGTACAGAATGACCCCGGCCGGCCTGCTCGCTTCGCTCGGGGCACTCGCGCCGCGCCTGAGCGTGGTGCACGCGACCCATCTCAGCGACGACGACCGTGCACTTCTCGGCGACGCCGGGGTGAGCGTCGTCATGTGCCCGACCACCGAAGCTGACCTCGGCGACGGCATCGGGCCGGCGCTCGCGCTGGCCGCAGCGGGTGCCCCGATCGCGCTCGGCTCCGATCAGAACGCGGTCATCGACCCGTTGCTGGAGATGCGCGGCCTCGAAATGGGCGAACGGCTCGCCTCCCATCAGCGCGGACGGTTCACCCCGGCCGAGTTGCTGAACGCGGCGTCGACCGCCGGCTATGCCACCCTCGGGCTCGGCCGCCACCGGCTGCAAGTCGGCGACCCGTGCGATCTCGTCGAGATCAGCACGACCGGCGTGCGCACGGTCGGGTCGTTGCCGGAGCAATTGCCGCTGACCGCGACGGCCTCCGACGTGCTGCGCGTGTTCGTCGGCGGGCGCCTGGTCGCCGAGTGCGGTCAGCTGGTTGGCGGCGAGCGGCCGGCAACACTCATGGCCGCTGCGCTCACTAGGCTCGGCAGATGACCGAGTTGATCACGGGCATCGGCGAGCTGACCACGCACGATGACTCCGGCGAGCGCCGGCACGACGCGGCTCTGGTGATCGGTGACGGCCACATTCTCTGGATCGGCCCGGCCGCCCAGGCACCCGCCGCCGATCGTCAAACGGATGTCGGTGGCCGCGCGGTTCTGCCCGGCTGGGTCGACACGCACACCCATCTCGTGTTCGGCGGGGACCGCTCGGCCGAGTTCGAAGCCCGCATGGCGGGCCAGGCCTACGCCGCCGGCGGCATCAACACGACCGTCGCGGCGACGCGTGCTGCGAGCGAGGGCGAGCTCGTGGCCACGGCGCGCGGCCTGCGCCGCGAGGCGGAAGCCCAGGGCACCACCTTTCTCGAAACGAAGACCGGCTACGGGCTCGATGTCGCAAGTGAGGCTCGTTCGGCGCGGGCCGCCGCCCAGGTGGCCGATGTCGTGACCTTTCTCGGTGCCCACATCGTGCCCCCCGACATGGACCGTCGGGACTACCTCGACCTCGTGACCGGGCCGATGCTCTCGGCTGTGCTTCCCTACGTGCAGTTCATTGATGCGTTCTGTGAGCAGGGCGCATTCGACGTCGAAGAGACCCGCGAGGTGCTGCTGGTCGGCCGGGCCGCTGGCCTGGGATTGCGGGTGCACGGCAACCAGCTGGGATTCAGCGGTGGTGTGCGGCTCGCCGCCGAGCTGGGCGCTCACAGTGTTGACCACTGCAACTACCTGGAGCCGGCCGATATCGACGCGCTGGCCGCATCGACCACGGTCGCCACGCTGCTTCCGGCCTGCGATCTGTCGACCCGGCAGCCGTTCCCGCCGGCCCGCCGGCTGCTCGACGCCGGCGTGAGCATCGCCCTCGCGACCAACTGCAATCCTGGCACCTCGTACACGACGTCGATGCCGTTCTGTGTGGCGACCGCCGTGCTGCAGATGGGTCTGACCGTCGGTGAGGCTGTTTGGGCGGCAACCCGTGGAGCAGCCCGGTCGCTCGGCCGCGACCAGGGAGCGGATGCCGTCGGCTCCCTGTTTGTCGGCGGCCGCGCCGACCTGCAGGTTCTGAATGCTCCGTCGATTTCCCACCTGGCCTACCGCCCCGGAGTGCCGTTGACCGCTTCGGTCTGGCGCCGAGGGGTGCGCGTTGACTCCGACGTGAGATGCGAGAGGCAGGGAGCGCAAACTACGCTAGGGGGATGACCTCTGGCCCGATCACACCGCCCCTCGCCGCACCCGTCGCCGCACAGAAGCCGCACCGCCGCGAACACCACAACGACGTCTATATCGACGACTACGAGTGGCTGCGCGACAAGGACAGCCCCGAGGTCATCGCCCACCTCGAGGCCGAGAACAGCTACACAGAGGCCCGCACCGCCAATCAGGAGCCACTCCGGCAGCAGATCTTCAACGAGATCAAGAACCGCACCCAGGAAACCGACCTCAGCGTTCCGGTGCGCCGCGGCACCTTCTGGTACTACACCCGCACCGTCGAGGGTCAGGAATACGGCATCCACTGTCGGGCACCGATCAGCGGCCCGGATGACTGGGCCGCGCCGATACTCGGTGACGCCCACCAGGGTGTGCCCGGCGAGCAGATTCTGCTCGATGACAACGTTGAAGCCGAAGGCCACGAGTTCTTCTCGCTCGGCAGCTTCGACCTGAGCAATGACGGCACCCAGCTGCTCTATGCCGTCGACGTGGAGGGCGACGAACGCTACACGATTCGGGTGCGCACCATCGCAACCGGCGAAAACCTCACGGACACGATCGAAAATACCAGCGCCGGTGCTCTGTTCGACCCGAGCGGACGCTACCTGTTCTACACAACCGTCGACGATGCCTGGCGCCCCGACACCGTGTGGCGGCATGAAATCGGCACCGCCCGAGACACTGATGCCAGCATCTTTCACGAACCCGACGAACGATTCTGGGTGGGCGTCGGCATCACCCGCAGCCGCAAGTTCCTCATGATCGAGGCCGGGTCGAGCGTCACCACCGAGTCCTGGGTGCTCAATGCGAGCGACCCGACCGGCGAGTTCACCGTGGTCTGGCCACGGCAAGACAACACGGAATACGACGTCGAGCACGCCGTCATCGATGGCGAAGACCGCCTGCTGATCGTGCACAACGGCGGCAATGCAGTGAACTTCGAGCTGGTCAGCGTAGCAGCCGAAGACCCGCAGGGCGTCAAACGGATGCTGCTGCCCCACGACCCCGAGATCCGCCTCGAAAGCGTCGACGCCTTCGCCGACTTTCTCGTCGTGGAATATCGCCGGGACGGCCTCACCCGGCTCGCCATCGACCGCCACGACGCGAGCGGACTGACCGAGCTTGACTTCGACGAGCCCCTGTTCGCCGTCGGTTCGGCCGGCAACCCGGAGTGGACCCAGCCCACCCTGCGGTTCGGTTTCACCAGTTTCGTCACCCCCTCAACGGTGTACGACCTCGTCGTTGCGACGGGCGAGCGGCGCCTGCTCAAGCAACAGCCCGTGCTCGGCGGCTACGACGCCACACTCTACGAACAACGCCGCGAATGGGCCACCGCCGCCGACGGCACCCGCGTGCCCATCTCACTGGTCTACCGCCCCGACCTCGTCACGCCCGGCACACCGGCTCCGATCCTGCTCTACGGCTACGGCTCCTACGAGCACAGCATCGACCCCGGATTCGGCATCGCCCGGCTCAGCCTGCTCGACCGCGGCATGATCTTCGCCATCGCGCACGTGCGCGGCGGCGGCGAGCTCGGCCGCACCTGGTATGAAAACGGCAAGACGACGACCAAGCGCAATACCTTCACCGACTTCGTCAGCTGCGCCCGGCACCTCATCGACGCGGGCTTCACCACCCCCGGCCAGCTGGTCGCCGAGGGCGGAAGCGCCGGCGGACTGCTCATGGGCGCCGTCGCCAACCTCGCACCCGAGCTGTTCTCCGGCATTCTCGCCGAGGTTCCGTTCGTCGACGCCCTCACCTCGATTCTCGACCCGTCCCTCCCGCTTACCGTGATCGAGTGGGACGAATGGGGCGACCCGCTGCACGACGCCGAGGTGTACGCCTATATGAAGTCCTACTCCCCCGTCGAGAATGTTCGGGCCGTGGCCTATCCGGCAATTCTGGCCGTGACCAGCCTGAACGATACCCGGGTGCTCTACGTCGAGCCGGCCAAATGGGTGGCCAAGCTGCGCGTAGTGGGAGCGGATGCCCTGCTCAAGACCGAAATGTCGGCCGGCCACGGCGGCGTTTCCGGTCGGTACAGCGCCTGGCACGAACGGGCGTTCAACTACGCCTGGGTGCTCGACGCCGCCGGCCTGAACCGAGAGTGACCGCGCGGGAAATGTCAGATTCTGACGACACCCCGGCCTGGAAGCGGCTGGTGTTGCCGGGGGAACCGCCGGCATCCGCTGTGCCGCGTATCGGTAATTTCGGGCAGCCTCGGCTGACCCCGAAGGGCCCACAAGTACCGATGGGGCTGCAGTTCGAGCTGCGCGAGCAGACGCCGCGCACCAACGACCGCTGGCGCGGCCCGACCGCCAAAACCGTGAAAACGCTCGCGAAGGGCCACGGCGAATTCCGGCTGGGCGTGCGACCGGTCATTCACAACGCCCAGGGCAACTGGGTGCGCAGCAATGTCACCTGGAGCCACCTCACCTTTCAGCTGAACCGGTTCAACCTCGACCCCGAACACCACCGCTGGATCTCGCAGTTCGCCGCCCTCTACAAGGCCGTGCGCGAGGTCTACTCCAGCCAGGAAACCGACTGGATCTACCTTGACAATTTCACCAGCCCGCTGCTGTGGCCGCTGCTGGCCGAGGCCGAACAGCTTGGCATCGGCCTGGTCGGCAACAAGAAAGGCGTTGTCGTGCGGGTCGCCTCGCTCGCCGAGATCAGCCTCGACGCCTCCCAACCGGATGCCGCCGGCCCGCTCACCCTGCAAGCGCGCCTCCAGTTCGACGGCGCCCCGCATCCGCTCGAGGCCGCGGGAGTCATCGCCGGCCACGGCGTTTACAGTGCGCGGTTCGGCGCCGCCACCGTGTTCACCCTCGCGCCGACGGCCGGCCCGCTGAGCGACGAGCAGCGTCACCTGGTCGGGCAGGTCGGCGCGGCGATCGTTCCCGCGGCCGACACGGCCGAGTTTCTGGGCACGGTCTACCCGGCCTTGCAACGCCGGGTCGCGGTCACCAGCACGGATGCCTCCGTGCAGTTTCCCGAGGTACTGCCCGACAACTTTGAGCGCACCGAAACGCCCCACCTCGTGATCACAACCCTGGAGACCGACCAGCGCGACTGGTTCGACCTCGGCGTGATCGTCACCGTCGGCGCGATCACCGTGCCGTTCGCGCCGCTGTTCAAGGCGCTCGCGAAAGGCCAGACCCGCCTAAAACTGGTCGACAACAGCTACCTGTCGCTCAAGCAACCCGAGTTTGAGCAGCTGCACGAGCTCATCAACGAAGCCCGCGCGCTGCATGAATGGGAAACGGGCCTGCGCATCAGCCGCTACCAGGCCAGCCTGTGGAGCGATTTCGAGGACCTCGCCGACGAGACCGTGCCGGCCGTGTCGTGGCGGGCGGCCGCCGCGGGGCTCAAAGACCTCAGCGGCGTCGACGCGATCGCGCTTCCCGACGGTGTGCATGCCACCCTCCGCCCCTACCAGCAGGAGGGCTTCGCCTGGCTCGCGTTCTTGTGGAAGCACCAGCTCGGCGGGGTGCTCGCCGATGACATGGGGCTCGGCAAGACGCTGCAAACCCTGGCGCTGCTGGTGCACGCGAGAGGCTCGGGGCCGTTTCTGGTCGTGGCACCGACATCCGTTGTGGCGAACTGGCGCAGCGAGGCGACCCGCTTCGCCCCGGGCCTCACGGTTCGCACGCTCACCGCGACCGAGACGAAAAGTCGCACCCTGATAGCGGATGCCGCCGCCGGCATCGACGTGCTCGTCACCTCCTACGCGCTGTTCCGTCTCGACTTCGACGCGTACCAGGCGGTTTCCTGGGCCGGCCTCATTCTCGATGAGGCACAGTTCGTGAAGAACCGCACCAGCCGAGCGTATGCCTGCGCGAAGGAGCTGGACACACCGTTCAAACTGGCCATCACCGGCACCCCGATCGAGAACAACCTGATGGACCTGTGGTCCCTGTTCAGCATCGTCGCTCCCGGCCTGTTCGCGTCGTCGCGCAAATTCACCGAGGACTACGTGCGGCCGGTGACGCGCGGGGAGAGTCCGGAGCAACTCGCGAAGCTGCGCCGGCGCATCCGCCCTCTGATTCTGCGCCGCACCAAGGAGGTCGTCGCCCGCGACCTGCCGCCGAAGCAGGAACAGGAACTGCAGATCGCGCTGAACCCTGCGCACCAGAAGCTCTACGACACCTTCCTGCAGCGCGAACGGCAGAAACTCTACGGTCTGATCGAGGAGCTCGACAAGAACCGGTTCATCATTTTTCGCTCGCTCACCCTGCTGCGGCTGCTCAGCCTTGACGCCTCGCTCGTCGATAAGAAGTATGCCGGTGTGCGCTCGAGCAAGCTCGACGCCCTGTTCGAGCAGCTCGACGATGTCATCGCCGAGGGGCACAAGGCCCTCATCTTCAGCCAGTTCACCTCTTTTCTGAAGCTCGCGGCCGCCCGGCTCGACGCGCAGGGCGTTCCGTATTGCTATCTCGACGGGTCGACGCTGCGCCGCAGCGAGGTGATCGACCGGTTCAAGAGCGGGGCCGCGCCGGTGTTTCTGATCAGCCTCAAGGCCGGCGGCTTCGGTCTCAACCTCACCGAAGCCGACTACGTCTTTCTGCTTGACCCGTGGTGGAACCCGCAGACGGAGACGCAGGCCATCGACCGCACCCACCGCATCGGCCAGACCCGAAACGTGATGGTCTACCGACTCGTCGCCACCGGCACCATCGAGGAGAAGGTGGTGGCGCTGCAGAAGCAGAAGTCCCAACTGTTCAGTTCGGTGCTCGACGACGATGCCATGTTCAGCACCGCTCTCACCGCCGACGACATTCGCGGCCTGCTCGAACCGTGACCAGGGTTAGACGTCGCTTGAGGCTGCCCAGAGGTTGATGCCGTTATCGACGGCATGCACGTCGATCGCGGTGAGTTCCTCGGCGCTGAACTCAAGGTGCTGCAGCGCCCCGACGTTGGTTTCGAGCTGGGCAACCGACGAGGCGCCGATCAGAGCGCTGGTCACCTCGGAATTGCGCAGGATCCAAGCCAGTGCCATCTGTGCGAGCGACTGGCCGCGTTCGGACGCGATCTCGGTCAGCGCCCGAATGTGAGTCAGCGCCTCCGCGCTCACCATCGACTTGTTCGCCGATCCGTCCCTGGCCACCCGGGAGTCGGCCGGGATACCACCAAGGTAGCGGTCAGTGAGCAGTCCCTGGGCCAGCGGCGAGAACGCAATGCAGCCGGCTCCGATGTCTTCGAGGGTGTCGAGCAGGTCGCCCTCGACCCACCGGTTGAACATGGAATACGAAGGCTGGTGAATGAGCAGCGGCGTGCCGAGGTCAGCCAGAATCGCCGCGGCCGCGAGGGTGCGCTCCGGCGAGTACGAGGAGATTCCGGCGTACAGGGCACGGCCGCTCGTGACGGCCGTGTGCAGGGCGCCCATGGTCTCTTCGAGCGGAGTGTCGGGGTCGGCTCGATGGGAGTAGAAGATGTCGACGTAGTCCACCCCCATGCGGGAGAGCGACTGGTCGAGGCTCGACAGCAGGTATTTGCGGCTGCCGAAGTTGCCGTACGGGCCCGGCCACATGTCGTAGCCAGCCTTGGTGGAAAGCACAACCTCGTCGCGGTGCGCCGCGAAGTCTTCACGAAACAGCTGACCGAAGTTGGTTTCGGCCGAGCCGTAGGGAGGCCCGTAGTTGTTGGCGAGGTCGAAGTGGGTGATGCCGAGATCGAAGGCTCGGCGCAGAATGGCTCGCTGCGTTGCGAGCGGCTTATCATCACCGAAGTTCTGCCACAGGCCCAGCGAAATGGCGGGAAGTTTGAGGCCGCTCCGCCCCGCCCGGCGGTACGGCATGGACTCGTAGCGGGATTCATTCGGGAGATAGGTCATCAGAACATGATCCCATTTTTCTGGTCAGTGTGGACATGATCACGCAGGTATCCGGCGAAACCGGCCGGGGCCCGACCGATTCGTCGCCCAGAGGTCAATACGGGAATCAGCGCCGTGCGGGCCTCGACCACCCCGAGATTGCGCAGCGCTGCCACGAGCAGCACGTCTTCATCCCGATCAACGGGCGCAAATTCCCCGGCAGCAAGATAGCGGTCGGCACGTACACCCAGATTGGCGCCGTGAACGTGCGGATGCCCCTCGCCGATCGTGTGCAGCTCCTCCCAGCGCAGCAGTTCGTGGGCGGCCAGATCGTCATCGGGCTGCACGGTTCCGAGCACAAGCTCGGCCCCGTTACGCGCCAGGGCGAGTTGGCTGACCAGCCAGTTCGGCGGCACGGCCGAGTCTGCATCGGTCGTCGCGATCCAAATCTGCGAAGCGGATGCCGCTCCATCCGTTTGCAAACACCCAAGCCGCCCCAGCGCGTGCCGAATACCGTCGCGGCGGGCTACACCGACCGCCCCAGCCGCGATCTCGTAACGTCGAAAAGCTCTCCAGTGAGCGGCGACGCGCGCGGACAGGTCCGTGCACTGGTCCAGCACCAGAACCACGAACACTCGCGGTCGCTCCGGCTCCGGCACGACACTCAGCGTGTCGATTGCCGCGGACAGCGCGCTCGAGCAGCGCGGCAGCAGCACCTCTTCGTTGCGCACGGGAACGACGATGACCACGTCTGTGATCGGCAGGGGTTCGGTCACGGCACCAGCCCGTCGCGCTGGGCCACCGACAGGGCCGGCCGCTGCTCGTAGACTTCCAGTACGAAGTCACGTTCCAGATGGTGCACGGTGCGCTGTAGCCCCACCACGTGGGTGAGCTGGGCGTGAACCGCGTCGCCGGTGAGTGGGTAATCGGCGACCGGATGCCGCCAGTGGCAGGCCACGAGTACCCCGCCGACGGCGAGACTGGCGCGGCATCGTTCGAGCAGGCGGCGCAGGTCGCCGGCCGAGCAGTAATACCCCACCTCCGACAGCACGATCAGCTCGAACTCCCCCTCCGGCCAGTCCCCCGGCAGAGTTCTGCGCTCAAAGCCCACTCCCGGGCGGCCCGCGAGCCGTTGCCTGGCAATGACGAGAGGCTGCTCGACCAGATCGACTCCCAGCACGGTCTCACAGCGGTCGGCCAGTTCGGCGGTGAGCACACCGGTGGAGCAGCCCAATTCCAAGGCGGTACCGAACCGTTGCCGGGGCAGTGCCGCGATGAGGGTCGCTCGCTTGCGTTTCTCGTACCACCGGGTCTCAAAACCCCACGGGTCGGGGCCGGAGGAGTAGACGGTGTCGAAATACCCAGCGGTGACGGTGCGGTCGGGGTTGGCGCGGGCATCCGCTGGAGAGTTAGGCCGCGAACCCACCTCAATCAGCGTTTCAAAGTCGCGCGCGAAGTGCGCCCGAAAACCGGGCGGCACGATGGCTTCATCGCCGGGGGAATCCGACAGGGGACCCACCTGGCTGCGATGCAACGCGAGGGCTCGAGCCTTGGCCTTGCGTTCGGCCGGCTTCAGTTGAAATAACCGAACGGTTTCCAAAGGCCATACTGCATCGTCAGGGGTCGACCAGTGCCAGGCCCAGATCGGGTATTCGAACAGGCGCGCCCGTCGTTCACGCACGGCGCGTTCCGCGGCCGCGCTGGCTGCAGCATGATCCGGATGCCCGTCGGCGCGCCACGGCGCCACCACCCAAGTCGAGTCGCCAGCGTCGCCGATTGCCTCGGCGATTGCTCCCTCGGCGATGGCCACGTGCTCGGCGAGTTTGCCGTCGGGAAGTTCCAGCAGGTGAACCTGAGCGTTCGGGGCGAGGTGTGCGAGGGCATCCGTCACCTCAATGCGGCGGATCTGCGCGAGTCTGGCCGCGTCGTGGGTCTGCGACTTCGGGTGCGACGCCTCGCCGTTGCTGAGTACGATGACGACGATCGGCAGCCCGAGCCCGGCGACGTGGGCGATGAGGCCGCCGACACCGAGACTCTCGTCGTCGGGATGCGCTGACACGACGACCAGGCGTTTGAGGGTGTCGAGGCCGAGTGGGGCGAACCGATCGGGCCAGTGGGCTGCTTCCCAGGTCTTCTCGGGTGTTCCGCTGTCGGAATGATTGAACGTCACCATGGCGCACTCCCCCTCGTCACGAGCATGTGGCCCAACGCCGCATCGTCGCGTTCGGCGTGGTGCTGGCGCACATACAGCTGCAGGTCGGCGACCCGCTGGGCATGCCGGGCGTCGAGCGCCAGGGGTGCCGGCCCCAGTGCATGCCCGATGTGGAATATAACGTCATCGACCGTGCGCGCGACGATTCCGCGCACGCGTGCGGCCAGGATCGAACCGGCCTCTCCATCGGCGGCCCCGGCGTCGATGGCTGCGGCCGCCGCCACAAGCGACGTGTGCGCCGCCGTCACCGCCAGATCGACGGCCCCGAGGTGGGCGAGGGCGATCTGGTCGGGAGTGCGGCTGTGGACGGAACCGTACAGTGTGCGCGCCAGTCCCACGGCACCGCCACACCACGCTGCTGCCACACCGATACCGCCCCAGGCGAAGCCCGGTCGACTCAAGTACCATCCGTCGTCGCCGACCGGATCGGCAGCCACGTGCGAGAAATCGACCGGGCCGCTCGTCACCTGGGCGAGCCCGCGGGCCACCCAGACGTCGTCGTGCACGGTCAGCCCGGGTTGACGAAGATCGACGGCGAACAGCCGTCGGCCGGTTGTGGCGTCCGGGCGAACAACGTGCGCGGTCACGAGGGCGTGGCTGAGCAGTCCGGCGAGGGAACACCACGGCTTGACGCCGTCGAGCCGCCAGCCGCCATCCGCCGGCATGGCCGTGAGCGTCATCCCTGGCCCCTCCGCCGCGAAGACACCCCAGGTTTGGTCGGGCCGGGCCGGGTAGCCCGCCTGGTGGAGTATCGCCAGCGCGTCGAGATGCGCCTCGACCACCCGTGCCGCCGTGAGGTCAGCGGCCCCGAGCGTCGACAGGGTGTCGAAGAGCTGCCGGGTGCGCCCTTCCCCCGGCCGGGGAACGGATGCGAGGGAGCTCGCGAGCGTCAGCGCCCGCCGCGCGTCACCGTTGACCGCGCTGGCGGCGCCGGCCAATTCAGCGACAACACGGAACAGTTCAGCCGGCCGCGGGTTCGCTTCAAGCCGCATATGTTAGGAGGAGCGGTGGGCGGACTTCACCGCAGACCGCTTGCGCGGTTTGCGGTTCTCAGCGCTGACCATCCAGGAGTACTGCTCGAGCTTCTCGATAAATGCGTGCAGGATGTCGGCGCTGGTGGGGTCTTCCTCGTCGACCTCATCGTGCACCTTGCGCATATTGTCAACGACGGCATCGAGGCGTTCGGTGATGAGCGTCACCGTCTCGGCGGTGTCGACTTCACCGTCGGGAAACTTGGGCAGGTGGGTGGTTTTGGTGACCGTCTCGCTGCGGCCATCGGGCATGGCGTCGAGGGCGCGCATCCGCTCGGCGACTTCGTCGGAGAATTCGCGAGCGTCAACGATGATTTCATCAAGCTGCAGGTGCAGGTCGCGAAAGTTCTTGCCGACGACGCTCCAGTGCGCCTGCTTGCCCTGAACGTGCAGCTCGATCATATCGACCAAGACGGACTGCAGGTTGTTGCTGAGAGATTCGGAGGCGTGCATGGTGTCCTTTCAATCGGGGTGATTTGCCTCCAGACCATATCACTGCCGCGGAATCTGGGCCACAATGCCACAACCCGACCGAGGACCGCAGACCCGACGTGCGGCCCCGGCACTGGCCAGATGGATGCTCGCGCCAGGCTCAGTCGGCGGTGGTCGTGCGCGCCGGCCGCGGTTTGCTGTACTTCTTGTGCGCGGTCTGCGGGGCGGTACCGAGGATGCGCGCGATAGCGGCCCAGGTGCCGCCGCCGTCGTGCATGGCGGTCACCGCCGCTGTAACTCGCAGGTTGACCTCGGCCCGGTCGCGCACCGCGCGTTCCAGTTCTCGCTCGAGCGCCCGGTAGGGGCGCGCTATATACGGTGCCGGTTCGTCTGCGCGTTCGACCGTTGGATTGGTTCCAACCGGCGGCGCAGGTGCTGTCACGGTGCGGGACTCGTCGGGCTGGCCCGGGGCAACACTGGTCATCGGCAACCTTTCCACTGATGCAATGTAGGCCCGGCAAGTTGCCGCGTCAACCGCTTGACACAAACATTTTGACGCCTGCGCTCTCGGCGTTGTACACATCTCTTCGAACGTGCGTGCGCTATGGCAGAATCGTTGGCATGACAAGTGACGGACCCGCTGGCACGGTTGTTTCCGTCAGCCGTGATGACGAGCACCGCTTCAGCAAGCCGGTGGTGAGCAGCATCCGTTTGCTGGCCGGATTCGGCGTCGAGGGCGACTCGCACGCTGGCGCCACGGCGCAACACCTTTATCTGAAGAAGCGCAACCCCTCGGCTCCGAACCTCTGCCAGGTGCACTTCATTGCGGCCGAACTCTTCGGCGCTCTCACGCCTACCGGCTACGCCGTGGCTCCGGGCGAACTCGGCGAGAACGTGACGACCACCGGACTCGACCTGATGCAGCTACCGCTCGGAACCCTGCTGCACCTCGGCGCCGAGGCTTCGGTGTCGATCACCGGCATGCGCAGTCCGTGTTCGCAGATCAACGGGTACCTAAAAGGCCTGATGAAGCAGCTGATCAGAACGGATGCCGCCGGTACCGTTGAGCGGCGCGGCGGCATCATGGGCGTCGTGGTCACCGGCGGAGTCGTGCACCCGGGCGACGGCATCCGGGTGGAGCTGCCCGCCGGCGAGCACCTGCCCCTCGGCGTGGTCTAGCCTCGAACGTTTGCGCGCCGGCCCGCCACCGGGCCCACCTTACGTCCGTGGGCCCAGTTTATAAACTGGGCCCGTGGACGGGGCCCGGGCCCCGTCCAGAAAAAGTGGCCCGATCTTGCTATTGGGCGTCAGCGGAGGTGTGAAACCACGGCGGGTAGACCGCTACCTTGGGCTTGAACGCGCTGGCCTTCAGGATGCCGCGCACGGTCTCGCGCACGTTGTCGTTGCAGACGCCGATGAGCGTGATCAGTTCCATCGGCACGGCGTCGGGCACGAGCAGCTCGGCTTCGAGGATCATCGCGCCGTCGGCCTCGGCACGCAGGGTCTGCAGCATGCGCTCGGCGGTGGCCGGCGTGGCGCCGAACCGGGTGAGTGCTCCGGCGGCGTCACCGTTCGTGACGGCGACCACGCTGGGAACGAGGGGGGCCCGCTCGTCGGTGGCGTCAGCATCCGTGGCCGTGCCGGTAAACGCAGCGAGACCGTCGTTGATCTTCTTGACCGTACTGACGAGCATGACGAAGTCGAAAGCCTCGGAACCGTGGGCGTCGAGCGCCAGCAGCGGGTCAGCGGTCTCGGCGCGCACGCTCTCCCACACGGTCGCGTTCGGCGACAGGAAGAACGGCACGTACTCGGCAACGCTGCGACCATCGCCGGCGACCAGTGCCGCCCGGCGCAGCTCGCGCGTGGCCGGGGCGGAGATGTCCACAACCGGACGTGTCGTCAGGGCGGCGTTGGCCAGCAGGCGACCGTCCTTCAGGATCGCGGCGAGGTTGCTGATGTGGGTGAGGTGATACACACGCTGCTCGTCGACGTTGTCGGTCGACACTTTCTCGGCCCGCACCGGTCGCGGGGCTCCGGCGACGCGAACCGGGCGAGCCGCGCGGGCGGCGGGCATGGACGCGGTCGGCAGCGGGTCGCGCAGCGAGGACAGCTTCGGCGCGCGGGTCTTCTTCACCGGGGTGAGGGGTTCAGTGACCACTTTGGGATAGCACAGGGCGCACAATTGGCCCTCGAGTCCGTGGATGCATTCGTCGTCCAAGAGGGAAGAACCTTTCGTTTCGCGTACTCGCGCCACTCGGAAAAGCCGAACGCGCATACCGCCTATCAACGTTACGTTCATTTGGGTGGCGACGGTGACCGTTCTTGGCTATTCGGCGACACGAGACGAAGAATCAGTCCGCCAGCCGCGACCTCGATGCGCAGGTGGTCGAGCCCGGGAACAATGAGATCGGCGTCAAGCTCGGCGGCAGCATAGGTTCCGGCGACGCCGATCGTGGTGCAGCCGGCGGCTCGGCCGGCCTGCAATCCGGCGGGCGCATCCTCGATCACCAGGCAGCGTCGCGGGTCGACTCCGAGCCGCGCGGCTCCCTCGAGAAACGGCTCCGGAAAGGGTTTGCCACGGGGGGTGTCATCGATGGTCACGATCACCTTCGGTGCCACCAAAGCGGATGCCCCCAGCCGCGCGACCGCCAGTGGCCGCGCGCAGGACGTGACAATGGCCCGTCGACTCTCCGGCAGGCTGTTCATGAGCGCGGCGGCGCCGGGCAGCACGGTGATGTCGTTGGTGTCGGCGGTTTCGAGCTCGAGAATACGCGCGATCGCTTCGTCGACACGTTCAGCCGGCACGAGTTCCTCGATGATGTCGCGGGCCGGGCGTCCGTGGGACGTCTCGTCCTTGGCCACTTCCCATTCTTCGGCCCACAGTGCCCACGAGCGGTTGACCGCGGGTGTGGAATCGATGAGGGTGCCGTCCATGTCGAAGAGCACGGCATCGAAGGTGCGCCCCTGCAAAACGTTCTCGGTACCGGGGTCGGGCATCCGCTGTCCTTTCGTCGTGGCGGCTGAGTGCCGTTCCTCAACGGTAGGCCACGCATCAATGGCCACGCCATTCGGCGGGGATACGGGCGGGTATCGTGGATAGCAAATAATCAAGCTGGGAGACCGTACCGTGGGGACGACCGTTCTGGTGATTGCGGCCGTTCTGATCGGCTCGAGCATGCAGCGCATCACCGGCATGGGGTTCGCCCTCGTCGCAGCCCCGTTTCTGGTGCTGCTGCTTGGGCCGGTCGATGGCGTCATCGTAGTCAACGTGTGCGGAGCGCTCACCGCGAGCATCATTTTGCTGCGCGTGTTTCGGCAGGTGGTCTGGCGGCGCTACGGCATTCTGGCGATCTGCGCTGTCATCGGCATCGTGCCGGGCTCCTACGTGCTGCAGTTCGTGCCGGCGGCCTGGCTCGAAATTTCGATCGGCGTACTCGTGATCGCCGGCCTGACCATCTCGGTCAATCTGGGCCGCGTCGTTCTGCCCGACCGAACCGGTTTTCGCGTGATAGCCGGGATGGCCAGCGGGTTTATGAACACCACTGCCGGGGTCGGCGGCCCGGCGGTGAGCATTTATGCCATCGCCACGGGGTGGCCGCAACGGTCATTCGCCGCGACCATGCAGCCGTATTTTCTCACGATCGGGCTGGTGTCCCTGGCGTCAAAGTTCGCCCTGGGATCGGCCGATCTGCCGCACCTGCCCGTGCTGGTCTGGGTGCTGATCGCGTGCGCCTGCATTGTCGGGCTTATCGTCGGCGACCGGCTGACCACGGTGATCGAGCCGCACGTGGCCCGACGCCTGCTCGTCATCGTGGCCTATCTCGGGTCGTGCGCGACCATCGTGCGCGGAGTGCTCGAGCTGCTCGCCTGACCCGACCTAGATCGTGAAGTCGACGCCCTCGACCGACACCGATTCGGAGGCGGCCGGATACGCGAGGTGATGCGCGGCATCCGTTTGCATCATTTGCTCGTCGGGATAGGTGGCCGTCACCAGAATGGGCATGTGGTCCGAGGTACCCTGCGGGAGGGTCTCGACGTTGGCGATGGCCAGCCCCATCGACGTGGCCAGATCGAAATGCCCGCGAAAGAACTTGTAGCGGGTGTAGGTGCGCGTGTCGCTGAGCGTGAGGTCGTAGCCGGATTGGTTCACCTTGTTGCCGAGTTTGCCCTGGAAGATCGGGTAGTTGTAGTCGCCGACCATGAGGGTCGGCAGGCCGGGGCCGAGGATGCTCAGTTCTTCGTGCGCGGTGCGGATCTGGTTGCGGCGCAGGGAGTTGAGCGCGGTGAGAGGAGCCGCGTGAAAGGAGGCGACGACGAGTTCACGCTGCGCCACATTGTCGATGAGGCGGGTGGCGATCAGGCGCTCGTGCGCGGGCGCGGCGACGCGGTCGTGCAGCGACTTCTTGAGCGCAAAGGTCTGCGTCTTGATCGCCGTGAAGCGGTCCCGGTTGTAGTAGATGGCCAGGCCGAGCCGGTTGCGGTGGGTCGAATCCGCCAGGTGCAGATGCCCGACCTCGGCCGGCAGATCGATGGTGTTGCATTCCTGCAGGCAGAGGATGTTGGGACTGTAACGCTCGGCCAGGGCGACGAGTTCGCCGCTGGCACGATTCTTGCGGAGGTTGTAACTAATGACCCTCATGGCACCCGTCTCAGACTTGATGGCTATGCCTCAAGCCTACGACTCTCGCCGCGGTCGAAATTGAACATCCGGGGTCTGTTGGCACATGCGCAGGTGGCATCCAGCCTGCGGTCGACCCCCGTCAGGGGCTAGCCGGCGCCGACGATGAACATGGTCGCGATGAAGACCAGACCTGCCGCCAGAAAGGTGATCGTCGTGTAGCCGAGAATGTCGCGCATCTTCAGCCCGGCAATCGCCAGCAACGGCAGCGCCCAGAACGGCTGGATCATGTTGGTCCACTGGTCACCGTAGGAGACGGCCATGATAGCCACCGACGGGTCGACGCCGAGGCGCTCGGCCGCGTCAAGCATGATCGGGCCCTGCACCGCGAACTGGCCGCCGCCGGAGGGTACGAAGAAGTTGACCAGCCCGGCCGCGAGCAGCGCCATGACGCCGAAGGTTGCCGGGGTCGACACGTTCACGAAGAAGTCGGAGAAGACGCCGATCAGTCCCGAGCCGACCATCATGCCGAGGATGCCCGCGTAAAGCGGAAACTGCAGCAGAATGTCGCCGACGTTCGACGCGGCGTCCTTGGTGAGCCGGATGAGTTCGAACGGGTTGCGCACGAGCAGAAAGATGAGCGCGAGGAACGACCAGTTCACGATGTCGAGGGTGAGTGTTCCCCCTTCGACGAAGTGGATGACGAGGTACGCCACCAGAGCGAGACCCACGATCAGGGTCAGGATGCGACTGGCATCCAGTCGGTCAGCGGGCGTCACGACACTTTCCTGCGCGACCTGCTTCTCTCGTGCATCAACCTCGAGCACGAAGACCGGGACACCCCGGCGCGGGGCGACCAGCGCCAGGGCGAGGCCCACAACCACGATCGTCGCGATAGCCGCCGTGATATTCCACGCGGAGAATGTGGTGTCGGCCAGCGAGATCGTGCGGCCGAGCTGCTCGGCCAGAAAGGAGCCCTCGGTGGCCGCGGTGAGCGGGCCCGAACCGGAATAGCCCATATGCCAGACGACAAAGCCCGAGTATCCCGCGGCGACCAGCAGGGGAAAGTGCACCGGTACACCCTTGGCCCGCAATTGAAAGGCCACCTCCTTGGCCAGCAACCCGCCGACCACGAGGCCGAGGCCCCAGGTGATAAGGCAGGCCACCGCGGCGACGGTGAACACGAAGATGTAGGCCTGCAGAGCCGTTCGCGGCACACCACCGAGCCGCACCAGCAACCGGTGCACCGGAGTCGTGTTGGCCAGAATGTGCCCGAGCAGCAGCACGAGCGCCATCTGTGTCATGAAGGCGAGCAGCCCGGCCAGGCCGTCACCCCAGCTGCGCACGACGTCGATCGGGCCGGAATCGGTGAGGAGCAGGGCGAGAACGGCCACGATCACGGTCAGCGCGATCACGAACACGAGGGCGCTCGGAATGAACCGTTCGACGAGCGAGTTGATCGGGCGCATGAACGCGGCGGCCGGGCCGGTGGCGCGTTTTTCAGTGGCAGTTGACACGAAGGTCCCCCTGAGTTGTTACAGCATTGTGGCTCAGGGCGTCTGCACTGACCATATAAACGTAGCAGTCGGGTCGTCTACTCCCCGGTCGGGGCTACCCCGACGCACGAAACGTAGACTTGTCGGGCCGCCGCGTTCCGGTGGCACAGTGAGGGAGCCGCATGACCCAGAACGACATCGTTCTCATCCGCCACGGACAGACCGAGTGGAGCATCTCGGGTCAGCACACCGGGCGCACCGACGTTCCGCTGACCGACTTTGGCCGCCAACAAGCGGATGCCCTCGGCGAGATGCTCGACGGGGAACACTTCGATCGGGTCTACTCGAGCCCGCTGGTGCGCGCCTGGGAGACCATGGAACGGGCCGGCTACGGCGGGCAGGGAGTGGCAAGCGACGACGTGCTGGAGTGGGATTACGGGGTCTATGAGGGTCGCCGCACCGCGGACATCCGCTCGGAGATTCCCGGCTGGACCGTGTGGGGCAACCCAATTGCGGGGGGCGAATCCGTTGACGAGGTGGGCGCTCGCGCCGATCTCGCCATCAAATTGTGCCTCGCCGCCGAGGGCCGGGTGGCCGTCTTCGCCCACGGACATTTTTTGCGCATCATGACCGCACGCTGGATGGGCCTGCCAGCGGCCGCCGGCAAGAGCCTGAGCCTCGGCACCGCAACTGTGTCCACCCTCGGCTGGGAGCGCGAGAACCGAGTACTGCAGATGTGGAACGACGCCTGCCACCTGAGTTCGATGGACCCCGTCGTCTAACTGGCCCCCGAATTGCCGCAAATGCCCCTAGTCTGGGGCTAGACAGATTCTATTCGTTGGAACCATTGTCGTGGGGGCGCACGAACAAACGTGCGGATTGCGCCCGGAGGGCACGACTGGTGAGGCTTGGGGGCGCTACCTGCTCGCGAGCCCGGTCAACGGGAGAACCCGATGTGCAGCATCGGCGACCACGCCCGCGCGTGGCCCTGCCCCGACCCGCATCGTGCGGGTCTTTGGAGAGGGAAAACACCATGAGTACGTTCACACAGCTTTCACCGTCGCGCAAGCGACTTCTCGGCGCCCTTGTGGTCGTCGGCATCCTTGGAGCCGGCAGCATCGGAGTCGGCGGAGCCGTCGCCGCCGAGACCACCCCGCGCGCAGCGGTCGACCTCGGCGAGGCCGGCACGTTCGCCGTGCTGTCGAAGGCGGGCATCACGGATGTCTACGCCTCGTCAGTCAGCGGCAATGTGGGCGCGAGCCCCATCACCGGCGCGGCAATTCACCTCACCTGCCCCGAGGTGACCAACGGAACCATCTACAGCGTCGACGCCGAGGGCCCCTCCTGCAAGGTGACCGACGACACCTATCTCACCGCTGCCGTCAGCGACCTCGAGATCGCGTACACCGATGCTGCCGGGCGCACCACTCCCGACTACATCAACCTGGGCGCCGGCGAAATCGGCGGCCTCACCCTCACCCAGGGCCTCTACAAGTGGGGCACCGACGTGAACATCTCCACCGACGTCACCCTCACCGGTACTTCCGATGACGTCTTCATCTTTCAGATCTCCAAGGACCTGGAACAGGCCTCCGCCCAGAGCGTGATTCTGGCCGGCGATGTTCAGGCGAAGAACGTGTTCTGGCAGGTTGCCGGTTCCGTCGCGATCGGCACGACCGCGCACTTCGAAGGCACCATTCTCAGCCACACGATGATCGCCATGAAGACCGGAGCGACCATCAACGGCCGTCTCCTGGCCCAGACGGCCGTCACCCTGCAGAGCAACACGGTCACCGCGCCCGTCGAGTAACGCAGCAAAAAGGCGCGGGTGACTCTGGTCACCCGCGCTGTGGTCGTTAACGCACCGGCACCCAGGTCCCCTTTACCCGTTCGGTGACCAGGGATGCTCGCAGCTCGGCCACGACGCGCAGGTCGGCCACCACGTGGGCGCCGATCTGGAGAGCCGACGCCGCGTCATCCGCTGTGAAACGCACGATGACCCGGGCGGCTCCCGCGACGATAGTGAGATCAGAAGCCTCCACCGTGGTGAATTCCGCGGCCGCCGCCGCGGCTCGGGGCACGACCGAAGCGGGCGCGGTTCCCGGGTGCAGGGATTCGATACTCATGGTCACGCGATAAGAAGGCATGGTTTCAGGGTACGGGTACTGCTTTACTGTACGAGTCCTCTTCCCCTCAAGTTCGGAGACCCATGACCTTCACGGCCACGATCGTTGCCCAGGTTCAGCGCACCAAGCCCGATGCCCTCTGGGCCATCGCGACCGCCCTCAGCACCAAAGTTGAGGAGGAGACCGGAGCGAACGCCTTCATCGCACTACCCGACGGCGGCCGGATTGACGTGGAGATTCCCAAGTTCGGCGAGAGCCTGCCGCTGACCATCGACGTAGTGGACGCGCGCAGCCAGGCCGAGGCGCGGGCATCC
The DNA here is from genome assembly GCF_002929575.1 of Cryobacterium sp. N21. Lineage (NCBI taxonomy): Bacteria > Bacillati > Actinomycetota > Actinomycetes > Micrococcales > Microbacteriaceae > Cryobacterium > Cryobacterium sp. N21. Next base: position 21,194 of record NZ_PJJQ01000032.1, on the reverse strand, counting down.
GCTCAAAATATTCTGGATCTGCTGGAGCAGTCCACCGGCTGGCAGGTCGACCACCTGCACGACTAAAGCGGATGCCCACCCGCGGCACACAGGCGCGCCGCATAAGCTCTCTGGTATGACTGAAACCACTGCCCCTGCACCGCGCATCACGATGTACGGGGCGGAGTGGTGCGGCGACTGCCGCCGTTCCAAGTCGCTGCTCGACCGCCTCGAGGTGGACTACGACTACGTGGACCTGCTGCTCGTCGAAGACGGTGCCGACCGCGCCCGCGCCATCAGCGGGCGCACCAACATTCCCGTCATCGTGTTTCCCGACGACACCCACATGGTCGAGCCGAGCGACGCCGAGGTGCGAACCAAGCTCACGCAGCTCGGCCGCCTGAGCTGACCCGACGCCGTAGCCGCCACCCCCGTGCTACTGTCAGAAATCGTAGATACCAACGGGGGTCGCACCATGCACGCAACGCTCACACCTACGACACGGCGCGTTCCCATTTCGCTGTGGATCAGCGCGGTACTTTTCGTGGTCTACAGCGCCCTCGGCGTGGCCGTAGCGCTGGCCGTGCGCACCGATGCGCTGAACATTCTCGCCCTGTTGACCGTGTCTCCACTGATGTTCGTAGGCATGGTCGTGTCCGTGGTCGACATCGTGCGCACCCGCAAGCGCGGCGACGCCGACCCGGCCTACACTCGCCTGCAGTGGGTCGGCCTCGCACTCATGGTCGCGGCGATGCCGCTCTGGATGGCCATCGCGATTGCCATCGCTTCCCTGCCCTAGACCTTCAGGCTGGAATCGATCTCGGCTTCAGTGAGCTCCTTAACCACCCGGAGCAGTTCAGGAAAGTTACGGCCGGTGACAACCCCGCAGCAGTCTGCTCTCCAGCACAATCGGCTTCTCATAGCCGAAGAATTCTTCTGCCGTTCACACAGAACACTGATATTTCATCAGCTTCGGGCGTAGTGTCGAGGTACTACCCCGGACCCGGTAGCGGTTTCGACCGCGACGAGCGAGGGGTTCTGATGTTTCACACGTTTCTACATCCAATAAGCGACTTCTCCGGCGGGGCATCGCCCTCCGTCGGGATAGCCCTGCCACCGATCGCCGTGATCGCCACCGGGGCCATTGATCTCGATCAACAGTTCTCGCCTCAGGTTTCGGCACTGCACGCGACCACACGATCGGCTAGCACGACGACACTTGAAGATTGGCTCGACCAGCTGCCGACGCGTGGCTGGGACGCCTGAGCGCAGTCAGGATGCCTCGGTGCGCGCAGCTGCGTCAGCGCCAGCCGAGATCGGGTGCGATCTGCTGCACGATGGTCTCGAGCAGGTGAGAGTTGTAGTCCACGCCGAGCTGGTTCGGGATGGTCACGAGCACGGTGTCGGCGTCGTGCACCGCAGCATCCGTTCGGAGCTGATCGACGATCGCGGATGGCTCCCCGACGTAGCTCTTACCGAAACGGGCCAGGCCGCCGTCGAGGTGGCCGACCTGGTCGTGGCTGCCCGCCTCCGCTTCGCGACCGAAGTAGGCCCGGTCCAGATCGCTGACGATCGGCAGGATGCTGCGGCTCACCGAAACGCGCGGCGTTCCCTCGTGCCCGGCGTCGGCCCAGGCCTGCCGGTAGATAGCGATCTGCTCGGCCTGCAGGTCTCCGAACGGCACGCCGGTGTCTTCGGTGAGCAGGGTCGAACTCATGAGGTTCATGCCCTGCTCCCCCACCCACTTGGCCGTCTTGCGGGTTCCGGCGCCCCACCAGATGCGCTCGCTGAGCCCGGGCGACTGCGGTGCAATAGCCAGCAGACCGGTGCGCCCGGTCATCTGCGGGTTGGCCGGCGCCATTCCGGCGCCGCTGATCGCGGCCCGAAAGATTGCCGTGCGCGCACGAGCGTCATCGGCGTCGCTGCTGCCCTCGGACGGAACATACCCGAACGCCTCGTAGCCACGCAAGGCGGTCTCGGGTGAACCGCGGCTGATGCCGAGTTGCAGACGCCCGTTGCTGATCAGGTCGGTGATCGCGGCTTCTTCGGCCATGTACAGCGGGTTCTCGTAGCGCATGTCGATGACGCCGGTGCCGAGCTCGATCCGGCTGGTGCGGGCCGCCATCGCGGCGAGCAGGGGAAACGGCGATGCGAACTGCGGGGCGAAGTGGTGCACGCGCACATACGCACCGTCGATTCCGAGCTCCTCGGCAGCCTGGGCCAGGTCGACCGTCTGCAACAGGGCATCGCCCGCCGTTCGCGCCTGCGATCCTGGTACCGGTTGGTAGTGGCCGAAGGAAAGGAATCCGATGCGCTTCATATTCGGTGCAGCGTTTGCACCCGCCGAGCTATTCCCTCGCGTTCAGCACCAGGGGCGCCCCCGTGTGGGGGCACCCCGGTTCTCACACCTAGCGGCGCACGATGGAGCGCAGCAGGCGCACAGCAACTGAGAGCGACGCCATGTCGTCCTGCGCGAGCGAGTTGACCTCTTCGAAGACGCTGCGCGCGCGGCCGAGCTGTTCGGCGTTGAGCGCTTCCCAGGCCAAGAGGCGGTCGTCGGCAGCACCGGCATCCGTTTCGTCGAGAACTGACCGGGTCATGTCGGCGACAGTTGAGTACAAGTCGTCGCGGAGTGCGGCGCGGGCGAGTGCCTGCCAGCGGTCCTTGCGTGGCAGCTTGGTGATGCGCTCGAGCAGGTTGTCGACACCGAAACGGTTGTAGACCGTGTAGTAGATCTCAGCGACCTCGGTGACCTGCACGTTCGCCCGGGCAGCCACCTTGGCCACGTCGAGCAGCGCGTATGCCTCGAACAGTTCGGACCAGCGACGACCGAGGTCGTCGGGCAGGCCCCATTCTCTGGCCTTTTCCTCCTGCGTTTCGAGGCGACCCCGGTCGGTGCCCTGCAGGTATTCGCCGAGGTGCTCCCGCATGAGCGCGATCTGCGGCTTGTACTTGGCGATCACCGCGCCGACAGGCATATTGCCGCCGTGGTTGACCTGCCAGCGCACCGCGCGGTCGAGCAGCCGGCGAATATCCAGGTGGATCGCCGTCCACTTCTCGGTAGGGAACGACGACGGCAGCGCATTGAGCTCGCCCACCATCGTGTCAATATCGAAGATTTCGCGCAGTGCCACGAAGGCACGCGCGATCGTCGCCTGGTTGGCCGACGTCTCTTCCATCGCGCGGAAGGCGAAGGTGATGCCGCCGAGGTTGATCATGTCGTTCGCGACGACCGTAGCGATGATTTCCCGGCGAAGCGGATGCGTGTCCAGTTCCGCATCGAACCGCTCCGACAGGTGCGTCGGGAAGTACCGGCGCAGGGTGCTGCCGAACCAGGGATCATCTGCCAGGTCGCTGTCGCGCAGCGCCGTGGCCAGTTCGATCTTGGCGTAGGCGGCGAGCACGCTCAGCTCGGGGCTGGTCAGGCCCTGGCCGCGGTCGAGGCGTTCCCTCAGTGTGGCCGTGGTCGGCAGGGCTTCCAGCTCGCGCTGGAGGTCGCCCGATTCTTCGAGCCAGTTCATGAGGCGCTCGTAGCTCGGGCTCCAGTTGTTCACGAGCACCCGGTCGTTGAGCAGCAAAATGTTCTGGTCGACGTTGTCCACCAGAACCAGACGTCCCACCTCGTCGGTCATCTCGGCCAAGAACGCGGCGCGTTCGGCCGGGTCGAGCTTGCCGGCGGCGACCATGCGGTCCACGAAGATCTTGATGTTGACCTCGTGGTCGGAGCAGTCCACCCCGGCCGAGTTATCGATCGCGTCGGTGTTGAGGATGACGCCGGCGAGCGCGGCTTCGATGCGGCCGAGCTGGGTGAAGCCGAGGTTTCCGCCCTCCCCCACGACCTTGACCCGCAGGTCGCGGCCGTCGACCCGAATCCCGTCGTTGGCCTTGTCGCCGACCTGCGCGGCCGTTTCACCGCTGGCCTTGACGTAGGTGCCGATGCCGCCGTTGTAGAGCAGGTCGGTAGGGGCAAGCAGAATGGCTCGCAACAGTTCGGGCGGGCTCAGCTGAGTGGTGCCTTCCGGCAGACCGAGCACGACCTGCACTTCGGCCGAGATCGGAACGACCTTGGCCTGACGTGGAAAGACGCCGCCGCCGGTGCTGATGAGGTCGGTGGAATAGTCAGCCCAGGACGAGCGCGGTAGTTCGAACAACCGGGCCCGTTCGTCGAAGGAGAGCGCCGGGTCGGGGTTGGGATCGAGAAAAATGTGCCGGTGGTCGAAGGCCGCGACGAGTTTGGTGTGCTTCGAGAGCAACATACCGTTGCCGAACACGTCACCCGACATGTCGCCAACGCCGACGACGGTGAAGTCTTCGGTCTGGGTGTCGACGCTGAGTTCGCTGAAGTGGCGTTTGACCGACTCCCAGGCGCCCTTGGCGGTGATGCCCATCTCCTTGTGGTCGTAGCCGACCGAGCCACCGGAGGCGAATGCGTCGCCGAGCCAGAAACCGTATTCGGCCGCGAGGCCGTTGGCGATGTCGGAGAAGGATGCCGTGCCCTTGTCGGCGGCCACGACCAGATAGCTGTCGTCGTCGTCATGACGCACCACGCGGTGCGGCGCCACAACATGCTCACCATCGGCCTCGGCGACCAGGTTGTCGGTCAAGTCGAGCAGGCCGCGGATGAATGTTTTGTAGCTGTCGATACCCTCGGCCATCCAGGCGGCACGGTCGAGGGCTGGGTCTGGGAGCTTCTTGGCGAAGAACCCGCCCTTGGCACCGGTGGGTACGATGACGGCGTTCTTGACGGTTTGCGCCTTGACCAGGCCGAGCACCTCGGTGCGGAAGTCTTCACGACGGTCCGACCAGCGCAGCCCTCCGCGGGCCACCTTGCCAAAGCGCAGGTGCACGCCCTCGACGCGCGGCGAGTACACCCAGATCTCGAACATGGGCTTGGGCGAGGGCATCTGCTCGATCTGGGAGGGGTCGAGTTTGATGCTGAGGTAGGGCTTGTACTGAAAGAAGTTCGTGCGCAGCGACGCTTCGATCAGCGTGATGAGGGTACGCAGTACGCGGTCGGCGTCGAGGGTGGCGACCTGCTCCATCGCGAGCCGCAGCTGTTCGCGCACGTCGGTGAGGCGCAGGATCCGCTCATCGTCGGCCAGGTCGGGGTCGAACCGCGCTTCAAACAGCGCCACCAGCCTTCGGGTGACGTCGGGGTTGGCGAGCAGGGCATTCGCGACGAAGCCGTAGGAGTTGGTGTTGCCGATCTGGCGCAGGTACTTGGCGTAGCTGCGCAGGATGACCACACGGTGCCAGGGCATGCCGTCTTGCAGCACGAGACGATCGAGGCTGTCGGATTCGATGGCTCCGCTGATGGCCGCGCCGAACGAGTCCGCGAGTAACGTGCCGGTCGCGACCGGGTCGACGCCGGCCGGGTAGTGCAGGCCGAGGTCGTAGAGATAGAAGCGCCGCCCGTCGGTGGTCTGAATTTCAAACGGCACCTCATCGAGTACCTCGATGCCGAGATTCTGCAGAAACGGCAAAATCTGGCTGAGGCTTTTCGGTTCGGTCATGTAGAGCTTGATGCGAGCATCTTCGCCGGGGTCACCGGCGGTTTTGGGCAGGTACACGTGCAGCCCCGGGCGGATGTGCCCCTCAGCGGATGCCCCGACCTCCGCTGCGCAGGCCTCAAACCGGGAGATGTCTTCGAGGGCATCATCGATTTCGTAGTCGACCCGGTAGTTGTCGGGAAAAGCTTCGGCCCAGATATCGGCCAACCGCTCGGCCTCTTCGACCGAGTGTGTTTCGCGAAGTTCGTCGCTGATACCCTCTGGCCACGAGCGGACGGCCATGGCCAGGCGGTGTTCCAAGGCGGCGATATCGACGGAATCCGCCGAGACATCCTTGGGCAAGCGGATGCGATAGAACAGTCGCGCGAGCGCCGATTCGGTCATGCGCGCTTCGAAGTCCAGCGACTCAGCGCTGAAGGTCTCTTGGAGCTCTTTCTCGATGCGCAGCCGCACGGCGGTGTTGTAGCGGTCACGCGGCAGGTAGACCAGGGCCGACATGAACCGACCGTAGATGTCCGGCCGCAGGAACAGGCGGGTACGACGACGTTCCTGCAGACGCTGGATGGCGAGCGACGCGGTGACCAGGTCGGGCACCTCGATCTGGAACAGCTCGTCACGGGGATAGGTTTCCATGATGCCGAGCAGGTCTTTACCGCTGTGTGACTCGAGCGGAAAACCGACCTCGGTCATGACGGCTTTGACCTTTTCGCGCAGCACCGGAACGGCCGTGACCGAGCTGGTGTAAGCGCTCGCGGCGAACAGACCGATGAAGCGCTGCTCACCGTTGACCTGGCCGGCGGCATCGAAACTCTTGATTCCGATGTAGTCGAAGTAGGCGGGACGGTGCACGGTGGAGCGGGAGTTGGCCTTCGTGATCACCAGGGCGGTGCGCTCGCGCGCTTTATGTCGGCCGGCATCCGTTAGGTGCTGAATCTGGTGGCGGTCGTCAGCGGAACGCAGCAGACCGAGGCCGCTGCCCTCGATGAGGGTGAGCACGTCTTCGCCGTCCAGCGTCTCGAGGTTGTACTCGCGGTAGCCGAGAAACGTGAAGTTGCCCTCGTCGAGCCAGTGCAGCAACTGCTGGGTCTGGTGGAGGTCTTTGATCTGGTCGCCACCGGTGATGGTGTCGAGCGCGTTGGCGATCTGCATGGCCTTGGTGCGCATGAGCGGCCAGTCTTCGACGGCGGCACGAACGTCGCCGAGAACGGCGGCCAGCCCGGCGATGAGGCTGGCCTGTTCCTCGTCGCTCGCGCTGTCGATCTCGATGGCGATCCAGGACTCGAGGTGTGAGGCATCATCACCGGTCGCGATGAGGTGCGCGATGTTCGGCATGGCAGAGGTATCGCCGCTGGAGACACCGGCGCTGGCCGGGATTCGGTTGATGTCGACGAGATCGTTCGTCGCCTTGCTGCGGGCCACGATCAGCAGGGGGTGCACGACCAAATGGATGGCTGAGTGCTGGCGCACCAGCTCGGCCGTGACCGAGTCCACGAGAAAGGGCATGTCGTCGGTGACGATATTGACGACACTGCGACCGGATTCATTGTGAATCTCGATCGTTGCCGTCTTGGGTACTCGGCGCTGGGCGACCTGCCAGTGCTCGCGGGCCCGGGATGCAAGAAGCTCCGGGGCATAGTTCGCGGCATCTTCGTCTGTTAGATGCTCATAGTAATCATCTATGAACGTTTCGAGCGTGGGATCTGACGGGGACAGACCCGTTCGGGTGAAACCAGACGACATCGAAAAAACGCCTCCATCAAATTCATCGTCGTGCGGTACGAATCGACACGACGAAATACGTGTGCAGGGCTCCTGCGCCGGGCACGTCGGTGTGCCTCGTCGAACTCAATCATGGAGATCCCTTGCTCGCCCATCGTACCGCCGGGCCCTGCACCCGGGCTGGTCGCCGCAGAACCTGCGGCCAGCCGCGACGAAACGGCCCGTGCGTCGTCGATTCGCTCGTGACCGGGGCATAAACTGCCTAAAAGTGTTGAGCTAGTACCAGCCGACGGCCTGTGAGTGCGACCAGGCGGCGCACGGCGTTCCGTAGGATGAGGCCTTGATGTAGCCGAGGCCCCAGGCGATCTGCGTGGTGGCGTTCGTGGCCCAGTCGTTGCCGGCCGACGCCATCTTGCTTCCGGGCAGCGCCTGGGGAATTCCGGTCGCGCCGCTGCTGGAGTTCATGGCCGCGTAGTTCCAGCCGGATTCCTTCTGCCAGAGACGGTCGAGGCAACTGAACTGATCCGCGCCCCAGCCGTACTGCGAAGCGGCCATGGATTGTGCGGTGGCGCGTGCACCGTCGACGGTGTTGCCTCCGGCGACAGATTGCACGCGAGCGGCTTCAGCAGCCGCCTGGGCAGCGGCTTCGGCGGCAGCAGCGGCCGCCGCAGCAGCAGCCGCAACCTCGGCGGCGACGCGGTCGACTTCAGCGGTGGCGGCAGCGACGGACGCGGTCTCAACCTTCGCCTCGGCCGTGAGCGATTCCACCTGGTCGATGGGCATGATCGCGTAGCTGGCGAGCGAGCTGGCTACCGAGGTGAGTGTGGTGGCATCCACTTTGCTCTGACTGGCAGCGATGACGACGTTGGCGGCGCTGAGCGCAACGGATGCGTTGTCGCGAGAGATCGACTCACCGTGCGCCGCGTAATAGTCGAGCTGGTCGCTCTGCAGGCCGGTGCTTTCGGCGAGCACGGTCGTGGCGGCGATGCTGTCTTGCCGGGCATCGGCGGACTGGGCGACGAATCCGCTGCTGGCGACGAGGCCGGCGATAACGAGCGCGGCACCGGTGGCAACGAAGATCTCATGCCGGCGGGTGCGTGGTTTACGGGGCTTGTGCTGCGTTCGAGGGGCGAGGTGGGCATGGGGCGTTTCAGTGTGTTTTGGGCGCATGTCCTTCATCTGGCGCGAATGATGGACGCTAGGTACGCCCGTTCGCTGGGTTTCGAGCCCGTGCACTTCGGGGTGGCGCGGGCGAGTTGGCCAGCATGCCCGGCCTGTTTGAAAGAAACCTCATGATTTTCTCCGAATCCCCTGATTTTCGGTCACAGGCGCTGAGCTATGGCATAATTTGCGATTTCCCACGGGCGGGGGCACGGCTGCAACCAGACGATTATGCTGATCAAAGATAAATTATTCGGCAGGATGCGATTTGACCGGCGGAGCCTTGCAGCCTACAAAAAGTCAGAATTAATCTTTCGCCGCGAGGGCGAGCAAGCGCCCCAGCGCGTGATTTTACTCGACGCGCTCCTGCTCCAGACGCACATTTCCCTCCGAGCGCTCAACGGTGTGACTGCCGACATGCTCGAGGATGGTCGCGCAAATTCTCATGCCGTCCTTGAACCGCGACAGCTCGAAATTCTCGTTGGGGGCGTGATTGTTCTGGTCAGGGTTGGCGTAGGGCACCAGAATTGAGGGAATGCCGAGAATGTCGGTGAAAACGTAGTTCGGCAGCGAGCTGCCGAGGCTGGGCACGACGAAGGGAATCACCCCGATCGCCTGCTCAACGGCGCCGGCCAGAATCGCAACGTAGGGATTGTCGAGGGCAGTACGCGAGGGGGGAATCGAGCTGAGTCGCGTCAGCCCCACCATCGGGGCATGCTGCGCCAGGTGCACCTGTAGCAGCCGAAAGATCTCGTCCGGATGCTGCCCGGGCACGAGTCGCATGTCGAGGTGCGCCCTGGCGCTGCTTGAAATAACAGTCTTCATGCCCGGCCCGGTATAACCGCTGGTCAGGCCGGTGATTGTCATCGTCGGCCGCAGCATCAAGCGTTCGTAGTAGTCGCGTCCCTCCGGCGAGGGCAGCTCCGTGATGTCGTAGTCGCTGAAGTGGTCCTTCAGATCGAGGGGCAGCCCGGCAAGATTCGCACTTTCGGCGGGCGTCGGCGGCCGCACGTCATCGAAGAAGCCCGCCACGGCAATCTCGCCACTCGGTTTCCACAGCGTGGCCAGTGCCTGAGTGAGCTGCTGCGCGGCGTCGGGCAGCAGACCGCCAAGGCTGCCCGAGTGCGCATCCCGATTCGCCCCGCGTGTACACAGCTCGACGCCGAGCTGCCCGCGAGTGCCGAGCACGAGCTGCGGCATGCCGCTGCGATGCACGGGGCCATCCGAGGTTATGGCCAGATCAGCCGCCAGAAGATGACGATTTTCTCGAACGAGTTCGGCCAGGTGCGGGCTGCCGATCTCTTCTTCTCCCTCGATGAGCACCTTGACGTTCACCGGCAGCTCGCCGTGTGCAGCCAGCGTCGCCCGGAGAGCCCAGAGCTGCGCGAGGTGCTGGCCCTTGTTGTCACTGGTGCCGCGCCCGTACATGCGACCGTCGCGAATGGTCGGCTCGAACGGGTCACCCTGCCAGTGCGCGCTGGTTTCGGCCGGTTGCACATCGTAGTGCCCATAAATGAGCACCGTCGGTCGCCCGGGGTCGACGATGCATTCGCCGTACACAGCCGGCGGCCCAAAACCCTCGATCAGGTGCGTGCGCAGACCACTCCCGCACACGCTGTGCTGCACGGCCTGGGCGCACAGGGCCAGGTCCTCCGTCGGCGAAGCGCTGACGCCAGCGATACCAACGAGGTAGGCGAGTTCTTCGAGCGCGGCACCGAATCCGGCATCGATGTGGGCGTAAACATCGTCAATGCTCACGGTGTCGCCGGCCCGAAGACTGGCACCGGCGCCTGCCCCTGCCGTGATCGCCAGCCGACCTGCACCGGGCTGCCGATTCGGCAGGCTTCCCCGGTGAGGTTGGTCAGCAAGCGCGGCCCCTCCTCGAGCTGTACGACCGCCACAACGTACGGGGTCACCAGCCCGAGTTCCGGCGCGGCCTTCAGATGCACGGTGGTCTGCGAATAGACCGTTCCCCGGCCGCTCGCCGCGACCCATCCGATGTCATCGCTGTCGCAGGCGAGGCAGAAGGGACGCGGATAGAACTGATACTGACGGCAGACTCCGCATTGCTGGATCACGAGCTGTTCCTTGCTGGCGGCCTCCCAGAAATGAGCGGTCGTGGGGTCGGCCCAGTCGAACAGTGACTCAACCACGAACCAACACCGCCGTCGCTGCCGTGGAGAAGAGTCCGCCAATGCCATGCACCAGTCCGACCGTCGCACCGGGCACCTGCCGCGCTCCGGCCTGGCCGCGGAGCTGCCGCACCGCTTCGATAACCAAGAGGATGCCCAGCGCCCCCGGATGACAATACGACAACCCTCCCCCCGAGGTGATCGAGGGGAGACTGCCGGTGATGCTCAGATTGCCCTCCTGCACAAACGCGCCGGCGTCACCGCGCCCGCAGAACCCGACGTCTTCGAGCGCGAGCAGCACGCTGATCGTCGACGCATCATAGGGCTCGAAGACGTCGATATCGGCGTGCCCGACCTCCGCCATCTGCAGCGCGGCACGAGCGGCCGCGACCCCCGGCGAGGCCTCAAGACTCGGCAGCTGCGGAATATGCCACTGCCTCGCGCTCTCCCCGGTGCCGGCCACTCGAATCGGCGTATTCGCCGAATCCCGGGCACGGTCCCAGGTCGTCAACACGATGGCACCGCCGCCATCGGTGACCAGGCAGCAGTCCAGGCGACGAAGCGGAGCACAGATCAGGCGCGACTCGAGCACATCGTCAATGGTGAGCCGATCACGCTTCCAGGCCTTGGGGTTCAGGCCCGCCCACTGCCGTGCGGTCACGGCCACGGACGCCAGCTGCTCGGGTGTGGTCCCGTACTCGTACATGTGTCGGGCCGCGAGCAGCCCGAACTGGCCCATCGGGGCCGGCAGACCATACGGCTGTTCAAACTGGGGCGACGTTGCCTTCTCATTCCAGTGATTGAGCTTGCGAGTGGCGCGGGTGCGCTGCCGGGACGCGTACACGATCAGGGCGACCCGGCAGCGTCCGGTCTGCAGGGCAGCCGAGGCATGACCGAGAAAAGCCACGAAGGCGGCTCCGCCGAGATCGCTGGAGTCGGAGTAACTCGGCTGGATTCCGAGATACTCCCCGACCTGCACCGTGCCCTCCTCGCCGAGGTAGTTCACAAACAACCCGTCGACATCACGCAGGGTCAGGCCGGCATCGGCGAGCGCTTCCCTGGCTGCGAGCGCAATCATCGACAGCTCGGAATGGTCTCGTACTTCGCCCAGTGGCGCTTCGGCTACCCCCGAGATGAATACCTCACGGTCAGGTCCTGTCATCAACATTGCGTAACCCCTCGGCGAGCATCGACGGACATTTCTGTTCATCATATAGACATGTCATCTATCCAGGGATACAGTTTGAGAAATTCCACGACGCACGAAACACCGACCCACCCGAACCGGGCGACACGGAAAGCGACACCATGACCGCAGACTCACCTTTCATCACCTCGCCGGTCTCCTACGCGCAGCGCATTGCTGACCTCGCCGCCGAACGCGGCGAGCGCACCGCGCTCATTTTCGTCGCCCCCGACGGCAGCGAGAGTTGCCTCAGCTGGGCAGAGCTCGATACGCGCGCCAATCAGATGGCACGCCTACTGGCGGGCTACGGCGTTGGCCCGACGACCCTGCTGGCAATCTGCCTGCCCACCCGCGCCGAACACATTGTCGCCGCCATCGCCGCCTGGCGACTCGGCGCCTGCACGCTCCCGTTGTCGCCGCAGATGCCGGAGCGGGAACGTCGCGAAATTCTCGCGGTGAGTGAATCGTGGCGCACCACCGTCATGCTCGTGGAACACGAGGGGCAGTATCCCGGCGATATCTCACTCGACGAGCTTTCGGCACTCGACACCGTTGACGCATCAGCGCTACCAGCCATCACCGCGTGGCCGGGAAAGGCGATCTGCTCCGGAGGCTCCACCGGCCGCCCCAAAATCATTCTCGACGACCGACCGTGGCAGAAGATCCCCGGCCAGGGCAGTTCCCTGCACCGATTCGGCCTGCGCGCCGACCAGACCCAGCTAATCACCGGCCGGCTGTATCACAACATCTCCTTCAGCCTCACGCACAACGGTCTCTTCGAGGGACACACGGTGATTCTGCTGGAAAAGTTTGATGCCGCCCTCACCGTGTACGTCATCGAGCGGCACCGGGTCACTTTTCTCGCCATGGTACCCATCATCATGCAGCGCATCGCTCGACTGCCCGATGTACTCACCCGCGACTTCTCCAGCATCGACGCCTTCTATCACAGCGGCGCGGTCTGCCCGGTGTGGGTCAAACGCGTCTGGTTGCAGCTGGTCGAACCGGCGAAACAATACGACTGCTATGGCGGCGCAGAGGGCACCGGAGTCGTCGCTATTCGCGGCGACGAGTGGATGCTCCGCGAGGGTAGCCTGGGCCGGCCGGTTGACACGCGCCTGAGCATCCGGGACAGCGCCGGGGCTCCGCTGCCGGCCGGCGAGATCGGGGAGATCTTCACCGGGCCCGAGGGCGCCCCCATGACGTTCCGGTATCTCGGCGCCGAACCACCGGCATCCACTTCCGACGGACTGGTCACGCTGGGAGATCTCGGCTGGCTCGACGACGACGGCTACCTCTATCTGGCTGATCGACGGGTCGACCTGATCATCACCGGCGGTGCCAATGTGTACCCCGCCGAAGTCGAGGGGGTGCTCTCGGAACACCCCGGCATCGCAGACGCCGTGGTGATCGGCGTCGACGACGACGAGTGGGGCAAGCAGGTCTACGCCATCCTGCTGCCCACCGACCCGGGCGCGCCGCCCGACGTCGACGAGCTGCGGGCATTCTGCCGGGAACGCCTCGTCCCCTACAAGGTGCCGAAAACCTTCGAGTTCGTCAGTACGAGCTTCCGCGACGAATCGGGCAAGATGCGCCGATCGGCGCTGGCGAGCGATCGCAACCAGCGCCAGGCATCCGCTCTGGTTACAGCCTCCTGAAACGACCTCTCATGACCACCCAGTTGCGCGCCCTGATCAATGCCCGGCTCATCGACGGCACCGGCGGCCCGGCCCGCGAGCGGTCGACCGTGATCATCGACGGCGAGCGGATCGTCGAGGTGACCGAAGACCGACCGCTTCCCGTCACGGTCGAGGTCGTCGACCTGGGCGGTGCCACGCTGATGCCCGGCCTCATCGACTGCCATACCCACCATGCTGCCTGGGCGCAGAGCCTTGTCACCCATCCGGAACCGCTGGGACTGCTGATGTCCCAAACGGTGGCCGCCCTGAAGACGACCGTGGAGGCGGGAATCACCACGGCACGGGACCTCGGCGGTCTGGAACGGGGCTTCGTTCTGGCCGTAGACCGCGGCGTCATTCCTGGTCCGCGTTTGCAGACCTCGCTGATCATCGTGTCGCCGACCAACTCCCTGATGGATGCCCACCCGGTGTCGGGCGGCGCGATCACGTCCCGCGGACGCTACGAGATTCTGCCCGGCCTTCCCGAACCCTGGTGCGACGGTCCGGTGGCCGCACGGGCCAAGGTGCGGGAAGTTATTCGTATGGGTGCCGACGTCATCAAAGTGGCGATGACCGGCAGCATGACCTTCGCGGCACGCCGCCCGAACCGCCCGCTGTTCACCCCTGAAGAACTCGCTGCGATCGTGGACGAGGCCCATCTGGAGGGAATCCCGGTGTGCGCGCACGCCCACGGCGATCCCGGCGCGATCCTCGCGGTGCGTGCCGGCGTTGACACGATCGAGCACGGAACCTATCTGACCGAGGAGTGCGCGCGCGAAATGGCTGATCGGGGCACATGGTATGTTCCAACAATGTGCATCTCTAACTGGCACAGCACCCTCTCCCAGGAAAGTGTGCGAGCCCACACCATTGACATGCCGGCGCGCCATCGCGAAAGCCTTGCTCTGGCCGTTCGATTCGGCGTGCGCATCGCTGCTGGCACCGACACCAACCCGTTCCACGGCTTCGGCCGCACCGGCATGGAACTAGAGCTTCTGGTCGAGGCCGGTATGACCTCGGCCGAAGCGATCAGGGTCGCCACGGACCAGTCCAGCCAGTGCATGGGCGTTTCAGCCGACGTTGGCACGGTTGCCGCGGGAAAATTCGCCGACCTGCTCATCGTCGACGGCGACCCGCACCGGGACATCCGCTTGTTGCAGGATGCGAAACGTCGCACCGCCGTGTTGAAAGGCGGCCAGTTTATGAGCGGTTCGCTCCTGTCTATAGCGGATGCCCACAGTCGCCACACAATGGCGGTCACCGCATGACGGCCCACGCCACGGACGATCCGGAGACCTCGGCCGCCCCAACCGCAGTTGCACCAGCCGGCCCCGCCACCGATTACATGATCGGGCCGGTCGCTGCGGCCCTCGATATCATGCTCGAGTTCGAGAACGGGCAACAAGAGCTGCGCGTCGCCGACATCGCCCGCCGAGTTGGCGTGACCCGCAACAAGGCGTTTCGTCTGATCAAAACCCTCGAATCGCGCGGCTTTCTGCAACGCACCGGCGACCACTACCGGGTGGGCAGTCGATTGCTCACCCTCGGCGAGATGGCAGCCCAGCCAATCGAAGCGTTGCGGGCCGCCGCGCAGCCCGAGATGGAAATGTTGCATGCCGCGACCAATGAAACGATCTACCTGCTGGCTCCGGTCGGCAACGAGGCGATCTGTATCTCCCGCATTGAGAGCACCCACTCTCTGCGCATCTCGGTCGACGTCGGCACCAAACGACCGCTGGATTCGGGGGCCGGGCAGAAAATGCTGCTCTCGGGTCAGGACGAGCAACGCCTGAGTCAGGTGCTCAGCCACCGGGGGCCGGCTTTCACCGAACACACCATCACCGGCGAGGCCGAGTTGCGCCAAGAACTACAGGAGATTGGCCGACGCGGTTACAGCCTCAGTCTCGGTGAGGTCGACGCCGGGGCCGGTGCCGTCGCCGCGCCCGTCTGCGATTATTCGGGCGAAATGATCGCGGCTCTGGCCATAGGGGGGGCCATGTCGCGGGTGTCAGGCAATCTCGAGGGCGCCTGGAAAGATTTGGTCGTCAGCGCTGCCCACCGAATTTCTACAAGGCTCGGCTTCCACCGACCTTAGCGACGCTTCTGCCAACACCACCAGCGCGGGCCGCCGTGCCGCAGCTTCGCTGCGGTGGCTTCAGTGACCCGCGGGTCAATCGTCAGCCCCGCACGCTCGCCGAAGTAATCAACAGATATACCAAATGTCTATACAGTGATTCACTACCATGATACGCTCAGCCCCAACTTGTTGGAAACGAGAGTGGGCCGGGCAGCATAACAAACCACATTTCCAGCAGGCGCGTTGAGTTCAGCCCAATCAACTACAGCAATGGAGTACCGACAATGAAGCGTATCCAGGTCGCGAAAACCCTCTGCCTAGCCCTCTCCGTCTCGCTCTTAGCAGGCTGTAGCGCAGCCGTCAAACCGGAGGAATCGGCAGCATCCACTCTGATGGACCAGGCCATTCACGATGCCCTTCCCCAGGACATTCAGGACGCTGGTGAGTTCACGGTCGTCACGAGTGGCGCAAACCCGCCGTGGTGGGTCACGACGCCCGGAAAAACCGGTGAGTACACCGGTGCCGGCGCCGAACTGATGGATGCCATCGCCGAAGTGATGGGTGTAGAGGCCAAGATCGCGACCGTGCCGGACATTTCCGGAGCGTTCGCCGCGATCAGCGCCAAACGTTACGCCTTCGGCTTCTTTCCCTACGCTGACTCGGTCGGGGGACCGAAGGAACGCCCAGGTGCCGAATTCGTTGACGTTTTGCAGGAGGTCGTGCCTTTTTTGGTCGAAAAGGGCAACCCCAAGAACGTCACCAACATGGACGAGCTGTGTGACGTCACCGTGGCCGCGCTCGCCAACGCTGCAACCTATAAGGTTGCCGAGGCTCAGGCAGTGAAGTGCCAGGAGCAGGGCAAAGACCTCACGGTGCTGAGCGTCGCGAGCGTTCCCGACGGCGTGCTGGCGCTGAGATCGGGACGAACGGATGCCTTCTTCACGGGTGGAGCCTCGCTGTTCTACGCGGCCAAGGAATCGAACGGCGAGTTGGAGGTCGTCGGCGACGAGTTCTCGAACGGGTTCGCCGGTCAGTTCATGGGTGCCCTGCTCCCCAAGGGCTCCGAACTCTCCGCCCCCCTGCTCGCGAGCTTTCAAGTGCTCTTCGACAATGGTGACTACGAGAAGATCATGACCAAGTACGGCCTCGATCGCGAACTCATCGACCAGCCCGGCATCAACCTGTACGCCGATTGGCTCGTCGAGAACCCGCAGTAGTCATGGCAACTCTGCCGAGTAACCAGACCGACCTCGAGCTCCCGGTCACGCGCCACCCCGTGGACGTAGCCCGGGCGTTGTCACCAAGGCGCCCCGCCACCTGGGTGCTTTCCATCATCACCGTGGTCGTCGCCGCACAACTCGTGCACCTGCTGCTGACGAACCCCAACTTTGAATGGAACGTCGTCGCGCAGTACCTCAACAGCGAAACCGTGCTTCAGGGCGTCGTCATGACTCTCTTTCTCACAGTGACAGCGATGACAATCGGTCTGGTTCTCGGCGGCATTCTGGCGGTGTGCCGCTTGTCGGACAACGCCCTCCTGCGCGCGCTCGCCTCGTCGTACATCTGGTTCTTCCGGGGTACACCGCAGCTCGTACAACTGATTTTCTGGTTCAACATCGGCTTACTCGTGCCGGTCCTGAGCATCGGCATACCGTTCGGTCCGACCTTCGCCTCGATCGAGTCCAACACCCTGGTGACACCACTGCTGGCAGCTATCGTGGGTTTGGGCCTGCACGATGCCGCGTACCAGGCGGAGATCTATCGCGCCGGGCTGATCTCGGTGGACGAGGGGCAGCTTGAGGCCGCCAAGGCCCTGGGCATGAAGCCGGTGCGGGTCTTCTTTCGAATCCAGCTGCCGCAGGCGATGAGATTCATTGTTCCTCCCACCTTCAACTCCATCATCGCGCTGGTCAAAGGCACGTCCCTGGTCAGTGTGATCGGGGGTGCCGAGTTGTTGTTCTCGGTCAAGGAGATCTACAGCCAGACCTACCAGACGGTGCCGCTGCTGATCGTCGCGAGCATCTGGTACCTGTTCATCACGACGGTGCTCAACGGCGTGCAATTCTTCATTGAGCGTCACTACGGCCGGGGTTCCAGCCGCAACGGCAGCTCCTCCCCCGTCGCGCGTTTTCTCGATCGACGGGCCGCCGAACGCAATTTGAATCGAGGGATGGAATCATGACGCAGCCCATTCTGCGCATCAGCGGATTGCGCAAACAATTCTCTGGAGTCGAGGTGCTCAAGGGCATCGACCTCGAGGTGCGGGTCGGCGAGACCGTCGCGATTCTCGGCTCGTCGGGGTCGGGCAAATCCACGCTGCTGCGCTGTGTGAACTGCCTCGAGGTTCCCAGCGGCGGGTCGATCTGGTTGGGCGACGAGCTGATGGGCTACCGGCAGGAGTCCGGCAGGGCCGTGCGTCGGCTCACCGAAAGCCAGATTGCCGTGCAGCGTCGCAAAGTGGGAATGGTTTTTCAGAACTTCAACCTGTTTCCACACTGGACCGTTCTGCAGAACATTGCCGACGGACCGCGCTCAATTCTCAAGCTGAGCAAGGCCGAGGCCATCGAACGCAGCATGACGCTGCTGACCCGGGTCGGCCTGGCCGACCGCGCTCATGCCTATCCGCGCCAGTTGTCCGGAGGGCAGCAGCAGCGCGTCGCCATCGCTCGGGCCCTGGCCCTGGAACCCGCCGTGCTTCTGTTTGACGAACCGACCTCGGCCCTCGACCCGGAGAACGTCGGCGAAGTCACCGACGTCATGGCCGCCCTGGCGGCCAGCGGTGCCACCATGCTCGTGGTGACCCACGAGCTCGGCTTCGCCCGGGCCGCCGCCGATCGAGTTGTCTTCATGGACGGGGGCGTCATTCTGGAGCAGGGAACCCCGACCGAGGTGTTCGACCATTCGCAGCAAGCGCGCACCCGGGAGTTCATGCGCAAAACCCTGGTCTGATTCGACAAGTCTCCTGCGGCGGCTCACACTAGAACCACCATTCAGTCGCATTCAGTCGCATTCAAAGGAGAAGCCGTGACCGTGCTCGCCGACGCCCGTGAACTTGCCCCAGACATCACCGACCTGCGCCACCGGCTGCACCAGGAACCCGAAATCGGGCTCGACCTGCCGCGCACCCAGGAGAAGGTGCTCGAGGCTCTCAGCGGTCTGCCGTACGAGATCAGTCTCGGTACCGACACCACCTCGGTGACGGCGGTGCTGCGCGGAACCGGCACCGGGGCATCCGTTTCACGGCCTGTGGTGTTGCTGCGCGGCGATATGGACGCGCTGCCCGTGCAGGAACGCACCGGGCTGGAGTTCACCTCGCGCATTGACGGTGCCATGCACGCCTGCGGACACGACCTGCACACGGCCATGCTGGTGGGCGCGGCGACGTTGCTCGCGCACCATCGAGATCAGCTTGCCGGTGACGTGGTGCTCATGTTCCAGCCGGGCGAGGAAGGCTACGACGGTGCGGGTGTGATGATTCGCGAGGGCATCCTCGACGCTGCCGGGCGCCGTGCCGACGCAGCCTATGGCTTGCACGTCATGTCGGCCGGCGCGCCCAACGGGCAGTTCATGAGTCGCGCGGGCACCCTGATGTCGGCCAGCGATGGCCTCACGGCGACGGTACACGGAGCCGGCGGGCACGGTTCGGCGCCGCATCAGGCGCAGGATCCGGTGACGGTGATCGCCGAGATGGTCACAGCTTTGCAGGTGCTGGTGACTCGCCAGTTCGACATGTTCGACCCGGTGGTGCTCTCGGTCGGGGTGCTGCAGGCGGGCACCAAGCGCAATATCATTCCCGATTCGGCGCGGTTGGAGGCGACGGTGCGTTCCTACACGCCCGAGTCGCGGGCCAAGCTCGCGCGCGTCGTACCGCGACTGCTTCAAGGCATCGCGGCCGCGCACGGCCTGGAGGTGACGGTGGACTACGTCACCGAATATCCACCGACCCGTACCGACGCGGGCGAGACCAGCCGGGCCGAGCGTGTGGTGGGCGAGCTCTTCGGTGGCGAGCGTTTCACGCGCATGATCAACCCGCTGGGCGGCTCCGAGGACTTCTCGCGCGTGTTGCAGCAGGTGCCGGGAACCTTCGTGTTTCTCTCGGCGGTGCCGCGACAAGCGGATGCCCAGGCCGCCGCGTTCAACCACTCCCCCACAGCGACCTTCGACGACGATGTGTTGGCCGACGGCACCGCCTTGTATACGCAGTTGGCGCTGTCGCGGATGGCTGAGCTGGCAGGCTGAAGCATGCCACTGCTCGCCCGTTGTTGCACACATGCCACGGATCAGCGTCACGACACGGCACCAAAGTTCACCCAGTTCGCGGGGAGGCGCATGTCGGTTGCGCGTGCTTAGGTAGATTCAGAAGCAAATTTTTGGAGAGTAAGACAATTCATAATTTCACACTGAACAGCGCCAGCACGATAACCGATATTGCATATGCAGAGCCCCGCGAAGACGCGGGCTACACCACTCGTCACGACGGAAGGACAAAATGAGCGTTCCACGGCTCTACCTCTCTGTCAACGGATGCCTCTGCCCCCGTTTGGAACCCGACCCGGCCTGGGGCGATGTGGCCAAAGCCTCGATCAGTGTCGAGCACGGCGACGGTCACGCCTCCACTCGGAATGTGCACTGGGCGCCCCGCCTGATCACGGCGCTCGACTCCCTGCTGATGCAATACGGCGTCGAGCTGGTCTGGCTCACCTCCTGGAACGAGCTGGATGCCACCCGGCAACTGCTCGTACCCGAGCTGCACGGGCTGTCCGGCGGACGCATGCTCGACGTCACGACTCCGCCGAAAAATCCCGGCCAGACGGATGGCGAGACGGGACTTTGGAAGTCGCAGCGCATTGAAGAAGATCAAAGCGTGCCGGCACCGTTCATCTGGATCGATGATGCCGACGTGCAACTTCACGGCGACAAGGTGCTCAGCGCCACTCAAGAGACGCCATCGCTGCTCATTCCGCCGCGCTCCGAAGTGGGCCTCACCGTCGACGACATAGCCCGGATGCGCACCTGGCTCGAGCAACTGCCCACCTGACATTCCTTCTTAAAGGGGGGAATACCCCGCCAAGCCTTCCGCCGTGACTGGGCACGGCTCTGCTAGGTGCGCCAGGGTGGTTCGGGGCTGGTGGTGTTGGCGCGGTGGCTGTGGGCGGGGCGCCAGGTTTGGGTGGGGTCCCAGAGTNGGTGTCGATGGTGTGGTGGTGGAACCAGCAGAGGAGGACACCGTTGTCGATGTCGGTGCGGCCGTGTTGTTGCCAGGGGATGACGTGGTGGGTTTCGGTCCAGCGGGCGGGGATGGTGCAGCCGGGGATGATGCAGCCTCCGTCGCGGGCGGTGATGGCGGCGCGTTGTTTGGGGGTGAAGCAGCGGACGGTGTCGCCGAGGTAGAGCACGTCGCCGGTGTCGCCGACGATGACTTTCTGGGCGCCGCCGGAGCAGATGGTCTCTTTTACCCGCCGCAGGCTGACGGGCGCTTCGACGCCGTCGATCCAGCCGACGCCGCGGCCTGCGTTGAGGTCGGCGGCGTTGACGTGGATCATGACGGTGGGGGCGACGCCGCCCATGGTCGGGGTTTTGGGGTCGCGCGCGGCGGCTTGGAAGACGTCGCGGAGGATGTCGGCGCGTTTCTCGCCCGCGGTGCGGCGATCCCCGTCGAACCGGGTGTCACCGTTGAACGGGTCGGAACTGAACGGGTCGGCGCTGAACCGCTCGGTGTTGCCGTCCGCCTCATCAACGCCATCCAGTGTG
>NZ_PJJQ01000012.1:0-13202 GCF_002929575.1 Cryobacterium sp. N21 | reverse complement strand
CCCCGCCTGCTGTGCCGGTGCTGTCGGCTCCGGCCGTTGTTCCAGCCCCGCCTGCCCCACCCGCCCCGCCGGTATTGCCGGCACCGCCGGCACCGCCGGTAGCCTCTGCTCCGCCGGCGCCGCCGGTAGCCTCTGCCCCGCCGGCGCCGCCGGATGTTGCGGCACCGCCCGTTGCGGCCGCCGCACCGGCCAACCCGTGGGCTCCGCCGGCGCCGGTCGTTCAGGTGAGCGCCGCACCGGTCGCTGCTGCGGCTAGTGGGCCAGGGACCGCGGAACTCCCCATGGCCTTGCCCGGCGAGCTCGCCGCAGCCGCCGCCGAGATCGCCGCCGGGGTAGCCGTCGCAGCGGTCCCCGCCGCACTTCCCGCGCCAGTCGCCGCTGAAGTCGACGACGACCTCGACGAAACGATGATCGTGGCGCGCCGCATGAAGCCGTGGACGCTCGAAACCGAGCACGGTCTCAAAGTGTCGCTCACCAAACCGGTCGTGCTGCTCGGGCGCAACCCCGCACGTGGCGGCGCACACACCGACGCACAGTTGGTTCCGCTGCACGACCCCGGCAAGACGGTGTCGAAGACGCACGCCCGTCTGGACTTTGTCGAAGGTGCCTGGGGTATCAGCGACCTGCACTCGACCAACGGCGTCGTGCTCATTGATGGGGGCGGACTGGAGAATGAACTCGATGCGGGTGCGAGCGCGCCCCTGACCGATCGGTTCCTGCTGGGGGAGCTCGCGGCGCGCATCTACCTGGAGGCCTGAGTCGTGACGCACCTCGCCGAACAGCGAGCGACCAGTGCTGGGGTGTCGCTGCAGTGCGGCTCGCGCACCGATGTCGGCCGCAAACGGCACGAGAATGAAGACTCGCTGCTGGCGTCCCAACCGGTGTTCATCGTCGCAGACGGCATGGGCGGGCTGGAGGCCGGCCAGCGGGCCAGCTCCGCTGTGATCGCCGAGTTCCGGGGCTGCGTCGGCCGCACCGATGTTGCGGCCGGTGACGTGGTGGCCGCGGTCGAGCGCGCCCACACCAGCGTGCGCGCCGTGTCGGATTCGACCGGGCGCGGCGCGGGTAGTACTCTCACCGGCCTGGTGCTCATCGACCACGAAGATGCCCCACACTGGCTCATCGTGAACGTCGGCGACTCGCGCGTCTACCGCCTGCACGGCGGCGACTTTCAGCAGCTCACCGTCGACCATTCCCTCGCCCAGGAACTCATCGAGGAAGGGTCACTGCTCAAAGCGGATGTCGCCAGCTTCGCCCGCAAAAACGTCATCACCCGCGCGATGGGTGCCGACAACAGCAGCGCCGACTACTGGCTGCGACCGGTCGTGACCGGCGAACGACTGCTGGTGTGCTCCGATGGCCTCAGCGGCGAGCTCTCCGACGAAGCGATCAAGGCCGGTCTGACCCTCGGCGGCAGCACCCAGCAGACGGCCGACGCGCTGCTCGCCGGGGCCCTCGAGCACGGCGGCCGCGACAACGTTTCGGTGATCGTGATCGATGTCATCGCCGGCGGGGTCAGCTCCTGGCACGGCGTCGCGATCGGCGACGACCACTCCGACACCATCGATACCCGCACCGAAGACACCCGACCGGTGCAACGAGTGGCCCGCAATGCAGCCCGCTGACCCGAGCGCGCCACCCCCGGAACCGGTGGCAGACCTGCCCGACATCGACGACACCGATGACACCGACACCGATGACACCGACACCGATGACACCGATGACACCGACACCGATGATACCGACACCGACGACAGCGACGACACCATTATCGTTTCGCGCACGATGGACGAACACACCCGCATCGTGCAACGCGGCAGTGATGAACACACCCGCCGTGTGCTGCGACCGGCCCGTACGAAGGCACCAGATGCGGCCGACCCGACTGATGACCCGACTAATGGCCCGGACGACGAGGCCACCGTGCGTTCCTCCCGGGGCAGCACGGCGGCCGATACCCTCCTGAACGGACGGCGAGCGGCCGCCCCCCTGCACACTCCGGTCGTGGATTCCCTGCAACGGCGCTACCAGCCGCCGCAGGTGCAGAGCGGTGAGAGCGTGCGCTACGCGGCGCGGCCGACACCGGCCATCATTCCGCCAAAGAACCCGCTGCCCCTCGCCGACGTGCAGCCCGACCTGGCCCGTCTCCGTCTCGCCGACGCGGCCGCCGAGATTCGCGAGCGTGCCGCGGTCACGAAGCGTCGCCGTCGCCGAGTGACCCTGACGTTGATCATCTCGATCACCGTTCTGGTCGTTCTCACAGCCGCCGCGTACACGGTCTTCACCATTCTCACCTGGTAATGGCGACCGCTATCCGCTACCGCCCCCTCACTTCGTACCCGTCTACCAGCACTGACCATCTAGGAGCATTTCTCTCGTGACAGATTCCACCTCCCCCCTCTATCGGGAAGCCGCCGACTCGGCGACCTCGCAGGCCCGGCTCGCCGAAATCGCTGCCGCCCACCACGAGCTGCACCCCGTCATCGCCGGAAATCCGTCGTGCTACCCGGCCCTGATTGAGTGGATGCTCCAGCTCGGCACGATCGCGCCCGTGATCGCTTCGCCCGCAGTCGCGCCCGCCGTTATCGCGCCGGCGACCGAGCCGGCGGCATCCGCTTCGGTGAATCCCTATGCCCAGCCGGGTCAGGCTCAGGCTGGCCAGGCCCAGCCGGGCCAAACACCCAAGAGGCCGCGCAAGAAACTGCTGATCTGGGGCTCAATCGGGGTCGTCGTGCTGTTGGTCGCCGGCGGCGGCATCTGGGCCTACGGGGCCATCTTCTCGAAGCTGGGCGGGGCATCCTCACCGACTGCTGCGGTCGAAAAGCTGCTCGAGGGCACCGCCGATATGGACTTGATCAGCCTGTACGGCTCGCTGTCTCCCGCTGAGATCGAATCGTTCAAGGCTCCGATCGACCAGCTCGGCACCATCGCCATGGACGACGAGAACGGCGACCCGGTTGATATGCCGGAGCTCATCAACACCGTCGTCGACAGCCTCAACATCACCCTGACCGGGCTCGAACTCGAGTCTGAAGACATCGAAGAGGGCATCGCCGTCGTCACTATCACCGCGGGTGAGATGACCATGAACGGTGATGCTGAAACGATCACCGACGCCTACCTCGAGGTCGTCGCGCCGCAGCTGCGCCTGCAGCAGGAGTCGTGGGACTACGACGACAGTGACACCGATTCCATGATCGCCGACCTGCGCGAGTCGTCGATCGACGAACTGAACGACATGCTGCCGTACACGCAGACCGCCGCCGACCTGGCCGACTCGCTCGGACACGACGCCAGCATCGTCACCGTTCGCGAGGGTGGCTCCTGGTACGTCAGCCCGCTGCTGACGACCGGCGAGAACATTCTGCAGAGCGGATCGAACGCCCGAGGCAGCCTGGCCGCCGAAGGCGACGTGGCGTCGTTCGACACCGCCGACGCCGCTGCCGAAGGATTCGCCGAAGCCGTGATCGCGTTCGGCGAGAACGGCGACTACGGCGACCTCGCCGCGGTTCTGCCCGAGGCCGAACGTCGCTTTCTCAGCCTCTACGGTGACGCCCTCATGCCCACCGACGGTGACGGCGACTACGACAACCTGCAGATCACCGATTTCGCTGTGACTCCGCAGATTGAGGGCAATACGGCGCGGCTCGACATCGACAGCATCGTGATCGAGGGCGACGGCTACAACTGGCCGTACCGCACCGAATTCAACGGAGTCTGCGTCACCACCGATTCGGGTTACTCGTCGTTCGACGGATGCCTCGACGACGCGTCCTGGATGAAAGAACTCGGCGCCGACAGCTGGCGAGTTCTCTCCGTGCAGGAGAAAAACGGATGGTTCGTCAGCCCCATGCGCACCGTGGCCGACGTGACCGGCGTCGCCGTGGACAACCTGGTGCGACTCAGCCAGGACGGCAAACTCGACCGGCTCTACCAGTAACCCCCGCGCAGCACCGTGACACGAAACCAGAACGAAGACAGAGGACTCAGATGACCTTCGACCCGAACGCCCCCCAGCAGCCGCCGGCAGTTCCGCAGTATGCGGCGCCCGTCGCGCCGCCACAGTACGCGGCCCCGCAGCAGTACGCCGCGCCCGCAGCTGCGCCACAGTACGCCCCAGCACCGACCCGACCGAACCCGTTCGCCGGCATCCCCGCCTCCGACTGGGCGCGCGACGGCGGAGCACTGCTGTTGCTCCTCATCTCCCTGGCCCTACCGTGGATGAACAGTCCCGACACCTACAACATGAGCGAAACGATCGGAGCGACCGGCCGCATCGAGGTCATCCTGATCACGCTGCTGTCGCTGTTCTCCCTCAGCCTCACCTACCTGCTGCGCGCCGGCGCCTTCGGGCCGGGCGTCGGGCTCGCCCAGATCTGGTTGATCCGACTGTTGGTCAACGTCCCATACGCGCTCCTCGCGCTGGGGTTCATGCTCGTTGACGCCTTCTCGAAGGATCAAACGACCGGGCTCGGCTACGCGGCTGCCTTCGGACTGGCCGGCGCCTTCCTCGCCGCCCAGCCCCGTTCCGCCGAACTGGTCGGCATCGTCGGCTACCACCCGATCGCTCGAATCTGGCACCGCATCGTGATTGGGTACGGCGCCGTGGTGGCATTGACCGTGCTGGGCGCGCTGGTTCTGGGACTGGTCTCGTCGACATCCGCTCAGGTCAACGCCGTGGTGCTGCTCACCGCGGTCGTGGCCGTGCTGGCCGGCGCCGCCGCCGTGCTGCTGCCGATCTATGGGATCATTCGCGGCAGCGCGATCTGGCTCACCGTCGGCCGCACGCTCGGCGGCATCGCCGTCGCCGTCATCACGATCGACGCATTCACCGATTTTGCTCTGTCCGTGGGCGGTATCGAGTCGCTCAGTTGGGGAGGCTACCCGCTCATTCTGCTCGCCGGGCTGCTCGGCCTGGCCTCGGCACCGGCGCTGCGTTTGGCGATGGTGCCGATCGAACCGATCGCCAAATGGTTCGGCGTGGCCTCGCTCACGCTCATTCTCATCATCAGCGCCGCGGGTCTAAGCCTGCTGCTGGTCATCGCCAACCTCATTGGGAGCGGTACCAATACCGGTTCCACCGGTCTGAACATCGGTGCCACGATCGTGCTCTCCATCATCATTGTGGTGGCCATCATCGCCCGCACAACGCTGCGGTCGAACCCGGCCGGCAGCCAGTGGCTCGTGCTCGGGCTGACCGGCATCGTCACCGTGCTCGGTATCGTCTTCGTCGTGCTGCGCGCCCAGACCCTCAGCTACGAGAACGTCGGCGAGCTCTATTCCTGGATGTTCGATGGCGCGGCGTACAGCTCCTTCTCGCTGATCATCCTCACGACCGCGGCGACGCTGAGTCTCGCCCTCGCGTTCGGACTGCCAGCCCTGGTGTTCTACTCGCTCACCGCCCCGGCCGCCGTTCGTGGCTACTTCACCCAGTACGGACCGGTTCGGGCCCAGGCTCAGGCCACGTACACGGGCTATGCGCCGGTTCCGCCGGTTGCGCCCGTTTCGGCTGTTCCGCCGGTTCCGCCGACCGCGCAAGCGGATGCCGCGGCGCCGGTCGTGCAGGCACCCGCCGCTGTCGCAACCGTCACTCCGGCGGCCTTCGTTGCGCCCGCAGCACCCGTTGCTGCCGCACCCGCAGCGGCTGCACCTGTCGCGCCGCCGGTACCCCCGGTCGCGCCGCCAGCTCCGCCGGCACCGGTCGAAGCGCCAGCCGAGCCGGCACCCGAACCGGCAGCCGCAGCGCCCGTCGCAGCTCCCAGCCCGGCCAGCCTCGCGGCCGGTGATCCGGCGACTTCGGCCGCCGAGCTCTATGACCTGGCGCAGAAGCACCCGGAGGTCTGGCCGCAACTAGCGGGCAACCCGAGTGCCTACCCCGACCTGCTCACCTGGTTGGCGCAGTCGCCCGACCCGCTCGTGCAGCAGGCGCTGCGCGCCCGCGGCCTCTAGCCCCACCGAACACCTGCGACCGCACCCCACTCATCCCCAACCCGGAGCCAGCCCGTGAATCCCACGCTTATCGCCCTGCAGAACCTCGCAGCTGACCCTCAGAGCAGCCCGGAGCGGCTCGCCGAGCTCGCCCAGCAGCATCCGGAACTGCGGGAGATCATCGTGAACAACCCCGCGAGCTATCCCGGGCTTCTGCAGTGGATCGCCGATGTGACAGCGGCAGATCTGGCTGCAACAGATCTGGCTGCGCCCGACCCAACGAGTACCGATCCGGCTCCCGAGCCGGCCGCTCCAGAGACCAAAACGGTGCCGCCGGAACGCAAGGCGCGCTGGTGGATCGCCGTGGCTGCGGCATCCGTTCTGGCACTCATGCTCGCGAGCGGCGCCGGCGGAGTCTTCGCCGGTTGGGCCGTCGCCAACCATCTGGTGGTCGCCGAGGTCTCCCGCACGAGCCCGGAGGTGATCACCGTAGCGCTGCCCGAATACCAACCGGGCGACGTGGCCATCATGCCCGATGTGCGCGGACTCGACACCGAGCGGGCCATGCAGGCCATCGTCGACGCGGGGGTGCCGGCCGAACTCATCGAGGTCGCCACCCGCCCGGCCGCTGGCGTGGTCGGCGTCATCGTGCAGCAGACGCCGGTCTTCGGCGCCGAAAACCCCACGAGCGTGACGATCCTGGAATCCACGCCCGCCATTGTGCCCGACTTTGCCGGCCGCCCAGCCGCCGAGATCATCGATGAGCTGCAGGGTATGGGCGCCCGGGTCGAGCAGACGCGCCAGTATGTTCCCGGCGCCGTCATCGGCACGGTCACCAGCATTGTTCCGGCGCCCGGATCGGCCCTGCCCGAATCGGTCGCCATCGTGATTGCCGACAGTGCGTCACGTGTCTCGCTCGACGACATCGATCCGACCAAGGGATCGACCAGCTTCGGCAGTACCCAGTCGGTCGGCGGCCAGGACTACGACGACGCGGTGACGGTGTCGGCCAGCCCAGACACCGAGACGGTCACCTGGACGCTCGGCGGCCACGTCGCGGAGGTTACCGGCTCGCTCGGCCTCGAAGACGACCAGTACAGTGACGAGTCCATCACCGTTGTGGTGCTCGCCGACGGTGCCGAAATCGCCCGCTACGCGCTCGCCGAGGGGCCTCCGGTGGCGTTCAGCTGGCTCGTCTCCGGCGTGACCACCCTGTCGGTGCAAGTCACGAGCGCCGAATCTGATTACGGTTCGTACCTCGTGCTCATCACCCCGGAAGTCCTCGGCAGCATCGACGAACTGGGAAAACTCTAAGTGAGCGCCTCGGGGGCCGCTCCTAAGCCGCGTCGCCGCGCGGCACTCATCCTGATCGCCGCCGGAGTCGTCGTCACCCTGGTGCTGGCGATCGGCGTGGTCTGGTTTCTCATCGACGGCCGAAACAGTGCCGCCGCGGGCACCCTTGATGGCCTCGACGACGCCGGCTCGGCCGGAAGCTGGCACGCCGTCGAACCGTTCGACGTCGGGTCAGACGACCTGGTGGCGAATGCCGGGACCGAGTTTTCCATTGACCGAGCGGATGCCGCCCTCCCGAAAAATACCACCTCCGTTCTGCTCCAACTCGAGATCGTTCCCGGCACCGAACCCGGCGCCATCGTCATCGGCTCACAGCCGACCGTCACCCCCATCGTGAGCTTCAGCGCCAACGCGCCGGGCACGACCTCGCAGCTCGTACTGCTCGACGACACGGGGTCGTTCACCCTCACGGCCGACCAGGCCGTTGCCGTCACCCTCACCCTGTTCGCCTACCTGCAGGTGGCAGGCAAGGGCGAGCCGGCGGTTGCACCGGGCGGCAGTGCGGCCATCGAGCCTCGCCTCGTGATCGACACGAGCGCCGGTCTCGGCGGCACGCTCGCCGCCCTCAACTCACCGATCACGCTGAGCCCCCAAGGTCTCGGCGCGGTACCGACCGACGACGTGGCGGCCGTCTGGCTGCAGGTTGCCCTGCTCGGTTCCGACGCGCGGCTCAGCCTGCCCACCGCGGGCACCGATGACGCCCCGGCGGTCGTGCACAGCCGCGGATCATGGAGCAACGCCCTGATTCTCGTTCCGCTCGATGACCGCGGCCTCTTCCAGTGGAGCTTCAGCGGCACTGTCGACGCCGTGCGCGCGAGCGTCACCGGCTGGGTTGCCGGCCAGAGCCGCTCGCTCGACGCCGCCACGATCGTCGGCGGGCTCGTTCCAGTCGCCACCACAGCCCTCGACACTGCCCTCGAATCGAACGGCCTCGCGCCGACCCTGCCGAAGGGCATCGCCACGGCGTCAGTCGGCTCCGCCCTCTACAGCGTCGAGGTCACCAGCGCCACTCCCGGTACCGTAAGCGCCGACGCCGGTGACAGCCTGGCCGACGACCGACGTGAGACGACCCTGCCAGTGCGCGGGGCGGCATCCACTCTGGTCATCGCCGGACCCGGCGGCACCATCAGCCTGCCCGACGGCGCGATCGCCGACTCACTCACCCTGCTCGGCTACTTTCCCACCGCGCTGCCGGCCAACGACAACCCGCCCACGCTCACCATCACCGAACCGGCACAGGACGGCACGGTCAATCTCGGCGACGCCGGCGGAACCTTCGTCATTCACGGCACGATCGACGAAGCGGATGCCGGCGTGCAGCTCGTCGAGGTGCGCCTCGGTAATCGCTCCATCGGCAGTGCTCGCGTCGACACCACCACGACTCCGCCGCGGTGGAGCATCGAGACCTCAGCGACCCCCGGCAGCCACGAGGTGAGCGCCACGGTAACGGACTGGGCCGGCCAGACGGGGCAGGACGAGGTCGCGTTCACCGTGGAGGTACCGGCTGCAACTGAGGCGGTCGCCAACAACCGCACCGTCGTGCTCGAGGAGGCGAGCCTGGACGTGGCGTCGAACCTGACCGCCTCGTCGATCTCGTTTGCTGGGCTGTCTCCGGCCGTCGTCGGCGAGTTCATCGTTGCCGGGGTGTCGGAGGCGACGCCGGACGGCATCATGCGCGAGGTCATCGCGGTGGAACTCATCGACGGGCTCGTGGTCGTGACGACTCGGCCGGCGGCATTCGGCGACATCGTGCTGCAGGTGAATCATCGGGTCGTCGAGCAGGCTCTGCTTCCCGACACGGCCCTCACGCCGCCGGCCACTGCCAGTGGTGCCGCGAGTAGTTCCACCGAAGGCAACCGCCCGGTCGTGCTGCCGGCGTCGTACAACGCCGCCGCCGACCCGGCCGGCCTCCCCACGACGGACCTGGCGGAAACCAAGCGCATCGGTGTCGTCGACCTCAGCGCCACCGTCTCCGTCACGACCGAGCCCGAAGTCTCGGTGGAGTACGAGAGCAAGAGCAACGACCTCAAGATGAGCATCACCGCGTCCGCCGAGGGCGCCGATGCGAGCTTCTCGGCCGGCGACACCGAGCTGTCAGTGCCAGAGCCCGCCGCCAGCCCCAGCCCCACGCCGGCACCGGCGCCCAGCGCCGCACCGACTCCGAATAAACCCACGTTCAGCGGCGAAGCGAGCCTCGAGTTGGGTGTCGCCTTCGAACTGGTCAGCTACGCCACCCTGACCATTGAGATCGCACCGTTCTGGGAGTGGACCCGCGACGTGCGCACAGTGCTCGCCGACTTCGAATCGAGTGTCAAGCAACAACAGACCCAGACGATCGAGGTGAGTTCCTACGGCGAAATTGCCGTCGCTTACGGCTCGGGCAAGAAGCAACGCCGAGTGGGCCAGGTCGGCTCACCGCTGCAGGTGACCGCCGGCGACCTGCCCCACGTTTCGCTGGGGCGTCTGCTCGGAGTGATTCCGACTCCGGTCCCCATCCCCTGGGTGCTCACCTTCGACCTGAGCGCTGAGTTTGACTGGTCCCTGTCGCTGACCGGCACCACAACCTTCACGGCCGTTGAACGCATCACCCGCGAATTCGGTGTGCGCCTCGAGAACGGCAAGCTGCGGTCGTTCAACGACACCATCACCGAGACCGCCCCCACCGTGTGGAAGAGCGAACTCGAGGTCGCCCTCGGCGCCACTCTTGCCCTGCGGGTCGACGCGATGATCTACGACATGGCCGGGGTTTACTTTGGTATCAATATCAAGCCGGCCCTCACCGTGGGCTCGGTGGCCGAGGGCACCGTCGGCGAGGCGCCGGCATCCGTTGTCTTCTCGAGCACTTTCGACATCGTCGTGGAGGGTGTCATCGGCGTGAAACTCGAGGTTTTGGACAAGAATCTGCTCAGCTGGGAGGCTGAGCCGCTGCAGTTGTACAAGAAGGTGTTCTGGGACGAGGAGTACACCCTCGATGAGCTCGCCTACGCTCTGACCGGGGATGAGGCCTTTGCCCCGGACACCGAGCCCGACACGGCCACCGGAACGGGTAATCGCCCCCTGCTCGTGGTCGTTGACCTCTCCGGTTCGATGTCCGGTGAACGCATCGAGAAGGCGCAGGACGCCCTCACCGAGCTGGTGATGAGCCAGCCGCTCGGTTCGGAAATGGGAATCTGGACCTACGGCGGCGGCTGCGATGCGCCGGGGGATTACGCCATCGAGGTCGCCCCGGTGATGGGCACCGGCGACCTCGTCTCCGAGATCGCCGGCTTTACCGCGTCTGGAGGCACGCCCACCGCCGAGGCGCTGCTCGCAGCAACCAAACAGCTGCAGGAAGACGGCCTCAGCGGGGCCACCGTGGCCCTGGTCTCCGACGGGGAAAGCGGATGTGGAAACCCCTGCGAGGCTGCGGCGCAGATTCGCGCTCAGGGTTTCGACCTGCAGGTGCAGACCGTGGGTTTCCAGACCTCCGAACTCGGCGAAACCGAGCTCAAGTGCATCGCCGAGGAGACCGACGGCACCTACACCTCGGTCGACGACGTCGATGCGCTCGCCGACAAGCTCGCCGAACTTGGTCGAGCCAGCATCGACCTCACGGTCGCGGCCGGCGACACCATTCTGGCCAACCAGCCCCAGAACGTTGACGTCACGGTGACGAACCCCTCGGGTCGAGACGCGGCCGACATCACCGTCGCGCTCACCTTTCCGAGCGGCGACCTGGTGCCGCTGGTCAGCCCGTCACCGCAACTTCTCTTCGGCAACCTGCCGCCCGGCGCCACCAGCACGCAGAGTGTGCAGCTCTACAGTGCAGTGCAAGACGCCGTCGGCACCACTGACTATCGGGTGATTGCCTGGGGTTCGGAGGTCGACGCCGTCATCGTCGAGGGCAGCTATGAGACCCTGCTAGAGCGCACTGATCCGATCGAGCCGGGAGCGATTTTGGCGGATGCCGCGGCGAGTGACTATCCCGCAGCTCTCGTCGGTGACGGCCCGGCCTCCGGCGGTTCAGACACGAACTGTGAGGCCGGTGAGAACAGCGGAGCCGTCGGGTACGCCGGCGCTCTCGCCGCATCGACCGACCTGGTCGTACTCGCCTGCGCCGCAACGTCGGGCAACAACCTGCTCGGCGCTGAGATGCCAGGTGGCGCAGACAACCAGCTTGAACGCCTCGCGGCCGAGCCCGCAGTGAGTGAGGTGGTCGTCTCGGTCGGCGCCGCCGACGTGGGGCTCGACGCCCTGCTCGCCCTGTGCGCGAGCTCCGGCTGCGCACTCGACGACCAGGCCGTTCGTACTGTGATCGGCAAGGTGCAGGAACTTGACCTCAGCCCGGTCTACCGCAGCATCTGGGCCACCGTGAACACCAAGCAAGCCCGCGAAGCTCGCGGCGGCACCCACGCACCGGTGATCGTGACGGCCTACCCGCAGCTGTTCTCGAGCGACCGCGGAATCGACTGCACCAAGGAATGGGGCCGCGCCGAAGCACGGGTGGGACACACCGTCATCGCCTACCTGAACGCGTCCCTTGAAACGGCAGCCCTGCGGGCGGCCGCTGACGGCTACGAGGTGTACTACGCCGCCGGGCCCGAAGATGCCCTGCAGCCCAACCACACCCTGTGCGACGACGACAGCTTCGTCACGGTGACCGATGAGGGGCAGCTCGCACCGGGCGTCGACGGCTTTACCGCGATCGGCGACACCCTGCTGCTCTGGAGCCAGAACCGTGCGCGTGTCGAACCGTCGGCATCCGCGCTGGCCAGCGCCGAGCTCTACGCGGTGCCGGCACCCGGACTGCTCAAGAGCGTTGACCGTGCGGTCTCCGGCCTCGCCAACCCCACGAAGCTGGCCGAGCTGGGGGTGAGCGGCCCAGCCGTGCACGTGTCGCCCGGGCAACAGGTGCGGGTGACCGGTTCCGGCTACCTGCCGGGCTCGCCGGTGGTCGTGACCCTCAGCGGTGACCCGAGCATTCTCGGTACCGCCACAGCGGATGCCGCCGGCCACGCCGAACTCACCGCCATCGTTCCACAGCACACGGCTCTGGGTACAGCGACCCTGACCATGAACGGTGCGGCTGAAACCGGAGTAGAACTGGAGCTGGTTCGCGAGCTGCGGATCGGCGCCCTGGTGCCGGTCTGGATCGTGGCCACGGTGTTCGGCGGTCTGATGATGCTATTGGCCGCGATCGGACTCGCGCTGTTCGCCCGGCGCCTGTTCGGTCAACGCCTAGCCGGCGGAGCTTCGCGTCGCAGCGCCAAGAAACTCGTTGGGCACCCGCGGAATCTCGCGCGCGGAGATGTCGGCGCCTGAAAGCACGGCCCTTTCAGGATGTGCAACCGAAACACTCTGGTGGACAGCGCGGTAAGGCTTAGGTGCGCCAGGGTGGTTCGGGGTTGGTGGTGTTGGCGCGGTGGCTGTGGGCGGGGCGCCAGGTTTGGGTGGGGTCCCAGAGCAGCGGTNGGGCCGCGTACTTGGGGTCGGCTGTTGATCATGCGGATTTTCCATCCGCTGGTGTCGATGGTGTGGTGGTGGAACCAGCAGAGGAGGACACCGTTGTCGATGTCGGTGCGGCCGTGTTGTTGCCAGGGGATGACGTGGTGGGTTTCGGTCCAGCGGGCAGGGATGGTGCAGCCGGGGATGATGCAGCCTCCGTCGCGGGCGGTGATGGCGGCGCGTTGTTTGGGGGTGAAGCAGCGCACTGTGTCGCCGAGGTAGAGCACGTCGCCGGTGTCGCCGACGATGACTTTCTGGGCGCCGCCGGAGCAGATGGTCTCTTTTACCCGGCGCAGGCTGACGGGCGCTTCGACGCCGTCGATCCAGCCGACGCCGCGGCCGTCGTTGAGGTCGGCGGCGTTGACGTGGATCATGACGGTGGGGGCGGCGCCGCCCATGGTGGGGGTTTTGGGGTCGCGCGCGGCGGCTTGGGAGAC
>NZ_PJJQ01000013.1:0-13567 GCF_002929575.1 Cryobacterium sp. N21 | reverse complement strand
TATGGGTGTCACGGGCGTCGCCATCTCCCAAAGAACGCTCGCCGGGCCCGATTGGGGGATCTGCCGACACCGCGACGAAATGCAGGAGCGTGCAGAGCTTGTCCAACTGAAAATTCCTGTCCAGAGGAGTCCGCAAGGGGAACCGTCTACGGGACTTGGATTCTGCGAATCCGAATCGTTGTTGGCCCGATGCTGACGCCGCCGTGGATCAATCGGGCTGCGGCGAAGGCCGTGCGAGGGCCGCGATCACGCCGACAGCGCCCGAGAGAAGGAACGGTTCACTGAAGAGTCCACCCCTTGCATCGACCTGCTTCAATCTGGATATAAAATGTCCAGGTTGATAGGCTCGACATCATGCAGCTTCCAAAAGGGGTCGAGTGGGCCGCGCATTGCCTTGTCGTCTTGGAACGATTGACCGAAGATCACCCTGTCGCAAATTCGACCTTGGCGGAGGTCTATGGCCTCTCGCCGACCTACTTGAATAAGCATCTCCAGGCTCTGACACGGCACGGCTTGCTGATTTCGATGCCCGGATCGGCCGGAGGATTTACGTTGTCACGTCCCGCATCTGAGATCACTCTTGCTGACGTCGTTGAAGCGCTCGAAGGCGGTGGACCGATATTCCGATGCACGGAAATACGGTGCGACGGGTTGTTTCAACCGCATTCTGCCGAGATTCGCGCGAGTGGATCGTGTGCCATTGCGGCCGCGATGTGGACGGCCGAGCAGGCGTGGCGACATAGCTTAGCCGCCGTTTCGATCACAGATCTCGTCCAAGGTGTCGACGCAGTCAGCAGCAAGAATCTGAACGAATTCGTTGAGAATAAGAACGGGAAAGTTGGTCCAATTTTATGAAGATCGCAGTGTTGGGAGCTACCGGAACCGCCGGCACGCGCACGGTAAACCTACTTGCGAAGAAGGGCATTTCCGTGGTTGAAGTGTCCCGTTCGGCTGGCGTAGATCTAATCTCCGGCAAGGGACTAAGTGATGCACTGCGCGGAGTCGATGTGGTGATCGACGCCTCCAATACGTTCCCCCAGGACGCCACGATGGGACTGCACGAGGCGCTCACCACTGCGACTCAGAACGTTGTAAAGAATTGCGTCACTCAAAGAGTAGGCCACCTGGTGTTTCTATCCATCGCCGGAGTGGAAGACCCCGTTTTTGACGATTTCCCCTACTACGCGGCAAAGCGCGCACAAGAAGAAATTGTTGCAGCCGGCCTCATTCAGTCGACCATCGTGAAGTCCACGCAGTGGTATGAATTCGCGACAAACCCCTCGGCAGTCTCCTTTCTGGACAGCGAAGTGCTTGTCCAGGACTGGCTCATTCAGCCGATCGCTGCTGACGCTGTCGCAAAGGTCCTTGTGGACACGGCCCTCAATGCGCCGGGTTCGGTCGTCAAGACCATCACCGGGCCCGAGCGGATCCGACTTCCTGAACTCAC
The DNA here is from genome assembly GCF_002929575.1 of Cryobacterium sp. N21. NCBI lineage: Bacteria > Bacillati > Actinomycetota > Actinomycetes > Micrococcales > Microbacteriaceae > Cryobacterium > Cryobacterium sp. N21. The sequence continues at coordinate 12,120 of NZ_PJJQ01000013.1, read as the reverse complement.
CTCCCGGGTACTAGCCCGGAGCGGGGACTCGCGGCCGGTGCGGTCAGCCAGCCCCTCGTTAAACGCGCTCTCTGAGGGGGTGCTGCTTGCTCCTACTGAAGCCACAATATTGGGACCGGATATCAACACCTGGTTAGCGTCGCTGCCCTCGGCGGGGTAAGCGCCATGTTCGACCTGAAGCACTCCGCACACCCGCTGTGGCCATAGTCCGAGCATGGGGCCCTCCGTATTCATTCGATGTGCCCGAAAGCCGGACGACCAGCGGGCGCATTGAAGCGTAATTCCGCTCAAGTCGATTCGCTGAGCAAGTCGCCCGCAACGGGAACCCTTTGCGGACGTCCGGCGATAGGCTGGTTGCATGGTGGGCCTGTGGGAAAGCATCACGCGCGTAGGCGCAACAGTATGGTTTGCGATTGCGGTTCTGCTGACAGTCGTCGGATACTTTGGCGGCGAGGATGCCCTATGGTCTGTCCTCTGGTTGATCCCCCATGCGGTGATCTTGTTCGGCGTGTGGCGCGGCAGTCGGACCGCATGGGCGATATTAGTGGGCGTCAGCGTGGCCCTGGCTGCAACGCTGGGCATTGTCGGCATCGGAATGCAGTTCGGGTCCGGATTCGTCATGAACATCTATTGGTGGGGGCCCATGGCCCACGGCGCAGCGCTGCTGTGTCTCGTCGCTTTTCGAGCAAGTAGGCGGCGAGCAGTCACAGTCAAGCCTGAGGCGATCCATGACTCTCCGTCTGAACTTGAACGGACGCAGCACGCCGCTCTTTGATTGCTCGCGTCAGATTCAATGGCTCGGCCGGGATGGATGGGGCTTCGTGCAGTCGCAGAATCAGTGAGCCTAGTCCGGTTCACGGCCGGTGAGCGCCGTCACCCGATGATCCTGAAGGGCAGTCCGCAAGCCGGACGGTGACCGGGACACCCTGAAGCGTCATTTGGGGAACCCTCACCGGGACGAACGCTGGTTGGCAGCGCAACCAAGCACAGGGCGGCAGAGGTGCTCCCTGCCGGCAAGGGGGTTACCTGCGCGCCCATATGCTTGGATCCATGATCGCCGCCATCGCCTTCGTCACACTGATTGGCCTGTTGGTTCTCTTCCAGCTTTCCCTCGCCTTCGGCGCGCCGTGGGGACGATTCGCGTGGGGCGGGCAGCATCCCGGCGTTCTGCCGTTCGGGTATCGGATCGCCTCCGGCGTCTCCATCCTGATCTACGGGTTCATCGCCCTGCTCGCCCTCGACCGGGCGGGTGTCGCTGACGTGTTTCCGAACGCGTTCTCGACAGTGGGGATCTGGGTGGTCTTTGGATACCTCACCCTCGGCGTGGTGATGAATGCGATCTCCCGGTCCAAACCGGAGCGGTATGCGATGACGCCGGTCGCCCTCGCGCTCTCGATGCTCGCGCTGCTGATCGCGTTGAGCGGCCCCGCTGAAAAATCGTTCGCCGGCATGGTGCTCGATGACGGAGACGGACCGGTGTTCTGCACGACGATCATGGAGTCCTACCCGCCCCAATGCGGCGCCGACTCCCCTTCTATTACCGGGTGGGATTGGCCCGCGGTCGAGCACGAGCAGTCGCAAACCATCCGCTGGGGCGAGTACCGGTTCAGCGGCGAGCGCGAAGGCAACACCATCTCCATCAGCGGTTCGCCATCGCCGCTGCACTGACCGGGCGGAGGGAAGGAAGCAACGCACCGATTAGGTGTAGCTGTCTTCGGTATGAACTCTGCGTCGGCCGTGATCATCTACGCGCGCTGAAGCCCGCTAGCCGGACGGCGAGCGCGACAGATCTGGGGCCAACGCACTTGGCGGCCGAGTGCGCCGACGTTGTGTCACTGGGGAACGGCGGATTCAACCGGTCGTCGCAACACTCGATTTTTGTGAGGTGTTGTACGTGGGGTCGAAATATGAACTGGTAGAGAAACAGGCGCGGTTTTGAGTATTGATGACTCATGGGTCGACGCTGACTGCAGCATGCGATGCTGTCGGCCCACAACTGTCACATCACCGGAATGGACTGGTCAGCCCCGCCCGGCGCAGATCAGACGCGCCTAGCGCGTGAGCACCTCGTGACGTAAGGCAGGGCGATCTCGTCTCGCTCCCGCAAGGCAGGATGAGAATCCAGTAGTTCACGAACTCGGCGCAGGAGTGATGCTCGTGCGTCGCCGGTCAGGGTGATGACGCAGCTACGAGATGCCACGAGATCCATCAGCGCCGCGGGCGTGAGCACGTGCTCCCACAAGAAGTCCGCACGAACAATCGGTGCGAATTTTCCACCGACATCGGGACTTTCGCTGTTCATGTCCAACTCGATCCCTTGGTGCATGAGTCGACCCAGCTGAGCGACCCAGTCCTCACGCTCGTCGCGAATGTTCCAGAGCAGACCGAAAGTTCCGCCGGAACGGAGAACGCGTGCGATCTCGGAGCCGGCTCGTTCAACATCAACCCAGTGCCAGGCTTGCGCTACCAGAACGGTGTCGACGGCGCCGAGGGCCAGAGGAACATCCTCGGCTCGGCCGTCGAGCACTGACACGTGCGGCAACCGCCGCGACAGCTCCTTGCGCATGCCTGCTGACGGCTCGACGGCGATCACGTCGAGGCCCCTCTCGACGAGCTGGCGAGTGAGCTGACCGGTGCCTGCGCCCAAATCGAGAACCTGTCGCGCGTCGTGCGGCAGTACCCACTCGACAGCCTCAGACGGGTAAGACGGACGCCCTCTTTCGTACTCAGCGGCGGCCGCGCCAAAGGAACCCGCCTGGACGTTTCGAGCATTACTGCTTGCCATGACGTAAGCCTTGCACGGCCGGCCTGGGCATGCTTCCATGACGAGGCCGGCTTTTACGAGCGCCACCTGCGTTAGATCGGCTCGTTCGAGACGGCCACACAGAAATCGACTGAGCGACTATATCTATTGACATTCGATAGATATGAGCTCGAAACCGCCTCGGACCTCGCATGCGGTGACGGTATCGACCTGGATGTCGCTCGGCCTCCTAGCCATCGTCATCGTTGTCGGCGGAATCCTGCTGTTTCCGGTTTCGGATTCCCTCGCTCGCGACAGGTGTTGCCTGCACGCTGAATCTGGGCCGGGACAGACGCGCGTCGCCGGTAAGCAACGCCGCAGCCGGTACCGATTCACGGCAGTGTCGAACCCACCCCACGAAGTTCCATCCACTTCGGGATGGTGATTCGAGGGATCCTGATGGTGCGTGCGTTGTCTGTCGGGATCGTGTCTACTATCCGTAGGCATGGGCAAGCCGGCCGTTTTAAGGGTCGAGTGGGCGGATGCCATGTTCTCGCCCCGCAGGTCGGGGACGGTGATCTGAACGCCCTACCTGACGGGTTTGGTCGGCTTGGCGAAGTCGTCTCCGCCGTACTTGGCGTTAGCGACGCTCATCACATCGGGCCACATGCGGTGCCGGGCGGTGGCGGCCTGAAGACCTGAGAAGAACGTGCTGCGCTGGCTGCGGGCGATACCGCTCACATTCACTACCCCGGCGACAGTAGCGACTTTGGTACTGGCACCGGTCATCCAGGTGTCCTTGCTCGCGTCGGTGGTTCCGGTCTTGCCGATCATCGGCACCTTCGGAAACGTTGACCTGTTCGACGCGGTGGCGGTACCCCCGGTCATCACGCGCTGCATGGCATAGATCATGCGAGCGACGACCTCGGGCTCGACGGACTGCGTCACCTTGGATGCCGGAATCGGCAGTTCGACACCGTCGGAGCCGATGATCTTGTCGATGGCCACGGCGCTGTGGGTCTCGCCGCTGTTGGCGATGCCAGCGAAGGCGACGGCCATGCTCAACGGGGCAATCTCGTTGGTACCGAGCACGGCGCTGGCGCCTTGCTGCAAGGCGTTGCCGTCGGCCCGGTGAATACCGAAGGCCTCGGCGGTCTTGCGGATGCCGCAGAGGTCGAGTTTCTTGGCCATGCCGATGAAGCCGGTGTTGATGGAGCCAAGGGTCGACTGGAGGGCGCTGTAATTGGCCCCGGCCTCATTCGCGTCATTGCGCGGGTTGAAGGGTGGTGTGTCGTAGTCCCAGTTTTGCCTGCCGAGGCAGCTGTCCTGAAAGTTGCCCCAGTTCGCCTTACGGCGGGAGTCGACGCGCTCGTTGAGCGAGTGGCCCTCATTGAGCCACTGGGCGAGGGTGAAGACCTTATACGTCGATCCAGGCTGGAACCCGAGGGAGCCACCGTAGTTCTGGTCGGTGTTGTAGTTCATGCCCGTGTACTTGGTCCCAGACGATGCCAGCAGGGGGTCTTGGCTGTATTCCTTGTTCTGGGCCATGGTCAGCACGCGGCCGGTGCCGACCTCAACACTCGTCACGACTGCTCCCACATCCCAGCCGGCGTAGGTCTGCGGCACGTTCTCGGCCAACGTTTTGACGGCGGCATCCTGCAGCTCGAGGTCGATGCTGGTGTACACGTCGTAGCCGCCCTGGCGAAACGCGGCGAGGCGGGTTTCAGCATCCGCTCCGAAGGTCTCATCGTTGAGCAGAACCTTGGTCACGTAATCGCAGAAGTACGCGTTCGCGCCGGCCGTCTGGCATCCAGTACTCGGCGCGGTGATGGTCGGTTCGATGACCGAGGCGACGGCAGCGTCATACTCCTCCTGGCTAATGTTCTTGTACTCAAGCATCTCACCGAGGATGTAGTCGCGGCGCTCTTTGTTGGCCGCATAACCGTTGGCCACCCCGTTGGTCTCACTGTCGGGGCGGTCGAGCTGGTATTTCACCGGACTGTTCACGGTGGCGACCAAGCTCGCGGCCTGCGGCAGGGTGAGGTTCGCCGCGGTGGTATTGAAGTAATAGTTGGCGGCGGATTCGATGCCGTAGACGGTGCCTCCGTAGCCGGCGATGTTCAGATAACCGCGCAAGATCTCGTCCTTGTCATAGTTCTTCTCGACACCGATCGCGAGGCGCATCTCCTTGAGTTTGCGGTCCACGGTCTCGGTGATCGCGGCCTCATAACAAACGTCCGCCTCGGTTTCATCGGAGAGCTCTTCACACTTCTGCACCAACACGTTCTTCACGTACTGCTGGGTGATCGACGAGCCGCCGCCGCCACTGCCCAGGCCCGGGGCAAGCAGGCCAATCGCGGCGCGGGACGTGCCCTGCAGATCGATGCCGCCGTGCTTGTTGAAACGCGGGTCTTCACCCGAGATCGCGGCGTTTTTGGCGTACTCGCTGATCTGGTCAAAAGCGACCTCCACGCGGTTCTGCTGGTAGAACGACGCCATCAGCACCCGGCTGCCCACCGGGTCTTCGCGGTTGCTCGACGCCCAAATGTTGCTCTTCTGCGATAGCTGACCGATCGAGAGGTACTCCGGCAGCGTTTCGAAGACGTTGATGGTGTTCGTGACAGCTATGCCGGAAACGGCGACGGCCGGGGTGAGCGCAGCGGCAACAAGAACACCGACGACGATGCTCAGGCCGATGAAACCAGCAAGACCCCCCAAGGCGCCAATCGCTTTTCGCTGTTTAGTAGACACGATGGCGAGACTATCGGGTACGACAGCGGCACTGAAAACATTCCCTATGCTCGCGAATGTGAAGCATGTGAGACTGCGCAGGACTACTTCGAGGCCCCATCGAGCTGACGGTAGAGTGTGCCAAGGACCGCGAGAACCGCCCATGCCAAACCGAGTGGAACGACCGGATTTCTGGAATGCTGATTGTATCCGGGGTGATGACGGGCGGCTGGTCGGGCGACACCGAGAAGGTCATATGTGCTTCTGCCCTGCTCCGACGGTACGACAGCCCCCCAGATTGCGCAGCGCCACCACCACTTCGTTACTCATCAGGCTGGCTCTGGGCGCAGCTTTCGCGTAATAGTCCCGATTCCCACAGAGGGTTCGGCATGCGGACGATTATCTTCGGATCGATAGTATTTGTACAAGATGGCTGCCTCTGACTCCCGGCTCGTGGATCTGTACGACCTTGACAATCCCGACGGACCCGACCACAACTTCTACCGCGAGCTTGCCGACCAACTCGGCGCACGCAGCATCATCGATGTTGGCAGCGGAACTGGCATCCTCACGGTCACTCTCGCAGGGCACGGTCGGTCCGTGCTCGGCGTTGACCCATCCCAGACAATGCTGGACTACGCACGGAACCGCCCGGGCGCGGACCGGGCGCGGTGGATGTTCGGCGACTCCCGTGACATCGACGTGCGCAACGCTGATTTTGTTGTGATGAGCGGTAACGTGGCACAGCACATCGTAGGCGACGCTTGGCCGCGCACGCTGGCCGACATCAATCGCGCTCTGCGTCGCGGGGGCGTCGTCGCGTTCGAAAGCCGCAATCCCGGTGCCAGAGCTTGGGAGACGTGGGACGTCGCACAATCCACCACTCGTGAGACGCAGCATGGGCCGCTGACGGAGTGGGCCGAAGTATCCGGACTGCGCCCGAACGGTCACGTCTCGTTGACCTTCCACAACTTATTTGAGCGCACGGGCCATCACGTGGTCGAAGCACTGACCCTCGCGTTTCGTGACCGAGCAACCATCGAACACGAGCTGCGACAAGCCGGATTTACTGTCGAAGCGGTCTGGGGAGATTGGGTGAGAACTCCATTCAAAGGAAGCGACACGACCTTGGTTTTTCAAGCTCGCAAGCCGTAAACCGCTGAGCGCGCGCGGATTGTGTTTACGGCCGGTAGACGTTCGGCTTCCGGCCGTGGCGACTGGTGTGAAAGGCTGAGTGGCAGAGAATCAGAGGAGGGACTTGGCATGTACGAAAGTGAGCTGACTTGGCGTCAGGTGGACGAGTATCTCGTCGAGACACTCGTTGAGGAGGACGAGACGCTCATCGCCGCACGTGAGTCCGGGGCGGAGACGACCATGCCTCAGGCAGAGGTTGCGCCGAACCAAGGCAAGCTGCTGGCGCTCCTCGCCGAGATGATCGGCGCGTCGCGGGTCCTCGAGTTCGGCACGCTTGCCGGCTACAGCACTATTTGGCTTGCCCGTGCGGTTGGCGCAAATGGACGCGTCGTCAGCTTCGAACTGGAAGAACAAAATGCAGCCGCGGCGCGCGCCAATCTTGAACGAGCGGCCGTTAGCGACCGAGTCGAGATCCTGGTTGGCTCTGCCAGCGAATCGGCGAGGCGCCTCATCGACGCGGGAACCGAATCGTTCGACTTCGTATTCATCGACGCAGACAAACCCAGTAACCCCGAATACCTCCGGGCATCGATAGAACTGACCCATCCAGGCAGCGTGCTCGTGATCGATAACGTCGTGCGCAACGGCGCCGTAATCGACCCGGACAGCGCCGATGACAGGGTGCAGGGCGTTCGATCAGTTCTGGCAGACATCGCGAGCGACTCACGTCTTGAAGCCACATCGCTGCAGACTGTCGGCTCGAAAGGCTGGGATGGCTTCACGATCATCCGACGTGCCCGATAGACGTTCCCCTTACGGGAATTGAGGTTCGTCGATGGCTGGAGCGAGGTGTGCACGCGAGTACGAACATTCGTGCAGACGAATTCGAAAAATGACACCGCTGAGTTTCGTCATTTCTGCTCCCGGGGTGTCTCATAACCAACGGCGAGTATCACGGTCCAGGCATGCGGTTATGCGACGTAGTTATGAGAATCGGCCCACCGCAAGATTCCGGCGAACGCGGGGGAGCCAAGACATAGGCGTGAGACGTTTCGCATCCCTAGGGTTATAAGACATATCGAGGAAGGCGTCGTGCCACCAGCGGTAGCGACTCGTTCGGGTATTAATTAGGCCAGAAACGCATTGGCGCAAGTCTCTTGCGGATCAATCGGGGTCACCGTCCGCAACATCACGGCACTTAGCATGGTCGAAACAAAGGGTCTACTCGGTTTAGGCTGCGTACGTGAGCGCACCGCGATACACCCTTCGGAGTTTCATCGAGCTCGCTGAGCGTGAGAACCGTCGTGGCAAAGACATCGGCCGGCTCGACCCCGACGTCAGGCGGGCAACTCGCTCCTTGCAGAAGCGGCGTGAGTTGTTCCTAACAGCGATATCCAAATACGAGCGAGATGATCCCGCCCGCGAGCCGATACGCAAAAAGTACCGGGAGGTTCGTCAGAAGCTCCGACACGATCGCGACGAAGCGGTGGAGTCTGCGCTTCATCAAGCCCTGGCCTCATTCGAAGAAAAATTGGGCAAAGGCATATTTAGTTTTGTGCTCAGACCAGGCCCCGTGGCGGGAACTAAGCCGACGTACTGTATCGATCCTGCATTAGAGATATTGTTTCCCGCAAAACAGGCGGCTGCAGCAATCAAGAGCGCCGCTTCTATAGACGCTCCGAACCGCAATAGCATCGTACGCGCCCTCAAAGAGGCCCTGAATAAGGGGTACGGTCACGCAATCTACAAAATGGACGTTCAGAACTTCTTCGAGTCCATTCCGCATTCGACACTCATCGATCGCTTGGCTCGGCCGTCGACCCTAGACGGCGTCAGCGCTCAACTCGCGCGGCAGCTTCTCTCTGAGTACGAGGCGATCACGGGAAATGAGACGGGTCTTCCCAGAGGTGTCGGGTTGAGCTCCCAGTTAGCGGAACTATACATGAGCGATTTCGATCTCAAAGTCAAGATGCATCTCGGCGTGCTTTTCTACGCTCGGTACGTCGATGACGTTGTCGTTGTCGTAGAGAACGATCAGGTCTTGGTGGCGGTGCAGCACGTAATCGCTGGTGAATTGCAAAAGATGGGCCTCAAGACCAAGAACGAAAAGACTCGCGTCATAAAAACTGACGACGGAGGTAATTACAAAAACTCTGACGAGCTTGAGTATCTCGGATACCGGTTCGTACGGAGCCAGGACAAGCTGGTCACGGGGCTAACAAAAAACCGGAAGGGCCGTCGTATGAAACGGCTTGACCTTGCCCTGGAACGATGGGTAAGCACGGATCCAAGTGAGACAAATCCTAATCACGGACATGATGGGGTGCTCGTTGATCGAGTGCGCTATCTCGCGGGCAATACGAAACTACTCAACTCAAAAAGTAACGTCGCCATCGGGCTCTTCCACTCCAACAGCGCCCTGGACGAGGGTGCGTCCGAGCTCGAGGAGCTCGACGCCGTCCTTGAATCCTTCCTCGAAGCGTACGATTCCAAGATGACGGACGGAGTAAGGAAGAGGCTCGAGAACATCTCTTTCGTAAAGATGTTCGCGAGCAAGCCATTCCTTCGACTACGGCAGAAACGCATAGAGCAGATCGTTCGCATCTGGAAAGAGGTGGGTGTATGAAGTATCGCCGAGCTAAACGGGACCGGTTGCGCGCACTTACTTCCGAGATACTGCCCTACGAAGTGCCCCTTCCCTTTGACGTCACCCGGTTGTACGAGTTTCTACGAAGACTCGATTTCGTGTGGGAAAGCCAGCATTCTTTCTCAGTGCTCGACGGTCGACTCGACACATCAGAGACGCTATGGCTTGGACTCATTTTCGACCCCATCGGTTTAGGAACAGGGAGGCTCACGGGGAAGAAAGGGGACAAAACCACAAGAAGGACCTTTGTTCTATCGGACGGTGGTGGTGCAAAGTGCGATCTGCGGCACCCCTACAAATTCCGTTCGCGACGGAACAACGGGAAATCCCGAAACCTGGCGGTTCCCCACCCGCATTCGATGGTGCAGATGGCGTCGTTCATCCATGAGTATCGCGACTCGATTCTCTATTACACGAATCGGAGCAGCTACTCGATCAGGTACCCTCACCGTGTTGCGCGTCTGCAGACGAAGCGGGACTCCGTTTTCGACGGCATCAAAGATTCAGAATCGTTCGGAGTAGAGCAATCGGACCTGGAGTATTCGCATGTCTCGTCGTACTTCAGCTACCGGCGTTACAACAACATCAACCGCTTCTACTCGTCACCTGAATTCCAGGCTTGCGAACGGAAGTATCCGCGACTTGTGCGGGCAGACGTCGCTAAATGCTTCGATAGCGTCTATACCCACACTGTCTCCTGGGTTACTAACGGAATCCGCGCCAGCAAGAACATGCAGCGTGAGACCGCCGACACCTTCGGCGGCAGGTTCGACCATCTCATGCAGTACCTCAACTACGCGGAGACCAGTGGGATCATCATCGGGCCCGAGCTATCGCGCGTGTTCGCCGAGATCATTCTCCAAGAAGTGGACGTCCGAGTTGAGCAGGAACTCGAGAAGAAAAGTCTCCTGCGCGGAACGCACTACGAGATCATGCGTTATGTCGACGACTACTTCGTGTTCCTTGCCGACGCGCAGAACACCGAACTCGTCGAGGAAATCTTGACAGCGCAACTTGCAATCTTCAAACTGCATCTCAATGACGAGAAGCAACACCACTTCGATACTCCGCTGGCCTCCCATATGTCGGTGGCAAAGGTTCGCATGCGAGAAGCACTAAAACAGCGAACCCAGTGCGAGTATGACTCCGAGGAAGACCCGCTCAAGGCCAATCTATACTTCTCCGCAAAACAGGCGATCTTGGACTACAAAGCGCTGCTCATCGACACGGAGCTGAAGCACGGAGAACTCGCTAACTCGTATCTCTACGAACTAGGACGTCGCCGGGACAAGACCGTGCGTAGGTACCGGAATTACCTTAAGCATGTCTCCGAAGCTGGTGACCAGAAGGCGCTCCACAGAGCACATGTGCTCCTTGTCAGGTACTTGGTGGAGGTGCTCGACGTCGCGGTCTTCATCTACTCGGGCGCACCTTCGGTCTCCCACAGTGTCAAGCTGACCCGCATGGTCGCGGCTTCGTTAGGGGAGCTCGAGGTGAACAAGTTCGGCACGCTTGAGACTCGCCAGTTTCGCGACCGTGTTTGCCGCGAGATCATCGCGCAACTCACCGCGGTGAATGACGAACGGTCCTTCGGTGTACATACACTTCTCCTCCTTGACTGCCTTATATATCTGGACCCTACAGTGCCGGAAAAGACACTGCTGGCGATCCTGGATCGCCGAGGAACGCACGTAGAGGATCTCGACGCATTCGGCGTACTCACCCTGCTAAGGCGTTTCTCTGAGCCACGCACTACCAGCGACTTCAAAACGCGGTTACTCCAGCGCGCAAAGAGCTTGATCGAGCGGGGCAAAGACCACCAAGAAGACCAGACAGCGCGAGCGATCCTTATGCTCAGCTTGCCGACCTTCCCAGGCGCCTGGCCGCAGGAAATCGCCAACGTGATGGGGCACAACTACTCGCTGAGCAAGGTTCTCTCCTTGCAATCGAGCCGGCAGGAGCCATCAATGTTCTCTTGGAATGCGAGTGACAACTATTACGAGCGTCTACTTCTTAAGTCCGCACAGTTCGTATACTGAGCATGCAGCCATGGCGCAGACAGGATCCTCCGGGCTCCGACCACACACCGGCGCGCGGGGACGAGCGCCATCGAATCCCCAACTTATTCTTTTCGAAGTGGTTGTGCACGCTGGCGTAGAGGCGACGTAACCATGAGCTGGAGCCAAACCGGCGCGAGAACCTTCGGCAATAGCTGGTCGGCGTTGCGACAGTTGAGGTTCCAAGAATACAAACAGGCCCCAATACGACGCCATTTGAATCGGGTGCGTCGGCGCACGCTTTTTCTTTTGCTTCACGGAGAAGAAGTGTCGCCGAGTCGAGCTTGAACCGTCCCTGATTTCCTGCCGCTTCCTTTCTAGTGAAAGGATTCGGTTATGCCCAAGAAATACCCAGATGAGGTTCGTGAGCGAGCGGTTCGTATGACGCTTGATCGTGTGAAGGATTACCCGTCGATGTGGGCCGCGTGCCGCGAACTGGCCCCCAAGCTCAACGTCGGCCCGGAGACGTTGCGGAAGTGGGTCAGGCAGGCGCAATCCGACGCGGGAGAACGGACCGGCCCAACGAGCGAAGAGCTCGAGGAGATCAAGCGCCTCAAGCGCGAAAACCGCGATCTTCGGGAAACTAACGAGATCCTGAAAGCAGCGGCGTCTTTCTTGAGCTCAGGGAGCTCGACCCTCGCAACCGTCCATAGTCGCGTTCATCGTTTCGATGAAGGCGAACGGCCATGGAGTCGAGCTGACTTGTGGCGTCCTGCGTGAGCAGGGCGTGTCGGCGGACATGAGAAGCTGCCCGTAGGCGGCCACGGAATTGCCCGCTGACGGCCAGGAGATCTGCCCGTTGGTGGCCA
>NZ_PJJQ01000010.1:0-9062 GCF_002929575.1 Cryobacterium sp. N21 | reverse complement strand
CCGCTGGTGTTCTCTGTGGCGGCTCGTAAGGCCTGAGCCTTCCGGGGTCATGTCCCGCTGAGGAATGCGCGTGACCGGTAGAGGTTCGGCATACGGCCATTGCATTCGAACCGAATTGCAGTTATAGCGCGGCGCAATCATGGAACTATGACGCGCACGGGCGCCGAATTAATCATGGCCACCCGAGGGCTGAACGGCGCGCCCGGCTCAGTGATCGGGCAGGGTTCCGTGGCTGTTGTTGTAGATCTTGCCGTTCTTCGGGTGCGTGAACTTCAGCCCTGCCCACGTGTCGTCAATGCGCAGGCATGTGCTCTCGACGAGGCCGTGACTGTATCCGATCTCGATGACCTTCGGCAGACTGAGATCTGAGCCCAGCTTCCGCGCCTTGGGCCAGGAGAGCCACAACATGCCCGACGGCTTCAGATGGAGTTTGAGTATTGGAAAGATGTCGTGCATCTCGGATTGAGTCACGCTGAAGAAATGGATGTAGTCGAAGTCACCCTGGAGATCCTCGCTGACCTCCAATTCCGGAAGCCCGATGGCCTTCAGGGTCGACACGGGGGCGTTCACGAAGTGGGCCAGCGCGCCCTTCTGGATTCCCATCTTCTGAGCGACAGACCGAGACATGAGAGCTTCGCTCATTTCCCGGAAACCTTCTTGAGCACCTCAAGATAGTGCGGGTTATACATAATGCCCAGGATATTGCCGAAGGGGTCGACGACGGATGCCGTCATAAATCCTTCACTGCGGTCAGTCGGCGGTTGGTATTCGGTCGCCCCCATCGACAGCAGTTTCTTGAATGACCCTGGGAGGTCGTCCACGTGCCATTGGATGATCTCGCCGGCCGGCCCGTCTGGCGCTGGTGGCGCGTACGTCGCGTCAATGATTCCAAGCTCGTTCTGATAGTCGCCAACCCTGAACTCCACGTAGCCGGGCATCTGAAAGTACGCGTCGATACCCAGCAGCTCGCTGTACCACTTGCGTGCCGCCTCCAGATCGGCGGCGAAATAGCTGACGGTGGCAAATCCTCGCAACATGTGGTCTTCCTTCTGATTCAGGTGATTTCAGTCTCCACCAGTAAAGTGCTCACCTTCTGACTACTTTGTTTGCGATAATTGATTTATGCGCGCAGATCGCCTCGTCGCCACACTCCTGCTGATGCAGGCGCGGGGACGCGTGACAGCGAAGGAAGTAGCGGCTGAGTTTGAGACATCCGTCGCTACGGCGAGGCGTGATCTCGAAGCGCTGTCAGCTGCGGGAATTCCCGTGTACCCACAGGCCGGCCGCGGCGGGGGGTGGCAACTACTCGGCGGTGCTCGCACCGACCTGAGCGGGCTCACATCGGCTGAGGCGCGTGCGCTTTTCCTCCTGGTCGGGCCAGCCGCGTCCGTAGTCCCAGAGGCCAAGTCGGCGCTCCGCAAACTCGTGCACGCTCTTCCCGACAGCTTTAGAACGGACGCCGAAGCGGCGGCAGAGGCCGTCGTGATTGACCCGGCGCGGTGGGGCCGGCCCCGTCGCGCACAGCCACCACTCGTGACGGAACTCCAGGTCGCTGTCATACAGCGCCGAAAGGTGCGTCTGAGCTACCGGGGTTGGGACCGCGACCCGGTCGAAAGGCTCTGTGACCCGTGGGGCCTGGTCGAGAAGAATGAGGTGTGGTACTTACTCGGCGGCGTGGATGGCGCCCAGCGCACATTTCGCATCGAGCGGATCATCTGGGCTGTTGTCACGGACGAGCCTGCCGACCGCCCGGATGACTTCGACCTCGCAGAGGCATGGAATCGCGTCGTACGCGACGTGAATCAGCAGCGCGAGAGCGCATCCACGATCGTGGTCACAAATACTGAGATCGTGCCCTTCCTGCGGGAACAGTTCGGCGAGCTGGCAGTGGAGGACACCGCGATCGACGGCCACCAAGCCAGGGTGCGAATCAGTGCGCCAGCCGAAATCATGCTCGCCCGTGGCCTCGCGGGATGGGGTGAATACATTGACGTTCTCGAGCCGGCATCCGTGCGCTCGGAGCTCATGCGCCTCGGCGCCGCGATCGTAGAGCGCAATGGGCCGTAGGCGCGGGACCCGCACTCACAATGCCCGTTGAGGGTTCGCCTAACGGGCACTGAACCCAGGCTCGACACGTGTCATCTATACGTTCGATTGCGTGACAACACGATCGTAACTTCAACGGATGGAGAAATTGTCACACAACCGGTCATTTATTCTGCTTGTCGCAAACGATGAGGAAACAGTCCAATGTGACCTGTGCAGGGCGCCCCGTCATTGTGCCCCAGAAGTCCCATCCCAATAACTTGCTAAGACAATTTCCGGTGATACGTATTTCCGAGACACGACGAGCCATGTGTTCTGGCTCTGGCGTATTCAGGGAAAGCAGGGCGGCGGGTGTCTCAATATTCTTTACTTTTTCGAGACGTTCCGCGTCGCGCTCAGGGACCGGTATACGGGCGCTGGATGCTGTTGAAGGTCTGGCGAACCTGGCCTAGGTTTCGTCGCCTTATGTCCAAGAAGCGCGGTGTCTGTATTCCGCGAGCGTTCGCAGTGAGCCGCGGTTACCATGACGGTATGCAACCGAAGCAGCCACAGTCGTTTGATTCCCGCCTCATCCCATGGGAGACGGTTCACGACGACGGCACGAAGTCCGCAACACTCGTCGGCTCTCGTGAGCCAGGGCACATGTTCACCTACGCGTTCTTTATCCCCGCGGGCGTATTCGACGCCCCGCACCACCACACCGCCGACGCGCACCTGCACGTGGCCTACGGCGAACTCATGCTCGGATACGGCACCTCCTTTATCAAGGGAGACGCGGATCGCTTCCCGGCGGGGTCGTTCCTGTTTGTGCCAGCTCACGCGATCCATTTCGATGGTGCCGAAGAGGACACGGTGCTGATCGGAACAGCGACCGGGCCATGGAACACGCAGTACTGGTCCTGAGAGCAACGGTTTGCGACCGTTGAGCACCTGCCGCATCAAGACCGTATCGCGGCATTTAAAGACGGGCAGAGTAGACATACGCCGGTCGATGAGGCGATCCGTGCGACCGGCGGAACGGTCTGATCACACTGTTGAAGGATCGGCTTACGTGCGTTGGGGTGACGTTCAGCGCTGCGAAAGGCCGCCATTAGCGCCGTGATTCACAGATCTGGAGCACGACCGCCCCGGGTGTCTCATGGACGGTCGTTCGTGAATACCTAGTTGCACGTCGCTCAAGCGCCGACGCTCCGGTTGCGATTGCAGTATTGACGCAAACCTGAACAAGTGAGTAGATTACTGAACATGAGTTCAGACACCACGTTGCCGTGGAGTGATCTGAAGATGAGTGCGCGGATAGTAGCTGCGGCGTTCAAGCGCTTCGCTCGGAACGGATTCGCCGCGGCGACCATCCGGGAGATCGCCGCGGATGCTGGGGTGAGTGCCGCTCTGGTAATTCACCACTTCGGCAGCAAGGACGGCCTCCGTCGAGAGTGCAACCGTCGCGTCGTGGACTTCCTGCGCGACAAAGGCCGACCGGACGCCTCAGCCGCCGAAAGGCTTGACGCGGTCTTCGTTCAGTACGGCTCGTATGCGACGCGTGCGGTCGCGGAGGACTCCGAGGAGTCTCGCGAACTGTTCGATGTGCTGCTGGGGATGGCGCGTGCGGTGGTCGCGGAGGGCGCGGAGTCGGGCTCTTTGCGCGGATCGTCCGACCCCGACGCGCAGGCAATGGCGCTGCTCGTGCTGGGACTTACGCCGTTCGCTTTCTCTGCGCACCTCACCCGGTGGGCAGACGCAGGCTTGGACGCGGCAATGGCGCGACTTGCGGTTCCGATTGCGGAGATTTACACGCGCGGTCTCGTCACGGACAGTGGGCTGCTCGATGCTGCGATGGGCGTCCGAGGAGAACGGTAATGAGGATTTTGCTGGCGACGGCGGGCTCGCGGGGTGATGTCGAGCCTTTCGCGGCCCTGGCCGAGCGGGCGTGTGCAGCGGGGCACGAGGTGCGCCTTGTCGCCCCGGAGAATTCGGGCGTTGACATGGCTGACATCGATGTCGCAAGCATGGGGGTGGACTACACGCGCGTGATCGAGGATCAGGGCGTTTCTATCACGGCGGCGCTACGTAACTACCGCTCCGTGGTGCGCCCGGTGATGCGAGGCGTCATCGTCGGCGGTGCGCTAGCGGCGCTCGAGTACGAGCCCGACCTGATTGTCTACCACCCGAAGGTCCTGTCGGCTCCGCTGGTAGCGGATGCACTGGGAGTGCCACACGTCGTGGTCGAAATCGTGCCGACTCTTACGCCCACTAGGGCCTTTCCCGCCGCAGGCACAATTACTCGCGGAATCGGCCCCCTGAATCGCTTGACGTATCAGGCGGCGGGCGCGGCATCGATAATGTTCCGCTCTGAACTTGGCGAGGTGCGCAGAATGGTCGGCGCACGGAAGCGCAAGGTTTCTGCCCCCGCTGCCACTCTCATGCCCACCAGCCCAGCGATCCTTCCGCGCCCCGACGACTGGCCAGAATCGGTGCACCTCACCGGCCCCTGGACTCGCGCACACCGATTGGCGGCTCTCGAGCTCGAAGTCGCCGAGTTCGTCACAGACGGTCCATTCATCTATGCGGGCTTCGGCTCGATGGCGGTGGGAAACGCCACATCGCGTGGAGGCGCGATCGTAGACGTAGCGCGGGAGCGCGGGAGCCGCTGTCTCATCGCTACCGGTGTCGGCGGCATCGAGGTGCCCCCGGACCGCCTCGGCGCCGACGTGCTCGTCGTGCAGACCGTGTCGCATACGGCGGTGCTTCAGCACGCGACCGCGGCAGTGCATCACGGCGGCATCGGCACCGTGCACGCCGCGATGACTGCCGCAACACCATCGGTGATCGTGCCATTCATCGCTGACCAGCCGTTCTGGGGATCCCGTCTCTACGAAATGGGTCTGACACCCGCGCCGATCCCGCAACGTGCGTTGACCGTCCCAGCCCTCAGCGCCGCACTCGACGAGGCGGAGCAGTGCCGTCCCCGCATCACCGAGGTCGCCAAGGCCATGTCCGCCGAGGACGGAACCCTAACGGCGCTGACCCTCCTCGCCGCGATCCACTGAACTCATCTCAACGAGGCAAGAGCCCTGCTGAACACACCGACCTGTCGGCAACCGAAATTTGGTCTCCGAAACTAACCGTCCCGCGATTGGGTTTCGTTAATGAAGCGGTTGCGGTTGCGGATCGACGAATGCAACCACAAACAGGAGTCAGGAACGCACTGATTTCCGCAGGTGCGGCGCCAATATCAGGTACTCGGACCTGACAATGAGCCCGACTAGCATGAGCCCGGGCGACAGAACCGCCAATTGAAGCTGCGATTACCCGCCATTACTAATTAACAGTCACAGCAACGGTGCTCGTCAACGCCAGGGTGTGTCCGGTGGAGGTTCCCATACGGGAACTGTGCGACAGCCGGTGATCGCCGTCTCGGGTGTGCCGATCGCCGTCCGGCTTGTGGGCACTGCTCACTGAGCGATGTCACAGACAGGAGGAACAATAAAGTTATGAAGATAATCGTTGTCCCGCCCCTCCTCTGCTCGCCTCTTGCCTACGTCCCCGTGCTCGACACGCTCTGGTCGCGAGGTCAAGTCACCATCGCAGATACACGCCGCGATAAAACCATCGCGGCCATGGCAGAACGTCTCCTGTGCGAGAACATTGGAGACTTCGCTGTTCTTGGAACGAGTATGGGCGGGTATGTTGCCCTCGAGGTGATGCGGCAGGCACCCGAGCGCGTTACCGCACTCGCGCTCGTGAGCACATCCGCTCGGGCCGACACTGATGAGCAGAAAGCGGCCCGCGCTCGGCAATCGGCCCCCGTTGAAGCAGGACAATTCACGGCTCTGATCGATGCCGCCTTTCCCGGCGTGGTCGCGGCGGAGAACGAATCCGATGAAGCACTTCTCGCCATCTGGCGACAGATGACGACCCCGGTCGGCGCCGACGCGTTTCTCCGGCAACAGCAGGCTGTTGTGAACCGAGCTGACCTGCGCTACTTGCTACCCGCGATTACCTGCCCGACCGCGATCATTCACGGCGCTGGCGATCGCCTCATTCCGATTGCTGCCGCCGAAGAATCAGCGGCAGCACTGACCACGGCCACCTACACGGTTATTAAAGACGCCGGGCACTTCCTGTTTCACGAGCAACCTGCAGCAGCACGCGCCGCCATCATCGCGTGGCTGGACCTAACCGTCTGATCGGTTGGTTCCCTGGCGCCCTAGGAACAATAGAACGCCACCATCGAGCGTTCGCAGTCACAGGCGCGTTGGCTACGACTGCTGAGCCCGCTGAGCGTTCCCCACACGGGACCTGCGCGACAGCCGGTGATCGCCGTGTCGGGTGTGCCGATAATGTCCGGCATTTCCACTCACTCAAGCAACCTTCGGTTGCGCGAAGCGGGTGCGTGGGGCCATGGTGACGTGCAACCAAACATTGCAGAAGGTCGGGCGAAAATGGAGTACGGACGCATCGAACGCGAGTTCCGCATCGCCGCCTCGCCCGAGGTGGTTTACGCAGTCATCAGCAGTCCCGCGCACATCCGGGAATGGTGGCACGCTGAGGCGCACCTGGAACCTGTCCCAGGTGCTGTCGGTGAACTTGTTTGGGGAGACAAAGCCAAAGCTGAGGCAGAGGTCGTTTCCATCACCGTGGTTGATGCTGAACAGCCTCGTTTGTTTTCCTTCCGTTGGGGTTATCCCCTCGATGAGGTCGCGACCCCTGCTAACTCGTTGCTGGTGACCTTCGAACTCGTGCCGTCTGGCACTGGCACCGTGGTTCGTCTTACCGAGGTGGGATTCCGCGAAATGGATTGGGAGGCTGCCGTTCTTGAGGAACAATACAAGGAGCACTCCGTCGGCTGGACTACGCACTTGGCCAGCCTTCGCGACTATCTCGGGCAACTGGTTGCCGCCCAATGGCTGCGGTAATCGACGATGATCTGTGGTCTGCGATCGGCGACCCGACCCGGCGGCGCATGCTCGACATGCTCTTGGCGGCTGGCGGTGGCACGGCAACCAGCCTCAGCCACGAACTTCCCGTTACACGTCAGGCCGTTGCAAAGCACCTTGGGGTACTCCACCGTGTTGGCTTGGTGCATGCCGCGCCCATCGGACGGGAGATGTGTTACAGGTTGGACGATGTAGAGTTCGCTCGCGCGGTAGCGCAGCTCTCCACCGTCGGGGCATCGTGGGACGCACGGTTACAGCGGATCACCCAGATCGCCGAAGCAATCCAGCGTCACCAAGGCGCTGATCCCGGCCGACAAAACAAGACGTAGAGGAAGCACCTCATGATCACAACAGCCCTTCGAAGCGCCTATGAAAAGTTGTTCGAAACGGCATCCATTCCCGATCTCGGCGAAGCCGGTGACGGGGGTTGGACCGCCGATCAGATATTGGCTCATCTCCTCAGTGTGGATGCCGCCATCGCGGCGGTTGCGCTCGGGGTCGTTTCGGGCTCGCGTCCCAGCTTCGACAACCGGATTTCTCTCGATTCCTGGAACCTGAATCGGATCATTGCCGCCCACTCAGGTAGGTCCGACTTGATAGACCACGTTCGCAATCAAGCCACGATACTGTGCGACTTCGCCGATCAACTCTCGGCCGGAGTCGACACAAGTCAGGCGCCAGCTAATTTCGCGAACAAACATTTGTGCAGGATCCCGATTCGCTCGACGTGCATCAGCGTCCACTCACCCTTCCCATGCGGGACCGGAACTCGTCTGCACCGGCGCCCGTCAAGTCAGCCGCGGCCGCACGACGGCGGTTGAGTGCGCTGAGAAGAGTAGCGATATCGCCACTGACTTCGGGTCCTCCACCCAGCGACCAGTCGGTATCGGTGGCTTGGAAGCGCAGCCCACGAAGGAGATCGTCACCGACCGAGTGCCTGCCACTCGTCAGCTCATTGAGGACCAGCCAGCCCGCTTCAGGGGAAATCCGACCAGCAAGGCCGAGCGGCCGACGAACGTCTCCGGAGTGAATGGCCAAGTGTGCCAGTGGGGCGAGTTCTCCCGCGTCGGGGACCGCGAAACCGGCAACATTGGTCTTCGCGATCAAGCGCGTCAGCTCGGTGCCGGTTCGCCGGTCAGTCCTGGCCCAGCGATAAGCGAACTCGTCGAAGTTGAAGCGCGCTTGCGCGAGACCGACAATAAAGCTGCCAAATCCGAGTTCGTAGGGCATGAGCAGATGCGCGCACAAGTCGCGCACTGTCCACCCGCGACACAGGCTCGGCGTCTGCCAGGATGCGTCATCGAGACCGGCGAGATCCTCGGCGAATCGGTCGCGCTCAGCGGCGTACAGCGTCTCTACGCCTGTCGTTGTCACGGCTAATTGGCCTCCGAAACGGGTGGTCATCAAAAAGGTCACCTGTCGAGGGGGTCCCTTACAAGCATTCGCCACAGTAAGACTACCGATTTCAACTACTCGATTTTGTCGCGGCGACCAGCAAACTCCTTTGGACACGTGCGGGTGTTCCGCCCAGTGACTCTCTGAAAGTCCCATTCAACGTTCCCCATGCAGGACGGCAGCAAGGGTCGACGTCGGTGTGGATAATTTGTGGGGGCGAGTACGGAAAATGACACTGGTGTTAAGTGATCAATTCCGGACACTCTTCAAACGCGGGACACGTTCCTGGCGTGAGCCGNGCCCTTCAAGAATAATTAGGTATGTGCCTAAGTATCGCGACGAGCTCGATGCCGTGCTCCGCGCTCTCGCGGATCCGACGCGCCGAGCCGTCGTGGAACGGTTGGCGAAGTCCCCCGCCGTCGTGTCCGAACTCGCGGCACCGTTCTCGATGGTGTTGCCGTCGCTCATGCAGCACCTGCGCGTCCTCGAGAACGCGCGACTGGTCACGTCACAGAAGCATGGGCGCGTCCGCACCATGAGCCTGCGACCGGGCGCCCTCGACGTCCTACACCGGTGGCTCGGCGAGCAACGAACCCCCGCCGAACACCAAGCCGACCGGCTCGGCATCCACATGACCTGCACAACCCCGAAGGAAACCTGACATGACCCGCGTTCGCATCGACC